>NZ_AP025343.1:6700000-7000000 GCF_021654775.1 Paenibacillus azoreducens | reverse complement strand
TAACATTACCGCTCCGTTTGAGGATGAAGGCGAACTGGTAATTGCGGGCAGAGTAGAGTCCCGTGACAGTGAACATTCGGAAGTGATTTTCTTTGTGGAAAAAGAGGGGAAATGGGTACCGCGGGAAGGAGCCCCGGTTCTGGTACTACAGGATCCTTTTCATACGCGTATCGGCGGGGAACTGATCGTCGGAGGCGTGCAAATTTATCCGCATCCTGAGCAAACGGGCGCTTTGATGTGGCGCACCGTCTTTTACCGCGGCAGCAGAATTGCCGACCTGGAGCTGTTTTTTACAGGCCCGGACGGGATGAAGGATCTGCGCCTGATCGGACTGCCAGACGGGGGAGTCGGCGTGTTCACGCGGCCGCAGGGCGAAAAAGGCGGCCGTGGCCAGATTGGCTATTTCAGGGTTCCGTCTTTGGACGATCTCAGCATCGAAGGAATCGAAAACGCACCGCTGCTCGAAGGGCAATTCATTCCCGAAGAATGGGGCGGGGCCAACGAAGCCCATGTGCTGAAGAACGGCCTGATCGGGGTGCTCGGGCATACGGCATGTTACGACGAGTCCGGCGACCGCCATTATTACCCGATGGTATTCGCGCTTGACCCGCAAACCGGAGATATTTCCGATATGGAAGTGATCGCCGTCCGCAAAGATTTTCTGCCCGGTCAGGCCAAACGCAAAGACCTTCGGGACGTCGTATTCAGCGGAGGGTTGATCCGCCGGAAGGATGGCACAGCCGTGATTTATGCGGGAACAAGCGATGCCGAGGCGCAGCGCCTCACGCTGCCTGATCCGTTTGTTAAATTCGAATCCTAGTTTATACATCAAGGAGTCTGATCTCAATGAAGATATACCGATACGAAGAAAATCCTTTAATTACGCCGGCAGACGTTAAACCTCACCGGGAAGATTTTGAGGTCATAGGCGCATTTAACGCCGGCATCGCGCATTACCAGGGAGAAACCCTGATGCTGCTCCGAGTGGCGGAACGTCCGATCAGCAATGACCCGAATATGATCAAAGCGCCGGTGTATAACGCGCAAACCGGCGAACTTGAACTCATTCCTTTCCGTACTGATGATGACCGTTATGATTTTTCGGATCCGCGCGTGATTCGGAACAAGTCCAAAAATGGAACTTTCGAATACCTAACATCGCTTTCCTATATCCGGATTGCCAGAAGCAGGGATGGCCACCACTTTACGGTTGACGATAAACCTTTTATTTATCCATCAAATGAACAGGAAACATTCGGTATCGAGGATCCGCGCGTAACCCAGATCGGCGATACGTATTATATTTATTTTTCCGCCGTTTCCCCGGTCGGGATCGGGGAATCACTGGTTTCGACGACCGACTTTAAGACGATCCGCCATCACGGCATGATTTTCGGTCCCGACAATAAGGATGTGCTCATTTTCCCGGAAAAGATCAACGGCAAATATTATGCGCTGCACCGTCCGACGATGAAAAGCATCGGAAACCCGGAAATCTGGATTGCCGAGTCCGACAACCTCCTCTATTGGGGCAATCACAAGCATTTGCTTGGCCTGCGGGAAGGCATGTGGGACAGCGGCCGAATCGGCGGGGGAGCGGTTCCTTTTAAAACGGAAAAAGGCTGGCTTGAGCTCTATCACGGTGCAACGGCTGACCACAGATACTGTATGGGCGCGGTTCTCCTTGATTTAAACGATCCGACGCGGGTAATCGCCCGTTCAGGGAAACCGGTTATGGAGCCTGAGGCCGAATACGAAAAGCAGGGCTTTTTCGGAGACGTCGTATTTTCCTGCGGGGCCATCGTTGAAGGCGATACGGTCAAAATGTTCTACGGCGTGGCGGATACATCTATGGCCTGTGCCGAACTCAGCGTCAAAGAAATTTTGGACAGTCTCGAATATATTGAAGCGAAAGTCTAAATGCAAGCGAACAAGGAACGCCAAACAGCTCTAATGCTGTTTCGGCGTTTCTGTTTTAGACGTATTTCCAGCTAGAGGGGGATAACATGATTATTAAAGATCACTGGAAGCTGCGGGATTTCCGGATCGGGGAAGCCAGGGATTTGGAGGTAGCCTCCCCGCTGTACGACGATTATTTCTGGATGTCGGCCGAAGTGCCGGGAGATGTGCACACGACCTTGAACCGTCATGGATTAATCGACGATCCGTTTTATGGGCATAACGATCAAAAATGCCGCTGGGTCGAGGAACGCATTTGGTGGTACCGCACGGTATTCACGCTAACAGAGCTTCCGAGCCGGGAAGAGCGGATGGAGCTTGTTTTTGAAGGGCTCGACACCTTTGCCACCGTATATTTGAACGGGGTGGAGCTGGGTTCGACCGATAATATGTTTATCAGCCATACGTTTGAAGTGAGCCGCGAGCTGAAGCTTGGCAAAAACGTGCTTGCCGTCAAGTTTGATCCGGTTCATGCGAAGGTGGGAGAAAAGGCGGTCTCCACGTTCTGGTCCGGCTTCAGCAAGGAGCGGGTCTGGACGCGTAAAAACCAGAGCCATTTTGGCTGGGACTGGGGGCCGCGTCTGGTATGTGCGGGGATATGGAAGGAGGTCCGGCTTCAGAAAACCCGGTATGCCAAACTGGAACATGTATATGCCCGCACGGCGGAAATCAGCGCTGATCAAGCGTTGGTGGATATCTCTTTGGAGCTTAAGGCATGGGATGATGCCAGGGACTACACGGCTCTCGTGGAGCTCATCGATGAGGGGAAAGACAAGGTTGCGGCTTCGGCGGAGATCAAGATTGATCTTAGCCTGGGGCTGGCATGGGACGGAGCGGCTGGTGGCATTCTTTTCTCGGGAACGACCGGTCTTAAAGTGGTTGATCCGAAGCTTTGGTGGACTCATGACCTGGGGACGCCTCATTTATATAAACTGCAAGTCACCGTGTTTGCTGACGGAGAACCGATTGACCGCTCCGCACAAATGCTCGGCATTCGCAGCCTTGAATTGAAGCGGCGGAATGATGCAGGCGATCCATCCTTTACATTCGTGCTGAATGGGGTCGACGTATTTGCGAAAGGAGCCAACTGGATTCCGATCGACAGTTTTATCGCAGCCGTTCCCGATTCAAGATATTCCCGCCTGATCCGCATGGCCCGCGACGCCAACATGAATATGCTGAGAGTATGGGGCGGGGGGATCTATGAAAGGGATATTTTTTACGATGAATGCGATCGTTTAGGCATTTTGGTATGGCAGGACTTTATGTTTGCCTGCGCACTGTATCCGGATTATAACCGCAACTTTATGGACAACGTCCGGCGCGAGGTGGAGCAGGTGGTCAAACGGCTGCGCAGCCGGACCTGCCTGGCCTTATGGTGCGGCAACAATGAAAACGATTGGCTGTATGAAGCGCTGCATGCGGGGGGAGAAATACCGCATCCGTTCTACGGGGAGAAAATCTATCACGAGCTTATGCCCGGCCTCCTTGAGCGGCTGGATCCTTCGCGGACGTTTTGGCCGAGTTCGCCTTTTGGTGGGAATGATCACAACTCCCGGGACGAAGGGGACACGCATAACTGGCAGGTTTGGCACGGCAATATCGAACCCCGCGTCTTTGGCGAGCCCCAGCGCCAGAATTATAGCGTGGAGGGGTTGTCGTTTAAAAAATTCAAGGAGGATCATACGAAGTTCGCCAGCGAATTCGGCATGCATGCCTCATCCACACGCTACACGCTGCAGCGGAATATCCCTGAATCCGAGCTTGTATGGGGCAGCGGCGAAATGATGAACCGGAACAAGGACATCAATCATCTGAAAGGTATCATGCTGATGGAAGGCTATTCGGGAATTCCGAATGACCTGGAAGAATACATGAACTTTTCGATGCTGACCCAGGCCGAAGGGTTGAAATACGGCATCGAGCACTACCGCAGGAATAAACCGGAAACGAGCGGAGCGCTGTTCTGGCAGTTCAATGATTGCTGGCCCGGAACGAGTTGGTCGGTCGTCGATTACTACGGCCTGCCGAAAGCAGCCTATCATTATGCACGGAAGTTTTATCATCCTGTGCTGTTATGCGCGGAATACACGCCAGGCGACTCCCATATGATTCTGTGGGGTATCAACGATACTCTGCATACGATCCAGCGAACGGCGGAAATCCGGGTGTTCAGCCTCGATGGGCGGTGCGTGTACCAGCGCTCCTATCCGGTCACGATTCATGCAGGAGACAAGCTGCGGATTGCCGAAGTCTCCTTGGAAGAAATGCTTCAAGGGTTGGGTGCCGACCAGGCGGTATGCGTCTTACGATGGGAGAATGAGGCCGGGGAAGATAACTTCTATTACTTCATGGATCACAAGGACATGAACTTTGGGCCCACATGTCTGCAAGTCCGGGTAAATCCGGAGAACGGCACCGTGACGGTTTCGGCCGAAGGCCGGTTGGCGCGAATGGTCAAGCTGGAGCTTGACGAGGAATGGGTGGAGTGGGAGGATAATTATTTTGATCTGCTCCCTGGACAATCCCGTACCTTGCGTATTAAACAGTGGGACGGTAAAGACATTCCTTGGAACACGCTGCGGGTTTCGGCTTTGAACGGATCGGCCCGCGGCTAAGGCAGGCTTCAATCACAATACGGAGAAGAGGGGATCTAGCGATGAAAGCGGCAGTATTGCAGGAACAAGAGCAGATGGTATGCACGGAACACCCGAATCCCCAGCCTGGGAGCGGTGAGGTTGTCATCCGCGTCCGCAGCTGCGGCATTTGCGGAACCGATCAACATATTTATCATGGTCATCCGGGATCGGCGGAGGTCCATACCCCGATCGTGCTAGGGCATGAATTAGCCGGGGTAGTCGTGGCCGTTAGCGATGACGTGGATACGCTCGCGGCGGGGGACCGGGTTACGGTCGACCCCAATATTTACTGCGGGAGCTGTGAATATTGCCGCAGCGGCAAGCTCCATCTATGCGACCGGTTGCAGGCCATAGGCGTTACCCGGGACGGGGGAATGGCGGAATTATGCGCGGTCCCGGCAGCGAACTGTTACCGAATTCCGGATCGGATGAGTTTCGAGGAGGCGGCTTTGATTGAACCGCTGGGCTGCGTGCTTCATGGCTTTCGCAAGCTAGCGATCGGGCCGCGGGATCATATATTGATTATCGGCGGCGGATTTATCGGCCAGTTATTCCTGCAGCTTGTCCGGGCAAGCGGGGCTTCGCGGATTACGGTGAGCGAGCCGGCCGCATTTAAACATGACAGGCTGCGCGAACTGGGGGCCGATGAGGTGTTATCGCCGCTAGATCCAGATGCTGCGGGAAAATTCGCTTCGGGCGCGGATATCGTCATCGAATGCGTTGGACGTAAGGATTCGGTCGAAATGGCGGTCGGCGCCGCCCGTAAAGGGGGCCAAGTTCTTCTCTTCGGCGTTGCCTCGCCGGATACGGAAATTCACATCCGACCATACGATGTATTCGCAAAAGAGCTTCGTATCATGGGTTCCTTCATCAATCCCTTCACTCATCTGGAAGCGATCGCGCTCGTGTCCCAAGGCCGAATCAGTTTAGAGCCTTTAATCAGCCATCGTTTCACCTTGGAGGAGCTGCCGCAGGCGATGCGCGATTATCCGAACCTTGGCGTGAGCAAAGGGATCATCAATTTGTAAGGCTCAATACGAAAAAGGCAAGTTCGATCCGCCCATGCCGCGGTATGAACTTGCCTTTTTGCACTGCCGCCTTCCTTCTTTTCAGTCTTCCTTCACCGTATCCAACGCCCCGTACCGCTCCAACGCCTTCGTAGATGCCTCAAACATCCGTTTTTTCACGTAATGCCCCTCAAGCACCTTCACCCGTTTTCCTAGAAATCGCAGCTTGGAAAGCAGGAATTCCTGCTCTTCTCCAAGCAGGCAAACTTTTACCGTATAAGAATCCTGCTGCGCATCGTATTGCACCTCTTTTTCGAAGCAGGAGAGCGCATAAAGAATCCGCGACAGCTCCTCGTTATATTGTGGAATGATCTCAATTAGGACCTCGGTTTTGCGGCCTTCTAGGGTTTGGCTGATCCGTTCAAAAATGTCGTTCACCCTTTCCAGGGGCAGATCAGTTTCGGTGACGGAGATGATTTTGTCCAGTTTCGTGCTCATGAATGCATGATTGCGGATATGATGCCAGAGCAGGTACCACTCACGTTTCACCATGGAATATTCCAGCCGATAAGGAACGGCTAATTGGTTGGAGTAAATCTTGCCGTTTTTGAGGCAGTGGGTGATCCGGATTCCGCTCCGGTTCATGATGAGGCGGCGCAGCGGGCGCAGCAGAGGATGATACACCTGCTTTTCCCTGCTGCGCGCCTTTTCGATCAGATGTGAACTTGTATCCAATGGTTCATCCTGTTCCAATAGTGACCGCAGTTTTATCAGCGTCTTAGGCGTAAATGCGCCCGATGCGGCCGGATGCTGCAGCATTGCTGCAAGCCATGCGCGTTCATGGGCGGTGACCATGAAGGTGCCGGAGCCGTCCAGCCGCGAGATGATTTGGTAATTAAAAATTTTCTCAAACAGATTCATAATAGGCGCGAATCTCCTTCCATTCCGCGATCATTTCGCGGCGCAGCCGGGTCGGCTCGAGGACCTCGCAGCTGGAACCAAAGCTCCGCAGCCACGGTTTGATTTCTGTCGTTCCGTTCACGGTAATCTCGTAGGTGAAGGACTCGTCGTCGTCCTCCACAATTTGTCCCCATTGCCCCTGCAGCAGCACCCGTTCTTTGACGAAATTCGGATTTTGACCGGGGTTATAGAACTTGGCGCGGACGGTGACCGGAGCCCCTGTATCGATCAGCCAACTGAAACGGAGCTTTTCTTGAAGTTCCTGCTGCTTTTTCGCGAACCATGCGGAATCAACCGCTTCATCCTCTTCGAACTGCGTAATGCCTTCCATCCGGTACTTTCGAATCCCTTCCCGTCCGTGAGCAAGCAGATACCAGCGGCCGTACTGATGATCGTAGACGACTTTAAGCGGCAGTATTTTCTCCGATTTTCCTTCCGTTTCCCGTTCGAACAAAGGATTGGTATTTTGGGAGGCATAACTCTTTTTCGCTTTGGGCGAGAAATACAGGAACCGGACTCTACGGTGTTTGCGTATGGCGTCCAGAATGGTGAACAAGTGGGCTTCATCTAGAATTCTGGAGTGAAAGTGATATTTATATAAAAAGGGTTCGACCGCATGTTTTTCCGAATGGCTGCGGATCAACTGTTTTTTCAGCCCATCCCGCAGCAGGTAGCCCTGTACGGACGGAATTTGCGTGTTAGCCATCACGTCCACAAAATCATACAAATCAAGCAGTTCGTCTTCTGTCATTTCTCGTAGAAGTTCATTTCGAATGGCATATTTGAAGGGGCGGCTGCCGCCATCTTTTTGAATGACGCCAACCTGTTCAAGGTATTTCAGGTCTTTGCGAATCGTTTTTTCATCCGGCAAAGGGAGATTGGCGGGAAGTGCGTTCATGCAGCAATCCAGCAGCTCGAGCACGGTCAGGGACTGCGCGTTCAAGGCACCGAGAAGCAGGGAAAGCCGCTGGCTTTCGGACTCCTTCAGGGACTTGGCGCGGAACAGGAAGAGCAGCATCGGATCAGCTGAATCATAGTAATTGTAACGGAAGCCTTCGGTAAATTCCTTGCCCTCTTCTTCCGGCAGCTGTTGATATGTCGCTTGGACGATTTCTTTGAGGCGGCGGATCGTTTTATCGAATGTGTTCACGGAAATCCCCAGCCGTTTCGCAAACTGCTGCCTGTTATAGGCCCCGCTTGTCAGCACCAGCATGCGCAGAAACTGTATCTCCTTATCGAAGCTCTCCTTGGCCATCTGTTATTCTCCTTCTTCCATATCATGTTCTTTCTATTGTAACAGGGGAGGCGGATGGGTAAAATGTTCGGTTTTTCCTAAAAAGCACAAACAGACATATATTCTGTTAAAACTTAAAGGAAGTTATTTCCGGGTTGTAATACTTACGCCATGTTCGCGGGAATGGAAATGAGCGATGATAATAACACCAACAGCAAGGCGATAACGGACTTGGGCAGGTAAACCATCTGGTAAGAACCGGTGACTGAAATCCATAAATCCGTATGACCTAAACATGTGAAAAATGATGAGCAAGGAGAGTAACGTGATGGCAATCGTTCAATTGAAGTCCACGAATCCGAATTTTTCGTTTCTGATTAAAAAGAACCCGAATTCCGGCATGATTTTACGAAGCATCCGAAAAGGAATGGCGTATGGATGGTACACGGATGAGCAGACATTCAACGTCTATTTTAAGGATGCGGACAATGAAATTTCATATAAACAGCATGAGCAGGAAAACTTTGAATATTTAAACGTGTCGCGGTACAACACGCCTTTATTTCCGCTGAATGCGATCGGGGAATTCTTCTCCTCGCCGCTTAAAACGCATGACGAGCGCGATGTGGAAGGATATGAGCACACTTTTTATATCGGCATGATCCATATTGAACTCATCAGGTACATCGAATTTTTCGAAAAGCATTTCAAAGATTTCTCATTTGAAGTCGTTCATCTGGCGCATAAGAGCTACTCATTGACTGTCACGACGCGTAAAAGCCTATACCAACTCCTGCATGTCGTGAGCGTATTATGCCTGTTTTTGTCCATGTTCGGCAACGAATATATCGATATTTCCGACAGCGTTTTGGATAAATACATCAAGAGCATCAACGTCATCGACGCGCCGTTTTACATCCGCAGCTTGTTTATGCGCAATTTCCTCTCTTCCAAGATGCGGTACAACAAATATAAAGCGGAGCTTGAGGCAACGAACCGCTACGAAATCCGGTTTGCGTATGGAGGGACTGCGCTGCAGCGCAGAAATTACATCGGCAGCGTACTGCCTTTTGACAAAGCGATTCTTGATGTCGGTTGCGGCGAAGGATTTTACGCGCTCTCATTTGCCGGCAAGATTGACGGCATCTATTACGCCGTTGATATCAATGAAGAGGTTCTGGGCAAAATGGTCCGCAAAGCGGATGCCAGACAAATCGATAATATCGCGGCCTACCGGTCCCTTGATCTTTTCCTTGCGGAATACAATGGCGAACGGGTGGATGTCATTTTGACCGAAGTGGTTGAACATATGGGGTTAGAGGAAGCAGCGGGGCTGATACGGCAGATCGCTTCTGAGGTTGATTTTGAACATTTGATCATCACGACCCCGAATGCGGATTTTAACCGATTCTACGAAATAGAGGGCTTCCGTCACGACGATCACAAATGGGAGATGGGCCAGGAAGATTTTCGGCAGTGGATGCTGGAGGTCATTCGGGAATTAGGACTGCATTACGAGTTTGTGACGATCGGGGATGGAGTCGACCAGATCCAGACGACGCAAGGCGTTATTTTGAAAAGAAGGGGGGCTTAGACCCATGGAAATCCGCACAAAAATGCATACCATCTTCATGCTCGTCGGTTCCACGGAATGCGGCAAAACGACGTTTGCCAAGGAAGTATTGATGCCGGGACTGCGATTAGAGGATGCCCAGACCAAGCTAAAAGCGAACATTCAATATTTGTCGTCGGACCAGATCCGCCAGGAAGTGCTCGGATATGATTACGATAAATACGATCAGGTGATGCTGGAGGCAAGCGAGCAGGCTTTCCGTCTCTTATTCGAAAAATTGAAAATGGTCACTTCATTTCCCGTGAATGCGGAGTTTGTGGTGGTGGACACGACCGGGTTGGCGGAGGATTTTCGGGAAAAGGTACGGGATATTGCGCGGCAAAATCACTATAACCTCGAAGTCATCGTGTTCGATTACCGGAAAAGAGAAGATTATTACGCCTCGGAGCGCTCCAAACGGCTCATTACGAACCATATCAACCGTCTGAAAAAAGAAGTGCTCGGCGCTCTGCCCCGGGAAGGATACGAGAAAATTCATAAGATTCGCGCGAAAGATTTTTACTTGCCTAATGAAGGGGAAAGAAATCCCGAGTACTGCGTTGTGATTGAGGATTTGGATGCTTACCGGGAGACGGTTCTCCCACAGGATCGGCAGTACATTATCGTAGGGGACGTCCATGAATGCGTGGATGAGCTGAAGGGCCTGCTGCAGAGCCACGGCTATCGAATGGAGTCAGATAAATTGGTTGCGGGAGAGAAGCTGCGGGATACGAAGATCATTTTGGCCGGGGACTGGATCGATAAGGGGAAGCAGACGCGAGAAATTATCGAATTTCTGTATGACAATCAGGAGCATTTCTTATTCGTGCTGGGGAATCATGAGAATTTCGTCTATAAGTATCTGCAAGGCGAGATCAGCGGCGTGGATCAGGAGCTTCTTCGCACGTATTTTGACTCTGCGGAGATCCTTGCGAAGGATGCGGAGCTGTTGCGAAAATTCAATCATTTGGCAGCGAAAGCGAAGCCGTTTTACCGCTATGTGGGGACGGAAGGTCCATCTTATTATGTAACGCATGCACCTTGCAAAAACAAATATATCGGCAAGCTGGATACCCAGTCCGCCCGCCACCAGCGCAATTTCAGAATCGATCGGGAAGCGCCGCTGGAAGAGCAGCTGGTTTTCCTGCAGGAAGAGGCGGTAAGGAACTATCCGTTTCATGTCTTTGGACATGTAGCGGCAGGGCGCCCTTTCCGAATTGCCAACAAAATCCATCTCGATACCGGAGCGGTGCACGGCAATGGTTTAACGTCTGTTATGATCACGTTTAAACCGTTCATGAAGTCGCATAAATCGCGCAATGCCGTTTTGAGCGAGGAGCTGCCGGTATTGTTCAAGGAAAATCGGAAGGTTTCGGTGCAGGATCTGGGCGAGGAAGACATCCGGCGGCTGCGTTATTGTTCCCGGCATAAGATCAATTTCATTTCCGGGACCATGTCCCCGGCGGATAAGGACCCGGATGCGAATGAACTGGAATCGCTGAAGCGGGGGCTAGACTATTTTAAGGCGCAAGGCGTTCATCAGGTGGTTCTGCAGCCGAAATATATGGGATCGCGTTGCAATATTTATCTGCACAGAGAGCTGGATCAATGTTTTGCCGTGAGCCGCAATGGCTATAAAGTGAATCAGGTGGATTTAACGGAAGTATATGAAAAGCTGTTGGCCAAGTTCAGCGCGTACATGGAGCAGCAGGATATCCGCATGCTGATGCTGGACGGGGAGCTGATGCCGTGGAATGCGCTTGGGGAAGGTTTAATTCAGCGTCAGTTCAAGCCAATCGAGAAGGCGCTCGAGACGGAGCTTGCGTTTTTGCGGCAGAACGGTTTTGAATCTGCATTGCAGACATTGACCGGGGAATATCAGGCGAGCGGATTCGAACAGGATCAATACCGTATGACCAAAAGCGTCCTCAGCGAAAAATACGGTTCCAGCGTCTATCAAAATTACAAGTATCTTCACGATATCCAAGAAACCTATGTACCGCTGGCTGAGCATGTCCAGGCTTATGAGACTTATAAAAAGCAGCTTGAGCTGTATGCGGAAGCGGGGAGCATGGAATATAAACCTTTTGCGGTTTTGAAAATCGTGCTTAACGGCGGCGAGGAGCAGATTCCGCAGTGGAAGACCTCCGAAATGTATGATTTCCTGTCTGAGGATGAGTCCGTCAAACTTGATTTGTCCGATCCGGAAAGTTATGGGGAAGCAGAACAATTTTTCGCGAAGCTGACGATGGAGAATCATATGGAGGGCGTCGTAATCAAACCCGAGCTTTGGGACGGCCGGACGGTGCCGTACATGAAGGTGCGCAACCCGGACTACCTGTCCATTATCTACGGTTATGATTACAAATTCCCGCATAAATACCGGAAGCTGATGAAGCAAAAAAGCATTACGCGCAAGCTGCGGACCTCGCTGAATGAATACCAGTTTGGCGTCCGGATGCTTGGCATTAAACATGATGAAATTGCGCCTGAACATGAAGCTTATCAGGAAGTCGCGGCCAATCTGCTGTTTGAGGTTGCTCAGGAGCAGGAGATAGATCCGCGGTTGTAGCCTTGGCTTTCTATCAGCAGCTCAATATACTTGTGAGATTCAGGGGAGTTGTCGTTAAGGCAGCTCCCCCATGTTTTAATAGCAAAAGTGGACGTAATCCAGGCTGTCGAGAAAGCAGCAGTATTTTTTTGATGTCCCAGGAGTGTTCCCTTCAGGCTGGGTGGGGTGATTTTCCGAACGTTACTGTGCTTGGTGAAACCCCGGTTTGAATACGACAGCGTTATCTAACGAAACCCACAATCGTATTCGGGCAAAAATGAGCATTGAATATTTCTAATGAAACCGGGAAACGCTATTTAGCCCAATAGAGGTTCATTTGGCTGAATTCTGTGTAAATAACGATTTGTAGTTTCGTTAAATTTAAATCGGCATTGTTTTTGCGCTTTTAACGCTCCCTAGTTTCGTTAGGTGCATTCAGATCAGCCAGGGGACGCTCGGGCAGGGTCAGAAGAAACAGGGACGAACGACGGCAAGCTCCGTACGAGCAATTAAGAAGATTCTACAATTCAAAGACACTTCAAATTATGGAAGGAAACTGCACAAATTGTGTTGAAATACATAGTCGAAGAGGCTGAGAAGTTTTACCATAACTAATGAAGAGGGGGGATGGCGCCTATAAAGAAGAATATTGAAGAGTTGGTGAACAAGTTTGACATTGAGAATGATTAGTATATAATAATAAATATAAATAACTAGTGCATCTAGTTAAGACAGTGTAATCCGCTGTCCAACTTCTATATTATAAACCAAAATATCTGGGAGGTACGAATACCATGTCATTGATTGGAAAAGAAGTACTACCGTTTCAAGCACAAGCTTATCATAACGGCGAATTTATTAACGTAAGCGAGGAAAACTTCAAAGGCCAATGGAGTGTAGTTTGCTTTTATCCGGCAGACTTTACATTTGTATGCCCTACCGAGCTTGAAGATCTGCAAGAACAATATGCAGCATTGAAAGATCTTGGCGTTGAAGTATATTCCGTATCTACGGATACTCACTTTGTACACAAAGCTTGGCATGATAGCTCCGAAGCCATCGGCAAAGTTACTTACATTATGATTGGCGATCCTTCCCATACGATTTCCCGCAACTTCGACGTACTGATTGAAGAAGAAGGCGTTGCAGACCGCGGTACCTTTATCATCGATCCGGACGGAGTCATTCAAGCCGTTGAAATCAATGCCGGCGGCATCGGACGCGACGCAAGCATTCTGATCGACAAGATCAAAGCGGCTCAATATGTTCGCAAACATCCAGGCGAAGTATGCCCTGCGAAATGGAAAGAAGGCGGCGAAACATTGAAGCCAAGCCTTGATCTTGTAGGCAAGATTTAAGGAGACAAAGCCATGAAACTGGATGCAGACATAAAACAACAACTGGAGCAATATCTTCAGCTTATGGAAGGCGATGTTCTGCTGAAAGTCAGTGCCGGAACCGATTCGGTATCTAATGACATGCTGGATTTAGTGAACGAACTGTCCAGCATGTCAGATAAAATTGCTGTTGAACAAACACAATTGCCTAGAACTCCTAGTTTTAGCGTAAACCGTGTTGGTGAAGACACTGGCGTAACATTTGCTGGGGTTCCATTAGGACATGAATTCACTTCGCTCGTTTTGGCTTTGCTTCAAGTCAGCGGAAGACCTCCAAAGGTTGAACAAAGCGTCATTGATCGGATTAAGAGCATTAAAGGCGAATATCACTTTGAAACCTATGTCAGCTTAACCTGCCACAACTGTCCTGATGTTGTGCAGGCGCTGAACTTGATGAGTATTCTTAATCCCGGCATTACCCATACGATGATTGATGGTGCTGCTTTCAAGTCCGAAGTCGAAAGCAAAGACATTATGGCCGTACCGTCAGTTTACCTTAATGCCGAATTCTTTGAAAGCGGCCGGATGACCATCGACGATATTCTTGCCAAGCTTGGCACCTCGGACACATCCGAGTTCGAGAATAAAGAACCATACGACGTATTGGTTGTCGGAGGCGGGCCAGCTGGTGCAAGTGCGGCGATTTATGCGGCGCGCAAAGGTATTCGCACGGGTATTGTTGCCGACCGTTTTGGCGGACAGGTTAACGATACGCTGGGGATCGAGAACTTTATCAGCGTGAAATACACAGAAGGGCCCAAGCTCGCTGCAAGCCTTGAAGAGCATACCAAGGAATATGGCATTGAAATTATGAAGGCACAGCGCGCGAAACGCCTGGAGAAGAAAGATCTCGTTGAAGTTGAATTGGAAAATGGCGCGGTTCTGAAGAGTAAGACTGTGATCATTTCCACCGGTGCCCGCTGGCGCAACCTGGGCGTGCCTGGCGAAGCCGAATTCAAGAACAAAGGTGTGGCTTACTGCCCGCATTGCGACGGTCCATTGTTCGCTGGAAAACACGTTGCGGTTGTTGGCGGCGGCAACTCCGGTATCGAGGCAGCCATTGACCTCGCAGGAGTCGCGGAACATGTCACAGTTCTTGAATTTATGCCGGAATTAAAGGCTGATTCTGTGCTGCAGGACCGTCTGAACAGCTTGCCTAACACCACTGTAATCAAAAACGCTCAAGTGAAAGAAATTACCGGAACCAACAAAGTTGACGGTGTTACTTACATTGAGCGCGAGAGCGGTGAAACGAAGCATATCGATCTTCAAGGCGTTTTTGTTCAAATCGGTCTCGTTCCGAATACGGACTGGTTGGCTGACACGCTTGAACGCACACGCATGGGTGAGATCGTGGTAGACAGTCATGGCGCAACCAGCATCCCTGGCGTATTTGCCGCAGGCGATTGCACGAATTCTCCTTACAAGCAGATTATTATTTCGATGGGGTCCGGCGCTACCGCAGCGTTGGGCGCATTTGATTATATGATCCGCAATCAATAACTTTTGCAGGTATCATTTGAATTTTGAATAGTGGCGGGCGAGGGATCGTTGAAGTTTAAAGGTCACTACACCCTTTAAGCTATATATCACTTGTCTTTTCGGACAATCATTTAACTTCCCTCGCCTCCATACATTTAAACCCGCTCATTGAGCGGGTTTTTGCTTTAGATATCGGAAAGTATAAATCGACAGATATAAATTGCCATGTGATAAATCAGCTTTTCTATTGTTAGATTCGTGTTCCATTGGGTAGTATGGAGTTAAGTCGATAAAACTGGGAGGCGGGTCAGTACGGTGAAATCTAATCAAAGTAATAGTAAGAGTATCGCGGACCATTTGGCAGAGCTTAGCAAGGACGAGCTAATTACGCTGCTTGTAAATTTCTCTGAGGAAATCAGGGAAGTGGAACAAGCGCTTGCCTTGAAATTTATGGATGTTGGCGGAAAGAAAAGTTTGAGTCAATACAAGAAGATTATCCGGGCTTCCATTAAGCAGCACGCGGATCGTCATGGGTTTGTTACTTACCGGAAAGTCCCTTACGCTGTGACGGGTGCCGAGAAAGTGATGGAGAAAGCGAATGAGGTGGCCAAAAAGGGCGAACATCTTCAAGCTGCTGAAATTATATTTACCATTCTCCATGAAATGGGGGATCTATTGCAGCTTTGTGATGATTCCGATGGAATCGTTGGAGGATTAATTCATGAGTGTCTGAGCTCAATTCATGATATTTCGGTTGAATTAGAGAATAGTGCCTCAAAGGAAAGACCTGTTTTATTTAAAATGCTTCTAGAAGAAGCTCTTCATCCCAATCTGCAGGGCTGGAGTGAATGGAAACTCTCTCTTCTGAACAGCGCTATTTATGTAATGAAGGCAACCTCGGAGAAGGATTTGTGGAGTGCTCAACTTGATAATATGGAGAACCAAGAGAAGAATGAGTCATTTTATAGCAGCTATTTCTTCGAAGGTGCCGCTGAACTTAGGTATAAGGTCATTCAGAAGTTTGAAGGCGAAGACAACGCAGCTGAATTCCTTCAGAGCCATCTGGACATGAAGGATTTTCGTGAGAAAGCGATTGCATCAGCTATTCACGATCGGGATTATAATAAAGCGTTGGAACTGGCCGAGCAGGGGGAACGGAAAGATGCCGCTGAAGGGCTTCCTGGTCTCGTTCATAAATGGAAAGAGTATCGTTACGAAATCTATGGGCTCACTCATCAAGTAGAACAGCAAATACAACTGGCTGAGGAGTTTGCCCTATCGGGAGAATATGAGTACTATTTATTACTTCAAGAATTATACGGCAAGGATGCCTGGCAAGCGGCATATGAAGAATTTCTAAATAAGCTTGAGGCTAAGGGCGTTGGTAACTGGAGAGCTGCTGAATTATACCCCCGAGTTCTCGTTGAAGAAGGGGAAACATCGAGACTGATGGAGTACGTCCGCAAGAATAAATGGTCTGTGCTTCAATACTATCCTCATTTGGTTGGTGATTATACAGAAGAAGTATTTCTATTGTTTACGCAGATTATTACCGAGGAAGCGGCCAACTCAACAAACCGAAAGGAATACCAGAAAGTGTGCAAAAAGATTCGCAGCTTGATCAAAGCAGGCGGTGCAGTGCCTGCAGGTGAAGTTATTGAGCAGCTTCGTAACGATTATCCATATAGGCCTGCTCTCCTTGACGAGTTGGGGAAGATAAAGATCGATTAGAAGATAGAGGAATGTGAGCAGCTGAGGAGAAAGGGAAGGATTGAATGATCCGGCACATATATGTATACATAGATTCCTCCAAGCGGCCGATATAAACTTTGACTGTTTATTATGGAGGGAGGTTTTTTTAGATGTATCTCTTAAGGAAAACAACAGCGGTGCTGCTTGCTTTGCTAGTGTCGATTGCCGGCTTTGCAGGTATAGCATCAGCATCGGACTCTAAGAAGGTATCCGTTGATGTTACAACCAATTATACTACCCTGGTCCCTGGACAAAGCGTCTTGGTGAGTGTCAAAATCTCGAATATTCCCTCCGGTCGAAACGGGCTTCATTCCGGCAAAGTTGTACTAAGCTATGATGAAAATGTGTTTACGACCGAGGGTAACATACGCTTCGATGATGATCTTGGGAAGTACATATGGAGAGACGATACTTTTTTCATTCCTTCCAAATCCTTCGAGACTACGGATTATCGTATCGAAAATCCGTATCCGGAGGATTCCAACCCTGCCGATGGCAGGCAAGAAGTGGTGCTGTCTATATCAGCGCTAAATAACAAAACGATCAACTCAACGACCAATGAAGCGTTTGCCTCCTTTTTCCTAACGGTTAAAAAAGAGGCCAAGACCCAGGATACTTTAATCAATATTATATCTAAGGGAACTATGCTGGAGGATACTGCAGGAAACCTCGTTCAGGGTTATGGCACAACCTCTGCGCATCTTCTTGTAGGTGCTCCTAAAAGAATTGAAATTGTTCGCGGGACTCTCCCGCCTACCTCTAATCTATTCAAGCTAAGCATAAATAGCGGCGTGGAACTAAATGCGCTGGCGGTTTTCGATAATGGGGATACTGCATATGTAACCGAGCTGTCTTCTTGGGAAACTACAGATCCAAAGGTTATAAAGGCCCCGGTACAGGGAAATATTCAGGCAATCGGCTTAGGAAAAGCTTCAGTCACGGCCACTTTAGGTTCTGTTACAGGCAAACATGATGTTGCGGTTTACCCGGCAAACGCCCCTGAATTGATTGAACAAGAAGTAGTCCATGTCATCATAACACGAATCCCGAATGAGAGAAGTTTCGCAGTTGCAACAGTCGTTCAAGTAAATGTGAATGGAAAAACCGCAGAACCTGGACGACTCTCTGACGGTACTGTTTACGTTTCATTGCGATCCGTCAGCAAATTATTGGGAGTTGATGTAGGCTATGACAGTACCAAAAAGGCGCCAATGATAGATGGTAAAACGGTAACACATTTTTATACTTTTTCAGGGGTCTCATATATCATGGCCCGCGATATATCCTCATTGCTCGGGGCTGAGGTTAAATGGGATGAGAAAAAAACAACTCTGACGATAGAGGCTTCTGTCCGAAAAAAATAATTATTTGGACATAAAAAATGCTCTCTTTTATTTGCCGTACTTGGCAATGAAAGAGAGCATTTTCTGATCTTGCAGAACGAGAGGAGTTATTCTGAAGAAGCGAAGCGTTCTCCTTTGTCCTCAGATTTCAACCATACCATATCTAAATAAAAGAAATCTGAGGACAACAGAGGTCGGAAGAATAATCCGCATGCGCAGTGGCGCCAGGCCTAAAATCTTTAGTTTATATATCAAAAACAAACTCTCGGATTTAAAGACTTATTTGCGCAGCGTATTTACCTTGAAGCAAGGTCTCAATAAAGGTATGTTAAATAAAGAGATTACATTAACATTTTCTGGAGGAGTGAAGTGAGAAAAATTCTGAGAAAGCTTGCTTGGGTGTTCATCACGATCATCGGTATTTTGCTATTATTCATTGCCATTAGTTTCATTAACCATCGAATTCAATTGAACAAAGAGTCGGCCATGCTTTCGCCAATAGGGACGATGGTGAACGTCAATAACCACCAAATGCATGTATACACGGAGGGAAGCGGTACCAAGACGTTGGTCTTTATGTCGGGCGGGGGAACGGCCTCGCCTGTGTTGGATTTTAAAGGGCTGTACTCGAAGCTATCCGATCATTATAAAATTGCAGTCGTTGAAAAGGCGGGATACGGTTATAGCGATACGGCGGCTGTTTCTCGCGACATCGATACCATCCTGGAGGAGACCCGGACTGCTTTATCACTGGCAGGCATCCAAGGGCCGTATATTCTGTTCCCGCATTCGATGTCAGGCATCGAGGCTTTATATTGGGCGCAAAAATATCCTGCTGAAGTGAGCTGCATCATTGGACTTGATCCTGCAGTTCCGGCAGCATATGAGAATTATCCATTACCGTCGGATGCTATGATGAGTCTTACCAGCTTTGGCGCCCGCATTGGGTTTACCCGTTTTTTTCCGGCCATCGCGAATTCTTCTGCTGCAATCCATGAAAACCTTCTATCCGAGCAGGAAAAGAAGATGTACCGTGCAATATTTTATCAAAAAACGCAAACCTCCAATATGATGGACGAAGTTAGAATGATCCGGGATAACGCTAAAAAAGTAGAAGAGGGCGGAGTGCCCAATGTCCCGATGTATTTCTTTATATCGGACGGCAAAGAAGTGCCATTGGACGATTGGAGGGATCTTCTAGTTACATACGTCGGTGCTGCAAACAAGGGGAAATATATGGTGCTGGATTGCGGCCATTATATTCACGACCACGAACCTGGAATGATTGCCGAAGAAAGCGCTAAATTTATAGAGGGGCTATAAAAGGAATCGTTATTTTCATAATATTTGGAGGTATGTTGACCATGATGAAAAATTTAACAGTATCCATGATATTGTTGATCATGTTCATGATGGCTTTGCCCGGTTATACTTTGGCTGATGGTACAATACCTAAGACGAATATCGATCAAACTTTCATTTATCCTTATGAGGATCGGGATGATGCCGAGTTCTACATCCAATATGGCGGCTCCGGCAAAGAGTCCATTGGCAAAACTTTTGTGGGTTTATTTATCAATGGGTCTATCATCAAAAACGCGAATATCATCACTGAAAACAACAGAACTTTGCTGCCGATCCGAATTGTAGCCGAACAGCTCGGGGCACAGATCGAATGGGACGGTAAAACGCAAAAAGTAACAATTACCGATGCTAACGCAAAACGCAAGATCGAATTATTTATTGATCATAAGAACGCCAAAATGAACGGTAAAACATTCAAGATGGATGCCGCGCCCCAAATCATTCATCATTACACTTATGTACCTCTGAGATTCGTTGCGGAAGCTTTGCATGCGAAAGTGGCTTATTTTAATGGCAAAGATCTATCGCAGCCGCATATTCTGCCAAGACTGCCTCATGTCATGATCAGCAGATATCCAAGCGATGCAAAGATGCTTTCCAAAGAAGCGGCAATCGCCAAGTTAAAACAGGAATTAATTATCGCTTATGAACAGAAATTCGGGAAATTCATTCCCCTTGGCAAGAGCGAAAAGCCGGGTCAAGACGATGATCAGGCCATTCTTCGGGATGTGATTACGCATCTCAAAATCGTTTCGGAAAATGACAGATATTATGTGGCTCCCGTTATGTATGATTTTTGGATCGATAAGTATACGGGAGATATTTATACTTTTTATAACGGGCTTACGATGTCCATTCAAAGCTTTGATCCTTATGCTGATCAGGCATTGTCTTTTCCGGGGTAGCGCAGGAGCTCAGTTTGTACGCATCTGATTTCTAAAACAGTAGGATCTAACCGATCCATGGCTCCAAGGATATGATGCCCAGGTGACATGCCGAAGCAAGAATAATGAGGGATCGTTTGAACCCATGGTTCAGCGGTCCCTTTTTCTTGGCCCTTTGCAACTCAAGTCAAATAACGGAAAACGCGCTTTGATATCATCAAACGTGAAAGGAGGAATACTTCCATGTACGAATGGAATGAGATGGTGCAGCTAATGATTGATTGGGTGGAGCGTCACTTGACGGCAAATCCTTCGCTTTTGAACATGTCCAAGCATCTCGGTTATTCGCCTTATTATTGTTCCCGGCAATTTAATTCTCTGACAGGGATGACTTTGCGGGACTATATATGGATGCGAAAGGTCAGCCGTGCCGCCTTGGAGCTCCGTGACACGGATGGACGCGTGCTGGATATTGCCATGAAGTATGGATTTTCTTCGCAGGAGGCGTTTACGCGGGCGTTCGTGAAAGCCTTTGGCGTGACTCCCTCCGCTTACCGCAAAGCACCAAGGCCGATTCCGTTGGCCAAACGCGTGGAAGTATTTTCGCCTTATCACTATTTCATGAAGGAGCGGGATCAGATGAGTCAGGGGCAGCTGCAGCAGGTGGAGATCCGAAAAGAATTCATCCAGGCACATAAGTTCATTGGGGTTTGGGATATATCCTCGCAAAGCTACATGCAATTTTGGGAAAACGGGCATGACTGCGACGAAATCTGCGGGACTCTGGAAAGCATGTCCAATCTGGTGCTCCCCGGGCACTTGGAGCAAACCGCAGGTTGGTTTTACGAGAACGGACAAAAAGGATATTTTTATGGCATTCCCGTTTCACTGGACTATGATGGCAAGATTCCTGCCGGGATGGAGTGCAGGGAGTTTCCTGAATCCGAATATTTGATTTTCCATTACCCGCCCTTTGATTATTTAAAGGAAAACGGCGCAGTGATGAGAATAGTGGAAGAAGCAGCGTGGAATTTTGACCCGAAAAGCATGGGATACGAGTGGGACGAAGACATCAAGCAGGATTATCAGCAGCATTTTCCGGAAGGTTATGGCTATGCGGTGCTTCGTCCAGTGAAGAAATTGGATTAGGGTCATCGCAATTCACAGCAGTTACCGATATCCTTGCACAAACTACAGAGGCAGGTTACAATTCCCTTTAATCTGATACGGAAAGATTCTCCCATTACGGGGGAATCTTTTTTGTTCTAGAATAGAAGGGAGCACAGCTGTACGCGTTCACTGGTTATAGAGGAGGGTTAGGATGTTTTTGATGAAGCGGAGTTTGTTTGCCAAAATCCTGTTGAGCATGTTGATTACGACGACGGTGCCTCTTTTGATTACCAATTACATTTCCTATCATACCATCGGGCGTTCGGTCAAAGAGCAGCTTGTGCAGCTGAACCAAAGCTCCATGGCGATCAAGATGTCGGGGATAACGAAGTATATTCATGACGTGTCGATGCTTTCCTATACGTATTACAGCGATCCTGAATTAATGCGGCTCTTAACCAGGAAAGAAGTGCAAACACCGGCCGAATCCGTATATATCAAACAAAAAATCGGTCAGAATTATGGAGGTTATCCGGAAATCAGATCGATTATTTACAAGAGTGCATTGACGAACAAACAGTTTATTATCAAATCCGATCTGAATGAGCGCATACCGATGCCTGACTATGCCAATCATCCGCTTGCTGCGCAAGAAAACGAATTTAACCAGGAGTATTCGGTCGTGCAGTTTAATGGCGAGAGAAGGCTGCGGATTAACAAGACCTTTATCGATACTTCGAACCGTGCACTGCTTGGAATGACGACGATGATCGTACGGAACACGACATTGAAGCAATTGGCCAATCCGCTGGGAACTGACGAAGATAAAGATACGTATATTTTTCTCCAAGATGATATGCAGCTGCTATACGCTACACCTGGCGCGGCCGCAGGGGAAACTTGGATGGATCAATTGCGCAAGCAGTCGGAAGTGAAGAAGGGATTGATCAATGACTCGAAAGGCATTTATATTTTTTACAAGGATGACGCTTATAATCTTCCGATTACACTGGTCAAATTTATACCCAAATCCGTGATTGATCAGGCGGGGAAACAGGCGTTAAACGAATCCTTTACCATTCAATTGGTCGTAACCGTTTTTATTACGATGATGGCAGGCATCATTTCCTATTTTATATTGTTCCGGGTCAAACGAATTCTTAGGCATATCAAAAATATTCAGATGGGCAACTTCGATATTCAAATCCATTCCAAAAGTTCAGATGAGCTTGGCGTGCTGGAGGACAGGTTCCAGGAGATGATCAAGCAGCTCGATATCCTGTGGAATCAGCAGTACCGGTATCAGCTGGAAGTATCGACAGCCCGCCTGAAAATGCTGCAGGCCCAGATCAATCCGCATTTTTTGTTTAATACGCTGCAGTCGATCGGCTCGCTTGCAATCAAGAAAAACGCGCCGGAGGTCAGCGATAAACTGGCGGAGCTGGGAGCGATGTTTCGGTACAGTATGGATATCGATACGGAAGAGGTCCGTTTGCAGGACGAGCTGGATCATTTGAATCATTATATTTCCCTGCAAATCGGCCGGTTTCAAAGCAGAATCCAGTTCAACCAAATTTGCTCCGATGAGGCGCTGGATGTGCTTATACCCAAGATGGTCCTGCAGCCGCTGGTTGAAAATAGTATCATCCATGGGATTGAGAAAGGTGACGGTATTGGACAGATCAGCGTTGAGATAGAGATTCAAGAGAAACTGCTGATCCGAATCATTGATAATGGGTGCGGTTTCAGGGAAGAAACCATCCGGGAAATAAACCATCAATATTCGGAGCCGTTTAGGAATCAGGAGTCCCGAACGAGGATTGGCCTAATCAATGTGCTTAAGCGTCTCCAAATTTATTATGGGGAAGGTTTTGCGTGGAGAATCGAGAGCGCGCCATTCGTCAGAACGACCGTCGCTTTAGAAATTCCATATCATCAGGAAAGGGAGCGTGATGATTATGAAAGTATTGATCGTAGATGACGAGCAGCATGTCAGGGAAAGCGTTGAATTATCCATCGATTGGTCCAAATACGATATCACCGAAATTTTTATGGCAGAGGACGGAGCGGAGGCGCTGGGCATCGTTCGGCGTGAAGATCCGGAATTGATTATTTGCGATATGAGCATGCCCCGGATGGACGGAATCGCCTTTCTCGAGGCGCTCCGGGAAGAGGGCTGGAACGCTCAGGTTATCGTATTAAGCGGCTATCAGGAGTTTCGGTATGCCCGGGCGACCTTGCTTGCCAACGGTGTGGATTACCTGCTGAAACCCTTCAAGATCAGCGACCTGGATAAGACCGTTTCCAGAGCAGTCGAATCGATCATTGAAAGCAAGCAAAATGAAAGCGAGGAATGGAGGAAGAACCATCAGGTTCATGAAGCGAACACGTTGCTGAATGAACAGAAAATGGTGACTTATCTGCAAAGCGAGGCCGCGAATCACGAAGGGGTTCGACAATTGCTGTCGGAGGCAGGGTTCCCTTTGGAGGGTTTTTATGTCCTGCTGTTTTTGCCGAGGAACGGGGCAGCGGTTATTGATCGATATTTTATGGGGGATGAAACGTTATTTCAGTTTTCGGTCCGAAACATCATCAGGGATATTTTAAAACCGTTGGCTCATTATTATTTTTTCCGTATTGACTCTTTCCTTTGCATCTTGACCCAAGGGGATGTGTCTGCAGCAGAAATGGAATATTACCGCCGGAAGCTGGAAGAGTCCTGGTTGGCCGCCATTAAAATCGAGACATTCTCAGGTTTCTCCAAACAGAAATATAGTTATACGGACATTCTCGCCGGGGTGAAAGAAGCGAAAAAAGAAATTCTGAAGTCCAATGTTCTTGGCGGTCATCAGATGCTGGTTGATCAGCGGAAAATTCTGACCTTCATGGACAAGGAATTATTAGTGCTGGAAGCGCTGAAAAAACAGGATAAAGAATACTTGGAGGAACTGATTCATTCCTTTGTGAAGGAATTACGGGAGCGGGGGTACTTGTCATTAAAGGAGCTGCAGCATTATTCGATCGAAATCAATTTACTGATTATGCGCATTTCCCGGCAGCTTGAACAGGAACATCATATTGAACCCTTATCGTTATGGCTCAGTGATCTGGATGAATGGGAGAAAGCCTTAACACATATTTTCTGGTTAATGATTGAGTCAGAGGGGGAGAATTTATCCTCGCTCCGGAGCATACATGCGATTCGGCATTATATCGAGTCACATTTAAATGAGAATATTAACTTAACTTTCCTTGCCGATAAGTTTTATTTTAGTCCGCAATATATTTCCAAGAAGTTCAAAGAAACCTATGACACGACGATTATGAACTATCTTACCCGGCTGCGGATGGACAAGGCGAAGTCCTTGCTCAGTCATTCGGATCTCAGCATCTTGGAGATTTCCCAAATCGTAGGGTATGAGGATGACAACTACTTTGGCAAAGTGTTCAGAAAACATGCCGGCGAATCCCCCTCGCAATATCGCAAGAAGCGGCAGGAGCGTTAATCCGCTTTCCATGACATTGAACTTCCGGGGTCACGGCAAATCGGAATAAGCTTCAGAGGCCGCACGTCACTCCGTACTTTTGCTTCGCAAAAGCGCCCCTCTGTGAGAGGCGTCGGACTTCTTTCCGATACTCTCAGTACTTTTGCTTCGCAAAAGCGCCTTTCAGGCGTCGGACTTCTTTCCGATACTTTTTGTGGGGTTATTCGATTCATATTTTACCTATTCAGGCGAAGAGTTTACCTATTGAAGACAGCCTTACCCAAAATATAATTGAATCATAAGAAGCAAGGAAAACAGCAGTTTGAAAACGTTATCACACAAATGCGCGCCGGTTTTCAACCGCTGTATCCGTAAAAGATTTTGGAATGGATTTTGCAAAAATATCTAACGGGGGCGAAAGCATGAAAAGGACAAAAAGAGCGTTTGGTTTCCTGGCAATGATGGTATTGATTGCATCTCTGGTGGCTTGCGGCGGCAAAACAAGCAATGATTCCGCCGATTCAGGCTCGGATTCGCCGAAGACGTCTGACGGAACGGAAAAACAGGCGAAAATATCGCTTTTCCAAAGCAAGGTAGAAATTGCTGAAGCATTAGAAAAGTTGGCAAATAAATATAAAGAAGAGACCGGCAATGAAATTGAAGTGTGGGGTTCCGCCGGCGACGCCTACATGACACAACTGCAGGCCAAGCTGGCTGCTAAGGAAGGACCTACGATCTTTAGCGTAGCATCCGGCGCGGAAACGGAGAAATTCAAATCTTATTATTACGACATGAGCAATGAGGATTATGTCAAAAATATTGCTCCTCACATGGCTTTGGAGGTAGATGGAAAAATCGTCGGTGTTCCGACAGGCGTTGAAGGTTTCGGCCTGGTATACAACAAAAGCCTGGTGGATCCCAAGGATGTGACCGATCTGGCGTCCTTCACCAAAACGATGGAGAGCATGAAGGCCAAAGGCATCAACGGTTTGAGTCTTTCCCAAGAAGCGTATTTCCTGGTCGGCCATATTTTGAATACGCCGTTTGCACTGCAAGCGGATCCGCAGGCCTTTATCGAAAAGCTGAATAAAGGCGAAGTCAAGATGGCGGATACCAAAGAGTTCCAGGAATTTGCCAAATTCATGGAAGTGATTAAAAAAGATTCCGTGAATCCGATGGAAGTTACCTATGATACGCAGATGGGGGACTTTGCAACAGGTAAAACAGCTATGGTACACCAAGGCAACTGGAGTTACGGCATGTTGGCGGATTACGATAATCTCGATATTGGCATGATGCCGCTGCCGATTGCCGGAAACAACAAGCTTTCGGTAGATATTCCAGGCGGTTGGGTCATTAATAATGGGGCCAAACCTGAAGAAATCAAAGCGGCCAATGCTTTCCTGAATTGGTTGTATACCAGCGAGACCGGCAAAAACGCCATCGTGAAGGAGTTTAAATTTATTCCGGCGATGACCAATATCGAAGCAGACGGTTTGGACCCATTGTCCCAGGCTGTATTCGAAGCGACGAAAAGCGGCCAGACGATTCCATGGGCGATGAACCACTTCCCTGAAGGCATTATCGTAAATGACCTGACCCCTGTAACGGCCGATTTCTTCCTGAATGCCAATATGACCGGAGAGCAATACTTGAAGAATCTCGACGCAGCATGGGCAAAAGCAGCCAAATAATCATAATCTGAACATCGCGGATGAAACACTAAAGCCTAGCCCTATTTTCTAGTGTTAGGCTTTTGTGCTTCATTCCCCCCGCTTCAAAATAAACCGAGCTGGAGAGGGTGTGTGGAAATGAAAAGAAAAGACAAGTTTTGGTTCGGGTTATTTACGATGCCCTTGTTCATTATTTTTACGACAGTCGTCATTATTCCGTTCATCATAGGGGTCGCTTATTCCTTCATAAGCTGGGATGGCATCGCCTCCAACCCCAAAGTTTTCGTTGGCCTGGATAATTACGTGACTATTTTTCATGATGAGCGGTTCTTCTCTTCCGCAAGACATACACTCGAATTTACGTTATTAGCGCTTGTTAGCGTGAATCTTCTGGGCCTTGCCTTCTCACTGTTGGTGACGAACGGCCTGCGCACAAGCAAGCTGGCGCGAACCTTCTTTTTTATGCCGAACCTGATTGGCGGTTTGATCCTGGGTTACATTTGGAAGTTTATTTTTACGGATGGATTCAAGTTTCTTGGCGGCAAGACCGGGCTTGAGGAAATTTTCTTCAACTGGCTTATCAGCCCCCGCTTTGCCCTATATGCTCTGGTGATCGTATTTACTTGGCAGATGGCCGGATACACGATGATCATATATATCGCGGGTATTCAGGGGATTCCGGATGAACTGTTGGAGGCGGCCAAGGTCGATGGAGCGAATTGGTGGCATAGGCTGACCAAAATTACATTCCCGCTCCTCATGCCTTCCTTCACGATCTGCTTATTCATGACGTTGTCCGGCGCGTTTAAAATTTACGACGTGAACCTATCCCTAACGAATGGCGGACCGGTTCACTCGACGGAAATGTTCGCCATGAACATCTTTAATGAAATATTCGGGTACGGACGGTATGGAGTCGGGCAGGCTAAAGCTATTTTGTTCTTCTTAATCGTTGCCCTGGTGACATTGACACAGGTGATCATTACGAAAAAGAAAGAGGTGCAGATGTAATGAGACGAACAAGCAGAGCGATCTACTCCATCTTGCTGGTCGTGCTTGCACTTATTTTCTTGTCGCCAATCTATATTATGATCGTGAACTCTTTCAAGACGCGGGCGGAATTATATAATAATGCGCTGGCGCTGCCGGAGTCCTTCAGCCTTCAATATTTTGAAGCAGCGATGAAGAAGATGAACTTCCTGACCGTCTTGGGCAACTCGGCTTTTGTTACCGTCGGTACGGTTGTCTTCGTTGTCATTTTATCCTCTATGACCGCATGGATGCTTGTCAGAACGGATAATAAATTGAGTAAATTCATGTTTATGGCTTTTATCTCCACGATGCTGATTCCTTTTCAGACGTTGATGATGCCTTTGATGCAAGTTATGGACTGGATTCGGACCCATCTTCATATCCCGATGCTGAATACGCATGGTGGTCTGATCTTTATGAACATTGGCTTTCATGCAAGTATAGCCGTGTTCCTGTATCACGGGTTTATCAAGTCTGTTCCGATTGCGCTTGAGGAAGCGGCGACTTTAGATGGATGCAGTAAATTCGGCGTGTTCTGGAGAATCGTATTCCCTATGTTAAAGACGATTACGATTACCGTAGCGATTTTGGATGTCATCAGTACATGGAACGACTACTTGCTTCCGTCGCTCGTCCTTTCCGATAAAGGACTGCGTACTATTCAGCTGTCGACGTTTTACTTCTTCGGAGAATTTACCATCGTGTGGAATCAGGCTATGGCCGGATTGACCTTGACCATTATTCCTGTCGTCATTTTCTATGCGATAGCTCAAAAATACATTATCAAGGGCATTGCCGAGGGTGCGGTGAAGTGATATCTCAGGGATTTGAGTAAGCGCTTGGAGGTGTATCATGCAAAAACCAATCTTCATGATCACAAGAGCTGATGATTGCGGAAGCAATCACTCCGCGAATTTGGGCATCCTGAAGGCGCTCGAAGGCGGCGTACTGAAGAATGTCTCCGTCATGGCGGCATGCCCTGCCGCTGAGGAAGCAGCGATGATGTTTGCCGGAAGAACCGATATTTGTTTCGGACTGCACTTCGTATTAAATGCGGAGTGGGACAACATCAAATGGGGTCCGGTATCGGACCCTGCAGCAGTTCCTTCTTTGGTTGAAACCAGCGGTTTTTTCAGCCAGAGCCCTTCATATTTCAAGGAGCATCCGCCTGTCATGGCCGAGGTGATGACTGAACTTGAAGCCCAGTTTCAAAAACTGGGTGAATTGGGGTTTCATATTCGTTATGTCGATACTCATATGATGCCCGATTGGGTCATTCCGGGGCTTGAGGATGAACTTCGTGCGTGGTGCTCTGCAAGAGGACTTATTTATTGGGGGGACTATTTATTTCAGGACCTGGATGTAAGCGATGGGGATGACCCTGTAGCGGACCACATCAACCAAGTTGAATCTCTGAGAGCTGGACAGTATTTGCTGGTTACCCATCCGGCCGTGGATTCGGAAGAGATGAGAGCATTGGGGAATGCTTATGAGTCGGGGCCGCAAATTGCAAAGAACCGGCAGAATGACAGCTTATTTTGGGCAAACCCACAGCTATCGGCTGAATACCGGCGCAGAGGAATTCATCCTATAAGATATGATGAGGCGGAAAATCCGGGCAGAACGTGAGGGATTAGGAGCGGGGATCAGAGGCCAGCGCTTCATTCGTAATCCGTTCGATATCGATAGGAGATTGCGATCCCTCACGAACCAAATCAGGTAAAATTTCACGCAAAAAATAATCGACGCAATGCAGCTTGATTTGTTTGATTTTGATAAGCGCGCTGCGGTACATCGTAATAAATTCTTTTTCCGTATTTCCCCGCTGCAGCTCTGCGAAGGCTTCATAGATCTGATCCATTTTATCGGCAACCTCCAGGATTTGCCCTTCTACGGAATCGTCTTTGCCTTCGCGCAGTTGTCTGCGGAAGATGGGCTGATATTCGGCAGGAATATGCTCATCGATGAAATGGGCGACCATTCCTTCTTCAACCTGCTGCAGCATGGCCCGCAGTTCCAACGAATAGTGCTTCACGGGCGTTTTGATATCCCCGATAAAAATTTCCCCGTAATCATGACTGCTCGTTATTTCGTACAGCTTCTTCCAATCTACGGTAACCCCATTGCTTTCTTCAATGTCCGCGAGTGTCTTTGCGTATTGAACGACCTTCCAGGAATGTTCCGATACGCTATGCTTCTGAAACTTGAATTTGCCTGGACAACGAATGATCCGTTCTAAATCCGTCAGCGATTGAAAATACGTATGGATTCCCATATTATTCATTCCTTTCTTTTAACAATGTAGTATGAGCTGCTTGTACATACAGTATACATTCGGTTTGTAAATGGATTATAAAATTGGGATGGGAGTTTATGGCTGGAATAGTTATAAAGAAGGACACCTTTGAGGTGCCCCTTTTGGCGTTGATTTTTTTATGTTAAATCTGACTTATTCTCTCGCCTGTTCTTGCCGATTCCCCGATGGCGCCGATCAGTCGATGCAAATATGCAGCATAATGGAAATCCGCGGTCTGATGGCCGCCCGTAAGGATGTCTCCGGCAAAGGATTGATGAGCCCGATACACATTGGTGAGGGGGAACTCTTTCGTATCCTCCATGACAACGGTGAAATCATGATTTTGACTGGTGATAATCGCTCCGCTTGAAGCGTATTTCGCCATGGAAACGCTCAGACCGCCGTATTGCGGATGGCCGATGGAGCGGTTCTGGTACAGCCGGATGATGCCCCGCTCGCCCTGGACTTCCAACATGAATTGAGGATAAGCTCCGCCCTGCAGATGAATGGAAATGGGGATGTCGCTGTTTATTTTTCCTTGGATGAGATATTGGTCTTCTATGTTTTTGTTTATGGTGCGATCCTGATCCGTGATGCGGGCTTCGGTATAGTGAGTATGGTGACTGGCCTGAACCTCAGTAAAATGCCCGAATAGGAAGTTCACAATATCCAGAGCATGTCCGCCGTTGATCGTCAGTAATGTCGCTCCATTGCTGCGGTCAAGGATGTAGCTGCTGCCGGAATCCACCCAGTTCCCTTTAGCCTGCGTCGAGGATTTCATGTTTACGGACAGAATCCTTCCGATTTCATCGTTATCGATCAGCTCTTTGACCCATTTGACTTCATCGGCCTGGCGCGACTGTAAACCGATGGCGTGTTTGATCGGAGAGCGGCTGATCTCTGACGTAATGGCATCGATTTCGCTTTTTGTAACTGCTAATGGCCATTCGCAATATATGTGTTTATTTGCCTGGATCGCATTTCGTACGATTTCAAAATGATAAGGTGCTTTCACACTGACAATAACCATATCGACATCATCGGATTTAAGCATTTCCGTATAATCGTCATAAGCCTTGACCTTTCCAATTTGATCTGCTGACTCTTGGGCCGAAGCCATGTTTGTCGTCGCAATGGCAGTTATTTCATGAAGCTCGCTTTTGAGCAGAGCAGGAATATGTGTTGAACTGGCCCATCGATTCCGAATGGATCCCCCGATAATGCCTACTTTTATTTTCCTCATCTTAATAACCTCCTGTCTTTAGCAGTAGTATAATATTGCTTTGATATTAAAAATAATGTATATATTTAATTTATATATCAAAAAAAATGATATGTAAGGGATGAGGTCATTTGGATATTGAGAACATGAGGGCGTTTATTGCGGTCGCAGAGCATGGAAGCATTTCATCCGCTGCGCAAGAGCTGCATCAACTGCAATCCAATATGACGGCCAAAATCAAAAAGATCGAAAGTGAATTTGAAACAGAGCTTTTCTACAGAAAGCCAAGGGGCATGGAGTTAAACGAAGAGGGAAAGAAGCTGTATGCCCAATTGAAGAAGATCGTATTGCTGTGGGAAGAAACCAGGAGCATGATGGGCGAAGAAAGCCCGATGCTGCGGATCGGTCTGATGGTAAGCAAGAATCCGCCAAATTTCAATCATGCGATGGGGACATTATATGACAAGTATAAAAATTTGGCGGTAACCATCAAAACAGGGAATACGCAAAAAATTGAAGATGAAATTGCCAGCGGGATGATCGACATCGGTTTTTTAGTAGGGAAAACGGATGCCAGGCCGCTTCATTATAAGAAATACGGGACGGAGAGACTAGTGTTGATCGGCAAAAACATTGATAAGCCGCTGGACTCTATCCTGCAAAGCGAGAACCTGATTATTTCCTCCAGTCAATGCTATTACAAAAAAGTGTTCGACCAACTGTTGGAGGATCGCCGAATGGTCCGAACGGATTTTGTGGAAATTGCCGCGTTGGATTCTTTGATCAGCATGTGCCAGCTTGGCATGGGGGTAAGCCTGATACCCGAATCGGATATGGCCGCATTAGGGATAAGAGATTACAAAGTGATCGATCATCACGGATGCGAGCTTGAGAAATTTATCTGCTACCGGAAAAACCATAAGATTACCGGGATTGAGCAGCAATTGATCGATTTGATCATGAATGCTGATTAATTAGCCAAAGTGGGCTTTCATGTCGAATTGCACAGCAAAATTGGAAATATACGGAGAGTGCAGGCCTCGAAAATGATAGACTGTTGTTAACAGCAACGGAAATTCATAGAGAGGGGCTTTATATGACTAAAAAGGCTTTTTTACTGCTTTTGTTCTGTATCTTTATTCTGTGTAGTTGTTCTATTCAAGATCGAAAGGATGAAGAGAATGTACATTTGACACCAAAAGAGCCCACATTACGCTTAAAGATAGCTGTATTAGAAAATATGCAATATCCACCTATGCCTCAAAAACAAGAACAAATGAAATCTAACGAAACTACAGATCGTTATTTAGGATAAAACCAGGGTTAACGGCACTTATTTAGCTTAATAGCGATACCCTGTTTCGTTAGAAATGATCCAACTTATATAGGAAAATTAAAAACTAAAGGACCGCATCCCCCGCAAGGCTGCGGAATTTGAGGTCCTTTGGCTTGTGTCCCATTGAATCTGCCTGGGTAGGGTGGATAGAACTAGAACTGTATTTTCAAACTATCTCCGTTAACATATACCCCTTCGGACCGGGTTATTTGCAGCTTCTGCTCAGCCGAGAACCCGATGGTTTCCCCGTCTCTTAGAGTAACGTCCTGTTCCAGGATATAACCGGAAACGTCAATCAGAAAGTCGCGCAGCTCGCTCGGAGCCGCTTGGGAGTCCAAGATTTCGATTTCGTCTTTGCCGAAGGCCCGTAGTCCGTAGGTGTAGCCGCTCATACCGCTTTCCGTGCCGACAAGGCCAAAATGCACGAGATTTAACAAAGGGAGCATATCATCGGATTTCATAAGGTCCGCGAATTCCAGATAAAGTTCGGGTTGAAAGACGGTACCTGAAGTATAAATTCCGATGGCGTTCGGAAGTTTCAAACAACTGGCCGCAAGCTTCGTGTACAGTTTGGCGCTGTCGAGCGGGGAGCCGGACCGGGTGAAGACAGCTAATATGATCTGAGCGACATGCGTTTTGGTGACTTCGACGGCATCCTTCCACAAATAGTTGGCCTGCGCGAAATATTCGGCTTCGCCATCCGGTACGGGAGCGTCGACAAAGCTGACCGCCAACATGAAGCCATCCACGTCAAAGACAAGAGTTCCGTCTTTTTCTTTAGCGGCATTTTGCTCCTCTTCCTCCGGCGGCGGACAAGAGATGTCCCAATCCTGCAGCAGGTTTGCTTTGATTTGTTCCAGATCGCATTCTGACGAGTTGAGCAGAACGAATCCGTTAAAGATGCCGGATGAATCGTCTTCGGCTGCTTCTTCCTCTTCCGATGTTGCATTTTGTGATTCCGCCTCGATCGCCGCCGCTTGCTTCATCCAATACTCGCGGATCATTTCGACGATAGTTATTGCTTCTTGCTCCGCCGTAGCCGGGTCATACGGCTGCATCTCGCTGAACACATGGCCGCAATGCTGCGTATCGGATAGGTCTTCATAACCGCCGCAAACGCCCAGCAGCCATTTTCCGAGCATCGATTTTTTATACTTGAATATGTAGTAGTGCATGTCGTGCAAATCAAATTCTCCGGCAATTTCGATTTTGCTAGGCTCCCGGCCGAGCTCATGTTCATCCGCCAGCCATTCAATCATGGATTGCATAGCCGCTTGTTGCTGGGTTGTCATTAATCTCCCGCCTTTTATATAAAATTATCGTCCTATAATTGTTTATACTACTAACTGTTGGAATGGAAAGCAATTTATCTAGAAATTCCTAAACAAATAAGAGAATTTTTTATTAATAGATTGTTTTGAGGCGCCTCCATTTGATGAGACTTTATTTGATATAAATTATATTATGGACCAACTGACATCAATTGAGAGAAGTATGCTTCAAATGCTATTAAATAACTATCGTTTGGACATTGTAGCGAATAAATTATCATTATCGCTGCTTCAGATGGAATCAACAATAAATTCCATCCAGAGAAAGGTACGATTCTATTATACTGAAGGTTTTTGATCAAGCTGGATTTCTGCATTAGTAAAGCTTAAATTGCTCTTTTACCCTGTGAAGTATTGGAAAGTTATATGGAAAAAACTAAAGAAAAGGGCAGAAAAATTCTGCCCTTTATCGAAGTACGCCCAGCATGGGCGTCATCTCTAGGGTGAAAGTCCTGAACGGGGGCTGGCGAGCGCCTACCGTTAGCCAAGGGCAAGGGTGTCTGTCGCGAGGCAGAATCTGAAGGAAGCCGGAGGCAAAAGCACGGGCCAAGGTACACGAACTGGATTCGAGGCAGGGATAGCCGGATGAGTTGCCTTCACACAACGAAATCCCAAGCCGCCAAAGGCTATTCCTGTAAACTCCAGTGGTCGCGGGCGGAAATATGACGTTCTTATCTGGGGAGACCTGCGGGAGAAAAAAATGCGAAGTCACTTCGTAACCACAGCCTTCCGGCTGTGCTGAACCCGCAGGAGTCAGCAGAGGCCATAGTACGCGAGTACGGGACACCGGAAAACGGAAGGGCCGAACCGAAAGGAGAGAGGAAACCGATGCGTTCGAGTGAAAAGCGAAGACAGCCGAATATCCCGCAAGGGAGCTTCCAGCAGAGAGAAGCGGTGAAGCCGCAAGGGTATGTTGGAGCGCCGAGCTCTTCACCGGCACAAGTCGCCCCTTCCTCTCGCGAAGACCAAAACGACCTGCTGGAGAACATGCTCGAAGGAGATAACCTTCGGCTCGCTTACAAGCGGGTGGTCCAAAACGGAGGAGGTCCTGGTGTGGACGGTGTAACGGTAGCCGAGCTACAAGCTTACCTGAAAACTCACTGGGAAACGGTGAAAGCCGAACTTCTGGCGGGAACCTACCGGCCGGCGCCAGTCAAACGGGTGGAAATCCCCAAACCCGGAGGCGGCGTACGGCTGCTCGGTATCCCGACCGTAATGGACCGCTTCCTCCAGCAAGCGCTTCTACAAGTGATGAATCCGATGTTTGATGCTCACTTTTCGTGGTACAGCTACGGCTTTAGATCCGGAAAGCGGGCTCATGACGCAGTGAAGCAAGCGCAGCACTATATCCAAAGCGGCCGAAGATGGGTCGTAGATCTGGACCTGGAGAAGTTCTTTGACCAGGTGAATCATGATATGCTCATGGCCAAGGTGGCACGGAAGGTGAAGGACAAGCGAGTGTTGAAGCTGATCCGAGCTTACCTGAGTGCCGGAGCGATGGAAAACGGAGTTTGCCAAAAGACCGAGGAAGGAACGCCGCAAGGTGGTCCGCTCAGTCCACTCTTGGCCAACATCCTGCTGGACGATCTGGATCGAGAGCTTCACCGGAGAGGATTGCGGTTTGTCCGCTACGCGGACGACTGTAATATCTTCGTCGCGAGTAAACGAGCAGGAGAGCGTGTGATGGAGTCGGTGACACGCTATGTAGAAGGAAAGCTAAAACTGAAAGTGAATCGGGAGAAGAGCGCGGTGGACCGGCCATGGAACCGTAAGTTTCTTGGCTTTAGTTTTCTGTCGAACAAGAAGGCTACGATTCGACTAGCCCCCAAGACGATACACCGATTGAAGGAGAAGATCCGGGAGCTCACAAGCCGCACCCGCCCGATAGCGATGGAAGAGAGGATTGCTCGTCTCAATCGCTATCTGATGGGTTGGCTGGGCTACTTTCGTCTGGCCTCAGCCCAGAAACACTACGAGAGATTGGACAAATGGATCCGAAGAAGATTGCGCATGTGCCTATGGAAACAATGGAAGCGAGTACGTACGCGTATCCGAGAACTCCGGGCCTTGGGCGTGCCAGACTGGGCCACTTTCATCATGGCCAACTCCCGCAGAGGAGCTTGGGAAATGTCCCGAAACATGAATAACGCCCTTCCGACATCCTATTGGGAAGCGAAAGGGCTGAAAAGTCTGCTTTCTCGTTATTTGGAACTTCGTTAACCTTTTGGAACCGCCGTATGCGGACCCGCATGTACGGTGGTGTGAGAGGACGGGGGTTCGTCACCCCCTCCTACTCGATTTTTTTTATACTGTTCTCAATTTGCCTTACCGTAATTTGTCCAGCAGATTATAGTAATAATATGTTTTGAACCTTTGTTTGCCATCAGAAAAAATAATTCTGTTTGCTTCCAGAATGGATAAATATCTTCTACAGGTTGCCTCTGAAATATCTGCTGTGGATGAAATGGTATGGACTGTAAATATCGGTTTTTGAAAAACAGCATCGATCAACTTTTTGACTCCGCTGCTGTTGATGAGTGATTGAGCTACATCTAAATCGTGATCATATAATTTGTTGATCTCATTAATTAGCCTGATATTTTTGTCTGCTTGAAGAATAATCGCTTCAAGGAAGAAGAGAACCCATTGATTCCAATCTCCTTTATATCTAGTGTCGTTAAGATAACGATAATATTTGTGTTTATCCCGTTCTAATGCCTCACTTAAGAAGAAATTAGGATAGTCAATTACCTTTTTGCTATATAAGTACAAAGGAATTAATATTCGGCCTATTCTTCCGTTCCCATCAAGAAAGGGGTGTATAGTTTCAAATTGGGCGTGAATGATGGCGATTCTTACAAGTTCATCAAGGTCATCTTGCGGGTTATTGATATAAATTTCAAGATTGTTCATATAACTATTGACCAAATGAGGTTGTGGAGGAATATAAGTAGCGGTTTCAATAGTGCATCCCTCGGGTCCGATGAAGTTTTGTATCGTTCTATACTCACCAGGGGACCTGTTGCTTCCTCGCACATTATTGGACATTAGAGTTATGTGCATTTCTTTGAATAGTCTGGTTGATATCGGGAGAATGGATAATCTATCCATTCCATCTCGTAATGCATGATAATAATTTAGAACTTCTTGTACATCTTTATTATTTTTTCTACTGTGTGCCTCGACTTCGAGGACCTCATCCAAGGTTACTTGGGTACCTTCAATTTTAGTCGATTGTACTGCTTCATTCAGCATAACAGGATTTAATAATAGATGTGAAGGAAGCTTTGTATTTTGAAGTAATACTTGGTACTGTGCAACCTTTTTATTCGCTTCAATTAACTCGTGGAGGAACATGAGCTGGTTAAGACGATCATTGCCTAACGGCAAATTCTCAGGTGTAAATGGTACTTGTGCCATCTGAACTCCTCTCTTTCAAGAGATATCACATTATTTTATTTACATTTTAACCGAAATATGATTCTAAATACATATATAATGGAAATAAGAAACGAAAATTGCGAAATTTGATGTTTAAATGGGTTGATTTCCCTGTTGGGAGATAGAGTGTACTTAAAAGCAATGCCGCATGCTGCCTGGGACATTGGCAGCATTCCCTGCAATGATCGTCTTCCGGTTATCTGTTCTAGGCGAAAAGCATCGTTTTTTCGGGACATTTCGCGAAATGGGTTGTGCGCCGAGCGATGTTTATATACGATCAGTCCAAGCTTTTTATTTCGCAAAGGCTAATGAATTCCAATCGCGACGGATACGGGAGGGAAACAATGAAATTCTCGAAGATGATGATGGCAACGGTGATATTGGGAGGCGTCTGCCTGTTGGGCACGGGTTTTACGACGAAACAGCTGGGCGCAGAGGTGACCCCGGAACAATCCGAGCAGGATGGCGGTGAAATCCGTGTTCCGCACAATGAGCGTCTGCTTCTGTCCACCGACCAGAAGTGGATCGAGAAGGAAGGGCATCTGTCCGACATGATCCGGCTGCAATGGACGGCGGACCGGGCCAAACCCGCGATCGCATGGGCCGATGAGAAAGGCATGGACAAGACAGCCATCATCTCCCATGACAAAGCAAATAATCCGGAGCAGCATGATCATAAGCATATGTCGTTCGAGACGACGATGTCGCCAACAGGAGAATACGCGAATCAGCTGTTCACTCGTTTAGAAATCCCATATGACACTGACGTCAGCGAAATCCGCACCCACTCATCCAACTTCAATGTAATGAACGGCATTTTGCGGGTAGCAGGAGAAACCGGTACGAACCGGGACCTTCAGTTCAGCGTAGCCGGCAAGGATAATGAGACGACGCCAAGATGGGCCGTTCGGGCGGACAGCTCGAAGGAAGCGGGTGAAAATACAGGGGCCGACCTGCAGTTTGTCCGTTACGACGATGAAGGCGAAGCGGTCGATTCCGCACTCACCGTGCAGCGCAGCGGCGGCAATGTCGGTATAGGCACGGACGACCCCGACACCAAGCTTGATGTGAACGGGGACAAGCTGCGCGTCCGCAACAAGTATACGCCTGCTTCGTCCAAAGAAGCCTGCAGTCAGGGGCAGATCGCTTGGGACGATCAATATGTATATGTTTGCGTTGCCAAAGACAGCTGGAAAAGGACGGAGCTATCGTCCTGGTAACCTCTGCCCGAATGGCGGTACAAAACGGACCACATGCCATTGAGTCATTCGGAAGGTAATTATATCCAATAAAACAAACATCCTTGCCAAATCGTACAGGCAATCCTATAATGGTAACCAATCAAAAATTGCATATACACTGGATGAAGTTTACGGGAGACAAGCGGCAGCTTGGCCGAAGGGGCATAAACTCTCAGGCGCCAAAAGAGTTGGGATCGTACCCAGACTTGGGAGGCAGGACCGTAAGTGGACAGAACTCTGGAGAGACTCCATCAATGGAGCACCGAAGGGGCAATACGCGTGAGGGGAAGAATCCCATAACGTGTGGAAACTCTCAGGTAAAAGGACAGGGATTGCAGGATCGGTTACCGAATTTGAACACGCACAAGATGTGCATCGTTTCACATTCTTGGCGTGCGTAAGATCTGCAAATGTGTCCCCAGAGTCAAATCCTTGGATTTGGCTCTTTTTCATGTCGTCTAGGAGAATGCAACATCATGAGGGGGAAAAGGAAATGCATGTATTAGAGCTGGTAAACCAATGGGTATGGGGAGCTCCGCTGCTCATTTTATTGGTAGGCACAGGAATATGGCTGACCTGCCGGCTTGGTCTGCTGCAGGTGATAAGGCTGCCGCTTGCCTTAAGACTGATATTCAAGGCCAAAAATGAAGGCGAAGGCGACGTATCGAGCTTCGGCGCCTTGGCGACAGCGCTTGCCGCGACGGTCGGTACAGGGAATATCGTCGGGGTTGCGACCGCAATCCAAATTGGTGGTCCCGGAGCGTTATTATGGATGTGGATCGCCGCGTTTTTCGGAATGGCAACGAAATATGCGGAAGGGGTATTAGCGGTCAAGTTTCGGACGATGGATGATAAAGGTCAGGTCTCCGGCGGGCCGATGTATTATATTGAACGGGGGCTTGGCAGCAAATTTAAGCCGCTGGCCGTATTTTTCGCCATAAGCGGCGTTCTGGTGGCGTTGTTCGGCATCGGGACATTCCCGCAGGTGAATGCGATCGTATCTTCGACGCAGTCCAGCTGGGGAGTCCCCGCGATCGTGACAGCGGGAATCATGACAGTGGTGACCGCATTAGTCACTTTGGGCGGAATCAAAAGCATCTCGCAAGTGTCGACCAAGGTTGTCCCTGTGATGGCCATCATTTATATCGTTGCTAGTTTTGTCGTGCTGATCACATTTGCCGATCAAATCCCGCATGCAGTAGCCCTTGTTTTTGAGGGCGCATTTAACGGTGCGGCAGCGGGCGGAGGTTTTCTTGGCGCAACCGTCATGATGGCGATCCGAAATGGGGTGGCGCGAGGCGTGTTTTCGAATGAATCGGGCCTGGGGAGTGCGCCGATTGCAGCGGCAGCCGCAAAAACCAAGTGGCCGGCGGAACAGGGGCTCGTTTCGATGACAGGCACTTTTTTTGACACGATCATTATTTGTACGTTAACGGGGTTAACCCTGATCGTCACAGGGGTCTGGCAGGGAGCTGAACGCGGGGCGATGATGACCCAGGCGGCATTTGATGCCGCGATTCCGTACGGATCGATCATTCTGACGATATGTCTGATGTTATTTGCGTTTACGACGATTTTGGGCTGGAATTATTACGGCGAGCGCTGTATCACATATCTGTTTGGCGTGAAATCCATCCTGCCGTATCGCATTGTATTTATCCTTTTGATCGCCTTTGGAGCTTTTATCAAACTGGAGGCTATTTGGCTGCTTGCGGATATTGTAAACGGGCTGATGGCGCTGCCGAATTTGATTGCCCTATTAGGTTTATCAGGGGTAGTTGTGGCGGAGACACACCGATATTTGCAACATATGAAAAGTCAAAAGTTAGGCTGATAGAATAACAATGGCATGGATACGTCTGTACGGTTTCGTACGCGGCTCCATGCCTTTTCTAGTTTAGATCTCACCAAGGCAGAAAATCACCTTATACCATTCAGCTTGCGGAAAGCCTCCGGCGTCATCCCTTCCATACGTTTGAATAGCGTACTAAAATACCCCGGCGTCGTAAACCCCACATGCCCGGCGATTTCGCCGATCCGCGCATCTGGGCATTCCAGCAGTCGTTCCTTGCTTTTCTGGATGCGGAGCTGGTTCAGGTATTCCATGGGGCGTTTGTTCAGGATTTTGCGGAAAAGAAGGCATAAATGCTGTGTGGATACCCTGAGCTGTTCGGCGAGCTCCTGCAGCGTAATATCCCGCTGATAATGGTTTTCCATATAGTCAAAAACGGGTTGCAGGCGCAAATACCCTTGATCGGTAGAGGAAGCATGCATCCTGTCGGTCATGAGGTCAATGAGGAACATATAGGCCAGCTTGGAGCATTCCAGTCCCGCAAGCGGCTTGTCGGAGCATGTTAAGGACAGCGCGTTTTTCATATGATTCAGGATCAGTTCTTGGCTTTGCACTGTATAGACGCCGGAAGCATTTATACCGGCCAAATGAGCAAGGCTCTCGGCATCCCGTCCCATAAACGTGATCCAGTACACTTCCCATGGCTTCTCCATACTGTAATAGGCATGCTCTTCGTCGGGATATAGGAACATGCCCGAACCCGGTTTTACCCGGTATGCCTGGCCGCCCACCTTGAGTTCGCCTTGGCCGGATACACAGTGCAGCCATTGGAACTGAGGGTAGCCGTCCGGCCGGTGGATCGGTTCCTGATGATTCCAATGTCCCGCCCCCGTCATATAAATCGGAAGCTGCATCATCGTATCGCTTTGCATGAGAAACCCAAGCTTGTTTGCCATGATTCTTTTACACCTCCATTTTATCTATATGCGAAAATCGTTAAGTAAATACGAATATTTCGTTCTACATCAAGGCTTATTGGTATCTTATAATGTTAATATAACATAACTAATGATAAGGAACGATGAAACTTAGGGAGACGCCGCCTCCGGTAGGGAACAGGTTTAAGCGTTCGCATGATCAGATCCGGCTGAAGGTGGAAAATAAGCCTGCTATCATCGTTTTCTTGCTGAGAGGAGACGGAAAAGTTGACCGTACAGCCTTACTGGGAAAACCCATCCATATTGCAAGAGCATCGCGAACAAGCCCGCGCTTCCTATATTCCGTATGGAGATGTGGAAAGCGCACGCACGGGCAAACGAGCCCGCTCACCGTGGTATCAAACACTGAATGGCAGCTGGAAGTTCCAATATAACCGGCGGGCCAAAGATATCGGCACCGATTGGACCCGGGAAACATTCGATACGACGGATTGGGATGATCTGCTTGTTCCATCTTGCTGGCAGGTACAAGGGTATGATCAGCTTCAATATACGAACGTTAATTATCCATTTCCTTATGATCCGCCATATGTGCCGGACGACAATCCTGCCGGTTTGTATGTAAGGGAGTTTCGTGTTGGCGAGAATTGGTCAGGTAAAGACACGTACATCATGTTCGAGGGTGTGAACGCTTGCTTCTATCTATGGATTAACGGAGCTTACGTCGGATACAGCCAAGGCAGCCGCGTGCCCGCAGAATTTAACATCGCTTCATATGTACGCCAAGGAAGCAATAAGATTGCCGTGATGGTGCTTAAATGGTGTGACGGCTCTTATTTGGAAGACCAGGATCAATGGCGTTATACAGGTATTTTCCGTGACGTGTATCTGCTTGCGCGCGATAAAGCCCATGTCCGCGATGTTTTCTGCCGCACGGAGCTTGCGGAGGATTTGAGATCCGCCCGGCTGCAGGTAGAGCTGGAGACAACAGGCGCTGCGGCGGTGACGGTTCAGTTGATGGACGCTCCTGGACAAGAACTGCTGAATGAGTGCCGGAATGTGGATGGCAAGCAAGTTTTCGAATTCCACATCGACTCGCCAGTACTGTGGAACGCGGAACATCATTACCTATACGAGGTGTATGTGACGAGCGGCGAGGAAGTACTGCGCTTTCGGATCGGTTTCCGGCGGATCGAGATCAAAGACGGCATCTTCCGCATCAATGGACAAGACATTAAGTTGAAGGGAGTGAACCGGCATGACTCCCATCCCGAGCTTGGTCAAACGATTCCGCTGCAGCATATGATTGAGGATCTGAAGCTCATGAAGCGCCATAACGTCAATACGATCCGCACATCCCATTATCCGAATGACCCGCGTTTCCTGGATCTGTGCGACGAGTTCGGTTTTTACGTGATCGATGAAGCGGATTTGGAGTCCCACGGCGACTATGTCGCAAAGGATGGCAACGGGGTAACGAAGCTGCCTGAATGGAAGGAAGCCTTCCTGGATCGCCAGATCCGCATGGTGGAACGGGATAAAAACCATGCTTGCGTGATTATCTGGTCGCTTGGCAATGAATCTTCTTATGGGCCAAACCATGTCGCAATGGCGGAATGGACGCAAGCCCGCGATCAGTCCAGACTCGTTCATTATGAAGGAGCATCCTTTGATCCGGAGCATGTATATGATCAGAGCAGCCTTGATATGGAGAGCCGCATGTATATGCCCGTTCCTGATTTGGAGGCATACGCAAAGGACGACAGCAAAACAAAACCGATGTTTCTCTGCGAATACAGCCATGCGATGGGGAATGGCCCGGGCGATCTCAAGGATTACTGGGAGGTTATGTATGCTTATCCCAAACTCATGGGCGGCTGCGTCTGGGAATGGGTGGACCATGGCATCAAAACGTATACCGAAGAGGGGAAACCTTTCTTCGCTTATGGCGGCGATTTCGGCGAGAAGCCGCATGACGGCAACTTCTGCATAGACGGCCTGGTAAGTCCGGACCGCAAACCGAACAACGGCTTGCTGGAGCTTAAGGAAATCTACGCTCCGGTAGCGATCGAAGCAATTGATGCCGCCAAGGGCCGGTTCAAAATTACGAACCGGTATGATTTCTCCTACTTATGGGAGCTTTCCCTCCGCTACGCTTTACGCGCCGAAGGTGAGCTGCTCCAGCAAGGGGAAATTGCCCTGCCGGAAATCGCTCCGCATGACAGCGCGGAAATTGCCGTCAACATGAATATTCCCGCGTCCGTGACAGCTGCCGTCGACCTTGAATTCAGCCTTGTTCAGAACGAGGAGCTGGCATGGGCGGAAGCTGGACATGAAGTGGCGAGCAGGCAGTTTGAAGTGAAATCCCGTACGAAGCAAGCAGGTCAAGCCGCAGCGAATGCCGCAGGTCCTTCGAGAACGATCCAGGCCGCCGAGCATGGGCGAATCCTTGTCATCGAAGGTTTTGATTTCAAGCATACGTTTGATCTAAGCTTAGGCGCCCTCACAGGCATCTCGAAGCAGGGAGTGAAGATGCTTGCTGCGCCGGCAAGCTTTCAGGTTTGGCGTGCGCCGACGGACAATGACCGCAACGAGAAGCATGCCTGGATGAGCCATGGGCTTGACCGGGCCGTCTGCAAAATTTACAGCGCCGCATGGGAACAGCCTTCCGCCGGACAGGTTACGATTAAGGTCAGCTACTCATTAGGCGGTTATTCCATCCGCAATATTTTGCATGGAACGGCTGTATGGACGTTCCTCGGGGACGGTTCGATTACGCTTAAAACCGATGTTGAGGTGAAGGAAGCGATTGATTTCCTGCCGCGATTCGGACTTCAGCTTACCATGCCGAGGGGCAACGAGGCTGTTACTTATTATGGCCTTGGACCACATGAAAGTTATGTCGATAAGAAGCTCAGCGTGAAGCGGGATGTATATCGCCTCAGTGTCGATCAAATGCATAAGGATTATATTATGCCGCAGGAAAATGGCTCCCGTTATAATACGGAATGGGCGGTTGTCGGCAATCAGCTGGGCGTGGGCCTGCTTTTCACGGCGAAGGATACCTTCTCCTTCAACGCCAGCCATTACACGCCGGAGGACTTGACGGCCGCTCAGCACAATGTCGAATTGGTCCGCCGCGACGAAACGATCGTGCATCTGGATTACAAGATGAGCGGCGTCGGCTCCAACTCTTGCGGACCGCGGCTGATTGATAAATACCAGTTCAACGAGAAGTCGTTCACCTTCGAAATGGAGATCCGTCCGGTCTTTACGGAGGATGAATAAAGAAGTTAGGGCAATAAAACACATGACATAAACAATCATATACAAACGGGCACTTCTTATTTTTCGGGAATTGTGGACTTTGTCTTACCCATACCTCGATATATAAGGGGTGCTTTTTGTTTGAAATTTGGAGGCGGGCAGCGATCGGAAGAACGGTCCGTAACCGCAGCGACCAATTCGTGCAATGCCGAAAACTAATTTCAGCACTGACGAAAAAGGCGAAATGAACATCAAAACCGAAACGGGTGATATTGGGGTCGACTATGGAACAGAGCCGTCCAATTTAAAGGTCAAGGTAGAGAATGCGAAAGGCGATACATCCGTTAACTTGGGCGGTCTATCCACGGCAAATGAAACGAACAAGGATGTCAGCGGGACGATCGGCGCCGGGGAGAACTCGCTGTATGTCAAAAGCCGATCGGGAACGATTGAGGTCAAGTAGGGGCGCTCTTCTTTTCACGCAGGTGTGATAAATGTCATCGGAAAAATGTATCTAAATTTTAAATAATATAAGGGAACAACTACGATGAAGGAAACCACTTGTGGAGGGGGCGTAAGTCGTTGGCGACCAGCGGTGGAGTGACGGAGCAAGATTACGTGATTGAGAAGGTAAGACAGGAGTTTGAGTGCAGGGTGCTGTGGTGTGAAGGACGGCCGTGCCTGGAATATGACGATCAAGAGCAGCTTGACGAAATATCGGACTATGTTAAGAGCAAGTTTGACAGGGAACTTTTCGAAGTGTTTTTTACTGCCATTGAGAGTCTTCCCCAGGATTACTAAATAGTTCATATAACCGGTTGTGCGGTAGATGATTATATTCGGCGAGATGCAAAGCGACCTTTTGGGGGCCGCTTTTTTTGACATATAAGAAAGTATAAACTTCCGGGGTCCCCGCAAAGTAATCGGAATAAGCTTCAAAGGCTACACGTCACTCAGTACTTTTGCTCCGCAAAAGCGCCCCTCTTCGAGGGTCGTCGGAATTCTTTCCGATACTCTTTGTGGGGTTATTTTGTTGTTCTAACGAAACCAGCAATCGTTATTTAGGCAAAATGGCCCTTTAAAATAATCTAACGAAACCTGGAATCGCTATTGATCAAAATAAACCGTGATGAAGCCGGGTTTCGCCCGAATAACGATTGGGAGTTTCGTTACATTTGAAAAGGCCCCGTTTTTGGGGGAATAGCGGTTCCCAGATTCGTTAGCGGCATAAACTAGAGATTTTCCTTCACAAAACTGTCGATCGTTTCCGATAAACGCTCGGGGCACTGCTCCATAAGCACATGTCCATAACCTTCATAAATCTCCGTGCGGACATTAGGCAAATGAGCCTGATACTTGGCAAAAACCCGCTTAGGTATCATCCGATCCTTTGTGCCATAAACCAGCAGGGATGGGAGCGTAATTTGGGGTACATGATCAGATATGACTCCTGTATCGTCATCGGCAAGCGATTTGGCAATGATATCCGGAGTGTTTGGGTGGGTGTACGGCATAGTCCAATTTTCCATGAAATCCGGAGTGATGCGGTCAAGTGGAAGCGCCAGTATTCGGGATAATGTTTTGGGCTTCATCTGACTGCGCATGGCTCTGCGGAACATGCCGTTCATCCAACCTTTTCGGGCGGCCCACCTGACGGGAGGGATAACGCCTTGCCTGAAGCCATCGGGAGCAATCAGCATCAAGCTTTGGATCAGATGGGGAGCTTCCAGCGCGATATGAGTCGCAACCTCTCCTCCAAGGGAATGCCCGGCCAAATGGACAGGACCGCACCCAAGAGATTCGATTGCCGATATCAGACGTAATGCTTGGGCGCGCTTGGAGTATGGAACGTCTATCGGTTTGTCACTGAATCCGGCACCCAACATATCCGGACAATAGACACGGTAAGATTGAGCGAGATGGGCAGCCACATTCCGCCAACAGTAATGATAGGCAGCCGTACCATGCAAAAGAATGACGGGAGTCTTGTTTTGCGAACCGTAAACAGCAATATGTATATTGCCCTCAGGCAGAGAGACATGGAGTGGGGTTATGCTCATTATCTTTCACCTCTAAGATTGATATGTTCAGGGTTTGCGATTAACCATTCAACAGTCTGGCGGATCATCGTCTGCGAGTCGAAAAAAGGTACAAGCGAAGGGCTAAGAGTTACGACCAGTTCCCACCATTCCTGAATGCGCGCGGAGGTCATGCGATTGGCCTGCTCGATAAACAACCGCAGCTGTTCCAGGTTCAGCGGCACATCGGCGTTTTGGAATAATGAGATGTAATCCAATGCGGCTCTGTGCATTTCCGGGCTTTGTTCCGACGCCCCTTTTTGTATAAGCGAAATGACGGCGTCCGTTACTTGCTTGTATTTTGTCTGCCATGGCGAAGCGTCGATGTGATTCTGCCGGACAGCCTCCCAGAAGGGGCTTAGCTTCTGTCTGATTTCTGCGGTAAAGGTTGTATCAGACAGCATCGCCTTCATTCGGGTCCAGGCGGCAAGCTGGATTTCGGTTAAATCCTGCTGCTCAGGCGTAAAATCGATATAAGCAGCGAGCATTTGCTCCCGCCAATCCGGGGAAAGCTCCGGCTCTACGAAGGCTTGGTGCATTTTTGCTGCGATAAAATCTTTGCGTTTCCGGCTCGATTTATGGATGATCTCCGAGATGTCATGCAAAAATTGCAGCTGGGATTCGGGTTGATGCTGTTGATCGGCCTGAATCAGGATCCGTTTCATCCGCTCAAGATGGTCCAGTTGATGCTGGATTGCTTCGATCTGCCACTTGATCGATGTGGACACAGGCAGTTCATGTTGAAGCATTTGCTTGATTTCATTGATTTTGAATCCTAAATACCGCAAAAACAAAATCAGCTCAAGCTGCCATATGTCTTCCTGATTGTAATATCGATAACCTGCTTCGCTGACATGGGAAGCCGAAAGCAGATGAATGTCATCGTAATAGCGGATTGTTTTTATGGTCGCTCCGGTCAGTTTCGATACTTCGCCGATTGAGTAGTATTTTTCCACCTTGGTTTATTCCGCCTCCTTTTCTTGATTATCAGTATAAAGTCTCCTGTTGCTGGAGAGTCAAGACGAGAAGTAGAGAGGAACGCCCCAGAGAAAACAAAACAAGCTGGCTCCGGCATAAGTACCGGACCAGCTTGCTCTATAAAGGATGTCATTATAATTATTAAGTGGGACTTGATTGAAGTGAACAAGCCTACTCTTTCGGATGGATCATTTGCTCCGGACGCACGACGGCATCAAACTGCTCTTCCGTCAGCAGATTGCTCTTCAAGGCGGCTTCCTTAAGCGTCAGGCCTTCTTTATGAGCCAGCTTGGCTACCTTGGCGGCATTTTCATAGCCGATATGCGGGTTGAGCGCCGTAACCAGCATCAGCGATTGGTTCAGGTTGCGGTCGATCACGGAACGGTTCGGTTCGATACCCACCGCACAGTGGTCGTTAAAGGAAACCATGGCGTCAGCCAGCAAACGTGCCGATTGCAGGAAGTTATAAATGATAACCGGCTTGAATACGTTCAGCTCGAAATTGCCTTGGCTGGCGGCAAAACCGATAGCCGCATCGTTGCCCATCACCTGGCATACAACCATCGTCATCGCTTCGCTTTGAGTCGGATTCACTTTACCTGGCATGATGGAGCTTCCCGGCTCGTTGGCAGGGATGGTCAGTTCGCCAATGCCGCAGCGTGGACCGCTGGCCAGCCAGCGCACATCGTTGGCGATTTTCATGAGATCAGCAGCAAGCGCTTTCAGCGCGCCGTGAACATATACGAGCTCGTCATGGCTTGTCAACGCGTGGAATTTGTTGGCCGCGGAGGTGAAGGTTTTGCCAGTCAGCTTGCTGATGTTGGCCGCCGTCATTTCCCCGAATTTCGGATGGGCGTTGATGCCTGTACCTACAGCCGTTCCGCCGATGGCGAGTTCACGCAGTGCTTCGATGCTGGCGCGGATCATGCCTTCGCTTTTTTCCAGCATGCGGTGCCAGCCGCTGATTTCTTGTCCAAGCGTAAGCGGAGTAGCGTCCTGCAGATGCGTTCTGCCGATTTTGATGATATCCATATACTCTTCGCTTTTCGTGCGGAACGTTTCCTTTAATTTGGCGATGGCCGGAAGCACTTGCTCTTCCACGGCAATCAGCGCCGCGATATGCATCGCTGTCGGGAACGTATCGTTGGAGCTTTGCGATTTGTTGACGTCATCGTTCGGGTGAATGCGCTGCTCGCTGCCTTTTTCCTGCAGCATTTGGTTGGCGCGGTTGGCGATAACCTCATTTACGTTCATATTGGACTGGGTGCCGCTTCCGGTTTGCCATACAGCCAGCGGGAAGTGATCGTTCAGCTTGCCTTCGATAACCTCATCGGCGGCCGCAATGATGGCATCTGCCTTCTCAGCGTCCAGCTTGCCCAGTTCTTTGTTGGCGAGAGCCGCGCTTTTTTTCAGGATCGCAAATTCGCGGATCAGTTCAAGCGGCATTTTTTCCGTGCCGATTTTGAAATTTTCAAAGCTCCGCTGCGTTTGGGCTGCCCACAGCTTGTCCGCAGGAACTTTAATTTCACCGATGGTGTCTCTTTCAACTCTGAATTCCACTTGCATTTCCTCCTTCACCACTCGTGAGTTCATATTCAATTCGAGAGGTCCACTTCCAAGCAATCCTTTTGATGAAATAGACCCGCCTGATATGAAATATATCATACTCTCACTACCAGTTAAAATGAGATTTATGAAATTTGAGGAAAGGGAAACCTCCCATAAAGCGAAAAAAGTGCAGATCATACATAAAATTAACATTTATTAGCATTTATTTTAATGGTTTGTTTCTAAGATATAAGAGAGGACTAACTCTAAGAAAAACGCATCCTGATATCGCAAGAAAAACTACAGCTAAAGGTGGTCTGTCTGCTGTGATAGTACGTCAATAGACGTTTTTCTTAAGATATCAGAAAGTATAACTTCAGGGGAAACGCATCCTGATATCGCAAGAAAAACTACAGCTAAAGGTGGTCTGTCTGCTGTGATAGTACGTCAATAGACGTTTTTCTTATTGGCATTCATCTGAAGGAGGAAAAATGATGAAAAGAAAGAAACGGAGCATTGTACAAGCTGCATTCTGCCTTACGGCGGCTGCAAGTCTGGTTATTGCCGGAGGAACCGTTCAAGCTAAAGGGAACGCGGCGCCCGTGAAAGCGAAAAATGTGATCCTTTTTGTCGGAGACGGTATGGGAGCGGCGCAGCGTGATGCCATCCGCCTGAATACAGTCGGTTTAAACGGCAAACTTCAGATGGATGACATGCCTTATTCGGCGTTTCTCCGCACGCATTCTACGGTGGCTGTCACCGACTCGGCCGCTGCGGGAACGGCGATTGCGAGCGGTGTTAAAACGTATAACGGCGCCGTAGGCGTCGATGTGAATAAAAAGCCGGTCAAAACCGTGCTTGAAGTTGCCAAAGATCTCGGCAAATCCACAGGTCTTGTTACGACAAGCCAGATCACGGATGCGACGCCGGCGGTATTCGGTTCCCATGTAGAGGACCGTTCGCAGCAAAGCAAAATCGCGAAGCAGTATTTGGACAACAGCAAGGTGGATGTGCTGCTAGGGGGCGGAGAAGATTTCTGGTATCCAAAAGGCAGCCCGGGAAAATTCCCGGATCATCCAGCTGAAGATCCGTCCGAGGAAAGCAAAGGTACGGAAGGAAATCTCGTCGAGCATGCCCAAAAACTCGGCTATCAATATGTCACCAGCAAGGAAGAATTGCAAAAAGCGAAAAACGGCAAAATCCTCGGCCTATTCGCCAATGAAGAGATGTTCCAGCAAAAACCCGAAGGCGAAGGGGATATCTACAATCCAGTCGTGCCGCTGAAGGACATGACGCAAAAAGCGCTCGATACGCTCTCCACGAATAAAAAGGGCTTTTTCCTGATGGTTGAAGAGGAAGGAACCGACGAAATGGCGCATGAAAACAACGCCAAGCTGACCATCAAAGCCGGACAGGAACTCGACAAGGCCGTAGGCGTGGCCAAGGAATTCGCCAAGAAACATCCGGATACGCTGGTATTGGTGTTGGCTGACCATGAAACCGGCGGTTTTGCCCTGGAAGCTGCGGATGACAAGGATGAGTCCGGCGACGGGATTTCGAAGGAAGACGGACCGTTTACGATCTACGGCTCCAAAGAGCAGTTTTACGTGGATTGGACAACAGCAGGCCATACCGGCGTGGACATTCCGCTGACAGCGATGGGTAGCGGAGCCGAGCTCTTCACAGGGGTGCATGAAAATACGTATGTGCATGACGCGATTTTGAAGTTATGGGGAATCAAGAAATAGGCGGAGCAAATCAATAGCATAAAACCAAGCTGAATATTAAGCTAAAGGCCGCTCTTTTCGTACAGAGCGGCTTTTGGTATTACGCCGTTATTTGGCGTGCCTGGTTTTCTTGGGCTTGCGGGCCCTGCGCAGGAAGAAGGAGAGGATCAAGGCGATAACGGCAATCCAGGTGGCGACGATAAAAGCATCGTTGATCCCTTCGATCGTACCCTTTTGCGTAACGATCCCGAATACGCTTTGCAAGGCCAGGCCGTATCCCGCTTCCGCAGGAACTCCGGCGGTGGCGGCAATATTTTGCCCAAGCGCCGCCAGATCCTCAGTCAGAAAAAGATTGTCGGGCGTATAGTGATTGCCTGCCTCCGCGATATGCAGCGTCGAACGGGTTGTCATCACCGTGACGAGCAGTGCGGTTCCGATTGATCCCGCCACCTGCCGCATCGTGTTGGACATGGCCGTGCCGTGAGCCCCGAGTCGGGGCGGGAGCTGATTCAGCCCTTCGGTTTGCACGGACATCATGATCAGCGACATGCCGAAACTGCGAATAGTGTATAGCAGCATCAGATGGGTGAAAGAGGTGTCCGAGGTCAACCTGCTGAATTCGAATGTCGTGATCGCTGTAATGGCGAGTCCGACAATCGCCAGCGGACGCGCTCCGGTCTTATCGAAAATCGCGCCGGAGATCGGTGACATCACCCCCATCAGCAGCGCTCCCGGCAGGAGCAATAGGCCGGATTGAAGGGGCGTAAAGCCGCGGATGTTCTGCAGATAGATCGGGAGCAGCAGCATCGCGCCGAACATCGCCATATTGACCAGGCCGCCGATAATCGTCGAGAAGGTGAAGATATCGTATTTGAATACGCGAAAGTCCAGCATCGGCACTTCCATCCTCAGCTCGCGTACGACGAATAGAACGATAAAAACGGCACCGACAAACAAGGAACCAAGCACAGTAGCGCTTACCCAGCCTTTATCGCCCGCGGAACTGAAGCCGTACAGAAGCGAACCAAAGCCGAGCGTCGAAAAGGCGACTCCCCAAAAATCGAACTGCGGTTTGGTGAGCCGGTTGACGTTGGTCAGCCAACGGAAAGCAAAAAGAATGTCCAGTACCGCCAGAGGAATGACCATAATGAACAAAATACGCCATGTGTAATGCTCCACGATCCAGCCGGACAGGGTAGGACCGAGCGCGGGGGCAAACATCATGGCAATCCCCATCGTTCCCATCGCTGTGCCCCTCTTTTCGGGCGGGAAAACCGTCAGGAACACGTTCATTACCACAGGCATGATGATGCCTGCACCGCTGGCCTGGACCACCCGTCCGACCAGCATCAGGACAAATGAACTGCTGGTTGCGCATATGACCGCACCGGCAGTAAAAAGCCCCATAGCGGTCATAAACAGCGCCCGCGTACCGTAGGATTCAATCAAAAAAGCCGTTACAGGCACAAGCACGCCGTTAACCAGCATATAGGCGGTGGAGAGCCACTGCACGGTAGTCGCGGACACGTTGAATTCATTCATTAAATGGGGGATGGCCACGTTCAACAGCGTCTGGTTCAGAATGGAGACGAAAGCTCCAAGCATCAGCACGGTCAGCGTGCGCCCCATATGAAATTCTTGTTCATTTGCCATGGCAGGAACCTTCCCCCTTCTAGATGTGAATTCGGACGGTAGCGCTCATGCCTGGGACAAGTCCGAGACCTTTATAACCTTCAATGCTGATCACAATGGGTACGACTTGCGTGACTTTAGTGTAGTTGGCGGTTGCGTTGGTGCTTGGAAACATGGAGAACGTGGAGGCTGTAGCCAAGCCGATCTGATCGATTTTGCCGGAGAGCGTTGTGTCAGGGTATGCATCCACATATACGTCGACCGTTTGGCCGACCTTGATTTTGTTCAGCTTGGTTTCTTCGATATTGGCGGTAATCCACAGATTATCCAGATTGAAAGCTCTTGCCAGCGAGGTGCCCGGCGCCACGAAGGAATGAGGAATTGCGTTTTGCTGCACGATCGTGGAACTGAGGGGAAACGTGATATTCACTTTGGTTCCCTGCGCAACCACGCTGCCGACCACATCGCCCGTTTTATAATAATGCCCGACTTGCCCGTTCCAGCTGTCCAGCTTGCCAGCTACCGGAGCGGCGATAGATACGGCTTGCCCGGTCACTTGCGCATTATCTGTTTTAACGTAGCTGGATGTCTGATTGTAATAGTAGATCGCCGCCCCGCCCAACGCGAGTACGATAATAACGACGATGACATTGACAAGAAGCGCGCGAGAGTTCATACGTGAGTTCTCCTCCTAAAATGGTTGCTGGGTATTGCCAATTAAACTGAGCATCCCCTAAAAGAAAAACGAATATTCAGCTGCGCCGGATTTTGCTTGCATTCAAGGGCATCCAAGGATAATCGGGGAGCTTATGGGAATAAATAAGAAATCAAAGCATGAACAGGGGGATATTCCGCATGAAGATCTATGTGGTTTACGACAGCGAAAATGGACATACCGAAGCGCTTGCACGTTCCGTGGCTGAGGGCGCAAGCGAGGTGGAAGGGGCACAGACGGAGGTGGCTCATGTCAATGAGGCCGATGTCTACAAGCTGGAGGAAATGGATGCTATTATTTGGGGCTGCCCGGGTCATTTCGGCACCATCAGCGCCGGACTCAAAACCTGGATCGACCGCTTGGGTTATTTATGGGCCCAAGGCAAGCTGATCGGAAAAGTAGGCGCGGTCTTCTGCACGACGGCTACGGTTCACGGCGGTTTGGAATCGACATTAATCAACCTCATTACACCTATGCTTCATAACGGGATGATCATCGTCGGGCTGCCTGGGAACATTCCGGAAAATGCCTTGTACGGTTCCTATTACGGCGTTGGCGTTACCTGCCCCGTGGAGCTGTCGGATGAAGATCCGAAAAATTTGCCAAGCGACAACGATCTGATTCTTGGACGCGCTCTGGGCAGACGAGTAGCTGAGGTAACCGGAAAGCTGGTTGCGTCATCTGCCGCAAGGTAGGGTGAATGGCATATGGTAATTGCATTTATTGTCCTGGCTGTCGCGGCGCTTATTTTTCTGTTCATTTATAATTCCCGCGTCTCCAGAAAAGCCGGGAAACGGGTCGAGATCGAGGATGAACCGGTCCGCCCCGATGGCCCAGAGACAAAGGCGGCCCCTGCGGAGCTGCCAGCGGGAAAAACGACTGGGGAGGTTCCGTCTGAATCCGGGATGAGGCATGCCATGAAAGCGGCAGCCCCCAGGGCTTTGGATCAAACGGCGCTGAAGGAAGCGGAGCTTGAAGCGCACCGGTCCGCGAGCGGCAATGATCAGGCTTATCGAGAGGCGCTCCGCAAATTTGCAGGGTATGCTCCCGATACGGAAAAGCGCGGCCCGGAAGTTTCCACGCAGCCCGAGCCCAGCTCCGATGAAGCCTATCGCCAAGCATTGCGGGCGATGGCACGTGGCAAAGAGGATCCCAAAGATACTCCATGAGTGAACTTTGTTTCGAAAAATGGAGTGAACAGCAGCTGCAGCGGGCATCGCCTTGCACGCTGCTTTTTTGACATAGCAGAAAGTATAAACTTCCGGGGTCCCCGCAAAGTAATCGGAATAAGCTTCAAAAGCTACACGTCACTCAGTACTTTTGCTTTGCAAAAGCGCCCCTCTTCGAGAGTCGTCGGACTTCTTTCCGATACTCTTTGTGGGGTTACTTTGCTCATATAGAACATTCTATTTGTCATAAAGCGGCGGCGGATGTTATTTTAAAATGGTGATTGATTCCATCAAATATATGTCAGCAATGATTCAAAGGTCAGTGGGAGGGAAACATGACGACAGCAGCAACGGTGATCGCATGTGTCATTTTAATCGTACTGGTGATGCTTGCGGCAGCTGGTATGTATTTTTATCATGTCGGCATTAGACGGAGCCGCAAGGTATTCCTGGACGAAGATCCGGCTTTGGCTAAAGTGGATCATCCCTGGGAGCAGGAAGAGGAGTGGCTGAACAGCCAGCCGCTTGAAATCATACATATCAAGGCCGAAGACGGACTTCCGTTAACAGGTTACTATATCCCGGCGGCGCAGCCGTCGAAACGAACCGTGATCGTGGTCCATGGTTATTCCAGCCAGGGCAGGGAAATGGGGGCATTCGCCAAGTTTTATCATGAAATGGGCTTCAATGTGCTGATGCCGGATAACCGGGGACACGGGCAAAGCGGCGGGGACTACATTGGTTTTGGCTGGCCCGACCGAAGGGATATCATGCAGTGGATTCGTTATCTGCTGCAGCGGAGCGGGCCGGACATGGCCATAACCTTGCATGGGGTTTCGATGGGGGGAGCCACGGTGCTGATGACTAGCGGCGAAGATTTGCCGGAGCAGGTCAAATGCATTGTGTCAGATTGCGCTTATTCCTCGGTGAAGGATATTTTGACGTATCAGCTAAAACAAATGTACAAGCTGCCGCCGTTTCCGCTGCTGCCGGTGACCAGCCTGATCTGCAAGCTGCGCTCGGGTTATTTTTTCGGAGAGGGATCGGCGCTCACGCAGGTGGCTAAAACACGGCTGCCGATATTGTTTATTCACGGGGATCAGGATAGCTTTGTTCCGTTTGCGATGGTTCACCCCCTGGTCGCGGCAGCCGGAGGAGAAAAGGAACTGTACGTGGTACCCGGAGCGGTACATGCCAACGCATATTTTGTGAATAAACAAGAGTATGTCAAGCGCATAAGCGGCTTTATTAATCGATATCTGAAGAAATGAGCGAATGAACCGCATTGGGTTCGGATAGGTCTTTCGGAATAAAAGGAGCCTCGTCCCATACAGGGCGAGGCTTCTTTGCGGGCAATTGGCTTCTTAGAAAGTACGCCGATAGACCGTTTTTCTACCGCTGCCAAATTCCTTGAAACTATTTCTTCGGCTGCTGGTTTACATAGCTGTCGGATAAGTTCAGCAGCTTCAGGGCGCGGTGGTATTCGTCCTCCGTCGTGCCTTGACCAATGGAACTCTGACCGGTCAGCGGATATTGGGTGCCGTCTTCATAGCCGTTTCCTGACATAAACATGGCGTTATCGTTCAGGAAAGAACCTGTCGGCAGGTAATAGCGTTCGGGCAGCAGATTATAAGTCTGGTTAAGAAGGTCCTGCCCGAAATGAATATAACCCCTCATGGAGATACCCAGCAAATTGGCTACCGTCGGCATAATATCCACCTGCCCGCCAACTTCATCGCGGATTTGCTCATGCGGTACGCCGCTGCCGGCAATGACGAGCGGAATATTGAGCATGTCGGTATATGAATATTCCTGTCCGTAAATTTCCTCCATCAGCTGTTTGTCATCATGATCGAGCGAATAAATCGGCAGCCCCATATGATCCCCGTAAATGACGATCAGGCTGTCTTCCCAGAGGCCTTTTTGCTTGAGCTCGTCGATCAACTGCCCCAGCGCGTAATCCGCATAGTTCTGAGCCCGGATATAATCTCCGACGAAGGTGCCTTGATAGCGTTTGGGCAGCTCCATTTTGTGTTTGTTTGCCGGAATGGTAAACGGATGATGCGCCGACATCGAAATGATTTGGGCATAAAACGGCTTATCCTCACGGTCCATCTCCCGAAGCTTGTCAGTTGACTTTGCGTACAGCACTTCATCCGAAGCTCCGAAGAACACCGGATCCTCTTGCCCAAAGAAGGATTGGTCATAATAATGCTGGAAGCCAAGTGAAGAGTACAGCTCCCCGCGGTTCCAGAACTGCACGGCGTTCGTATGCAAAGTCAAGGTGTTGTACCCGTGCTGCTCCAACAGCCGCGGCAGGCTCGGCAGTTTTTTATCAACGTATCTCTGGGTCGCGGCGCCGTCGGGCGGAATATAAAAAGACGTGTTGACGACGAATTCGGCATCCGATGTATTTCCTTGTCCCACCTGCTGCATAAAGTTTGTGAAATACAGATTTTCGTTCGCAAGCTTGTTCATATTCGGTGTGATTTCCTGGCCGTCGATTTTCAGGTTGATCAGGAAATTCTGGAATGACTCCAGCTGAACGATAATCAGGTTCTTTCCCTTCGCGTTTCCAAAATATTTCGGATTCTCGGGTACAGCGATTCCTTTCAGCTTGTTGATGGAAGCCTGGGTAATGTTCTCCAGCGGCACAAGCGGTTCCTTTTTAAGCGATAGAATCGTGTAGGCCTCGTAATTGAGAATGCCCATCTGCTGGGCTTTTTTTATTTCGTTCATGCTGGCCCGGTTCGGCAAAACATTAAACAGGCAAATCACCAGGCACACCATAAATCCGGCAAATACGTAGCTTTTTTTGGGCTTGTACTTGATGCTGCTTTTCCATTCCTTCATGCGGCGGCTTTTGGGCATCAGTGCAAGCAGGACGATGATGTCGGCGAAAACGAGCAGATAATAAGGATCCATAAGCGAAATGACGCTGCCCTTAACTTCCGTGACCTGATTGACCTGCGCAAGGGCATGGTAAGTAACAATAACGCCGAAATACTTGAAATACATAATGACCGCAAAAAATACGCCGGTTAGGATCAGATTCACAATTGTATAGGCCATCAGCTTTCGCTTGGTGGCAGACCATTCAACCAGGCAAAATAAAAGCCAAATAAAAGGCACTTCCGTGACCAGCAGCTTCCATGGCAACCAGTCTCCAAACGTCACTGCCCAGGCGAGATATCCTTTCACCAGCAAAATGATCGTGAAGAGAACGAACGGCTTCTTGAAAAATCGGGCAAAAGATTTATGTGTCACGATACGGTTTCCCTCCATTGCAAAACAATCGGCCAACCCAAAGCCGGCGGCCATGAAAAAGACATGGCAAGGACGATACAAAAGGACTAACAGTTCTTAAGGGTTATATCAATAAAGGTATTATGACCCCCTGAAGATAAGAAGTCAAAGTTGGAAAAAAGGTTTATTTTCATAGAAAACAAGGCATTTGGGCATATAATCCGCGGTTGTTTTACATACATGGACAAAAATGATCCACAAAAACTGTAAACGGCGCTTTACGCATGGTCTATATATAGACGATAGAATTTGATTTATCCATTCATTGTACCCCTGAAGCGGCGGATCGATTTTAACAAAATTTCGAAAAAAGAACATGTGCGAAGAAAAATTGAAGTGTCGGATCTTTTTTGTAAAGGAGATAATATAATAAGAGCACCCGGTTTTCCGGATGCTCTTATCATTAATATAGACATAAGATCGATTTTAGATCACGCCTTGAGCGATCATTGCATCAGCAACCTTGACGAAACCGGCAATGTTGGCGCCGACTACCAGGTTGCCCGGATAGCCGTACTGCTCGGCTGCTTGGGCGCTGTTGTTATAAATATTGATCATGATTTGATGCAGCTTCTCGTCGACTTCTTCAAATGTCCATGAAGTGCGGATGCTGTTTTGGGACATTTCCAGCGCGGATACGGCTACGCCGCCGGCATTGGCTGCCTTGGCAGGTCCGAAAAGAACGCCGTTTTCCAGGAATACGTCAATAGCTGCCAGCGTCGAAGGCATATTTGCGCCTTCCGCCACCGCTTTGACGCCGTTTCTTACGAGCAATTGCGCAGCTTCTGCATCGATTTCGTTCTGGGTTGCGCATGGAAGAGCGATGTCGCAAGGAATGCTCCAAATATTCGAACAGCCTTCGAAGTATTGCGCGCCCGGATGTTCTTTTACGTAATCGCTGATCCGCTTTCTTTCCACTTCTTTCAGCTTTTGCACCGTCTCGAAGTTGATGCCTTCCGGATCATACACATAACCGCTGGAATCGCTGCATGCCACGACCTTGGCGCCGAATTGGGCAGCTTTTTGGATCGCATAGATAGCTACGTTGCCGGAGCCTGATACAACGACTGTTTTGCCTTCAAGGCTGTCGCCCTTATCCTTCAGCATTTCATTCACGAAGTAAACGGTACCGTACCCGGTCGCTTCCGGACGGGCCAAGCTACCGCCGTAAGGAATGCCTTTACCTGTCAGAACGCCAGCTTCGTTGCCGCCGCGGATCCGTTTGTATTGCCCGAACAAAAATCCGATCTCACGTGCGCCTACGCCAATATCGCCTGCAGGAACGTCAACGTCGGAACCGATATATTTATACAGCTCGGTCATGAAGCTTTGGGTGAAACGCATCACTTCCGCGTCCGATTTGCCTTTAGGATCGAAGTCGGATCCGCCTTTGCCGCCGCCGATGGGTTGGCCAGTCAAGGAGTTTTTCAAAATCTGTTCAAAACCGAGAAATTTGATAATGCTGGAGTTTACAGAGGGGTGAAAGCGAAGTCCGCCCTTGTAAGGGCCAATGGCGCTGTTGAACTGCACGCGGTAGCCGCGGTTGACGCGCACGTTCCCTTGATCGTCGACCCAAGGTACGCGGAAGATAATCAGTCTTTCAGGTTCAACCAGACGTTCCAAAATGCCGTTTTCCATATATTTGGGTTCTTTGGCAAGCACGGGAACCAGAGAGTCAAGGATTTCCTTTACGGCTTGGTGAAATTCGCTTTCGTTCGGGTTCCGTTTGCAAACCGTTTCGAAGACTTCGTTCACGTAAGCCTTGGCTTTCTTTTCAGCGGGTAACTCTACATGCAAAAATGTCATTGGCTTCTCTCCTATTCCTAGATTCAAGATTACAGAATGCAAAACATTAAGTGATCTTAGTGCTTACGCATTCTGTAAGCATGAATCTGTATTTAAACAGAAATTATACACGAGAGTGCCAGAAATCTTCAACCCTTTAATACTTTAAATAGTCATTGAAAATTTATTTTTTTATTTTCTGAAACATTTCAGACAATTTATTGGGATAATTATCCTAAAATTTTAAGCGAAAATAGGCTGCATATTCAGGATATGGTATGATAAAACGAAGGGGAACAAATGATCCCGTGATAGGAGGAGGTGTGGAAATGACAGTCGTCAACATTTCGGTAAGGCCGCTTGTTGAATATGTATTCCGGAGCGGAAGCATTGATTCCGGCTTCCATACGGCTGCAGCCATGCATGAGGGCACCAAAATCCATCAGCGGGTGCAGCGCATGTATCAAGAAGGCGACTATAAAGAAGTATACCTCAAAACGGAGATTTTGTTTGGAGAAATTATATACCATATAGAAGGAAGATGCGACGGATTGATCCAAACGGAAGAGGGATGGATCATCGATGAAATCAAATCCACCTCCGCCGGTTTGGAGATGCTGGATGGCGGCCATGCCGTTCATTGGGCGCAGGCGGAAGTGTATGCGTATATGGCGGCACAGGAGTTGAAGCTTGAACATATCGGTGTTCAGCTGACATATGTAGACGCCGGGACGGGAGCGGAACAACGTTTTAACCGAACCCGCAGCATGACAGAATTGGAAGGGTTCGTCAACGATGTGATCGGGCGGTATGCGCCGTATGCCGCGCTTCGGATTGAGAATGCCAGGCTCAGGGATGAAAGCATACATGCGCTGCCGTTTCCTTTTGCCTCGTACCGCGAAGGGCAGAGAAAGCTGGCAGGGGCTGTTTATGGGGCGATTAAGGACAAGCAAAAGCTGTTTGCCAAGGCGCCGACCGGGATCGGCAAGACGATGTCCACCCTGTTTCCGTCCGTTAAAGCCATCGGAGAAGGGCTGTTGTCACAGATCTTCTACTTGACGGCTAAGACCATTACCCGCACGGCCGCGGAGCAGGCGTTAGCCCTAATGGAGAAAAAGGGGCTGCGGCTGCAGTCCATTACGATTACGGCAAAAGAAAAAATATGTTTTCAGGAAGAAACGGTTTGCAACCGGGAGGCTTGCCCGTATGCAGACGGGTATTACGACCGGATCAACGGGGCGGTCCTGGATATCCTCTCGCATGAGACCCTCATGAACCGCCAGGTGGTGGAAGAATATGCGCGAAAGCACAAGGTATGTCCTTTTGAATTTTCACTGGATCTGGCTTATGCCGCAGATGCGGTCATTTGCGATTATAACTATATATTTGATCCGCGGGTTTCGTTGAAACGCCTGCCTGAGGAACAGAAGAAACGCACGGCGCTGCTGGTGGATGAAGCCCATAATCTGGTGGACCGGGGGCGCGAGATGTTCTCGGCCGCGATCTATAAAGCGGATTTTCTGCAGCTTAAACGCGAGTATAAATCACTGAATCCGGCTGTGGCCGGAGCAGCGGATGCCGTGAACAAGTATTTCATCGAGCTGCGGAAAACTTGTGGCGACGCACGGCAGCAGGTGACCAAGGAAGCTCCGGAGGAGCTGGTAGAATTGCTGGAAGCTTTTGCAGGTGAAGCCGAACGGGAGCTGGCCGCAGGCGGGACGGACCGGCAGCTGCTTCTCGACATGTATTTTGCCGCTCAAAATTTCACCCGTACCGCGAAGCTTTATGACGACCGATACATAACATACGCGGAGGTTCTGAGGAATGACGTGACGATCAGGATGTTTTGCCTCGACCCGTCCTATTTGCTGTCGCAGGCGGATAAAGGGTTTCGGTCGGCCGTGTTCTTCTCGGCCACGCTGTCGCCGCTATCCTACTACAGGGATATGCTCGGGGCGGAGGCGGAGGATTACAGCATTTCCGTCCCTTCCCCGTTTCGGCGGGAGCAGCTGGATGTGCGGATTCACCCGGTCTCTACCCGTTATCGCGACCGGGAGCGCACGGGAGAGGAGGTTGCGGATCTGCTGCACCAACTGATTAGCGGCAAGCACGGCAATTATATGTTCTTTTTCCCTTCGTATCAGTATTTACAAAACGTGTATGAGATTTTCGAAGGCAAATATCCCGAAGTCCGGACGATTGTGCAGGGAGCGGGTATGGCCGAGGAAGAACGCGAGCGTTTTCTGGACGCCTTTCAGGCGGATAACCATGAGACGCTGGCAGGTTTCGCCGTGCTTGGAGGGATTTTTTCGGAAGGCATCGATCTGCAGGGAGACCGCTTGATCGGCGTGGCTGTCGTCGGGGTCGGGCTGCCCCAGCTTGGGCTGGAGCGGAACTTGATCCGCGATTATTTTAATGGGGAAGGCAAAAGCGGCTATGATTACGCATATGTATTTCCCGGTATAAACAAGGTGCTTCAGGCGGGAGGCAGGCTGATCCGTTCAGAGGAGGATGAGGGCGTGCTTTATCTGATTGATGACCGTTTCAACCACCCTCATTACCGGAGCCTTCTTCCGGAAGAATGGAAAGGGTGAATAATGAACGCTAAGGCCGAAAAAAGGGATGGCCAACCACAAGGGCGTTCTGTATGATGTAGGGAAAATATGCGTGAAGGGGTGGGTTTTGTCATGATGCTTCAGATCGGGATTATCGGGACAGGCTGGTTTAGCAAGGTGCATGCCGGCAACCTTGCGGGAGCGGAAGGCGTGAAAGTAAAAGCTTTTCTCGGAACAAGCGCGGAAAAGGCGGAGCGGATAGCTTTGCCGTATGGCGCTGCAGGTTACGGAGATTTAATCACGATGCTGGATAAGGAGCGACTCGATGCGGTGTACATTTGTGTGCCTCCCATGTCGCACGGGCCTATTGAAGAGGAATTGATCCGGCGCCGCATCCCGTTTTTGGTGGAAAAACCGCTTGGATTGGATACCGAACTACCATCTGTTTTAATGAAACAGATTGGCGACGCCCGGCTGCTCACCTCTGTCGGGTATCATTTTCGTTATCAGTCAAGCATTGGCAAGCTGAAAGATCTGCTGCAGCAGCAGCGAACAGGCATGATGCTCGGACGCTGGATGGACAGCATGCCAGGCGTATCCTGGTGGCGGCGGCAAAATGGATCGGGCGGGCAGTTTATCGAGCAGACAACGCATTTGGTGGATTTGCTTCGTTATCTGGCCGGCGAGGTGGAAGAAGTGTATGCGCTTTACGGAAACCGTATCAAACATGAACAGGTAGAGGACATGGAGGTAGCCGACGTGGGTACGGTCACGCTCAAGCTGGCCAGCGGGCTTGTCGCCAATATTTCCAATACCTGCGCGTTGGCCGGAGGAACGGATCTAACCGATATCGGGCTGACCTTCTATACGGATCAGGGGGTGCTGGATTGGGATATGAAACGGGTGCGCTTCGCGCGTCCGGATGAACAGACAGAGTACCGCGAGCAAGCCAATCCCTATGTAAAAGAAACGGAAGCTTTCCTCCATGCGCTGCGCACGGGTGACCGCTCCCGGATCAAGTCTGATTATGCCGATGCTTTCCGGACGCAGGCCGTTACCTGCGCCGCGCTGAAGTCGGCCGTTTCCGGCCAGCCGGTCCGCATCAGCAATGTTACGGAATGTTAGTGTATCAATACGTTCATGATTAACGGCGCGACGCCAAGGGTAAACAGCGCGGCCAGAATCATCGAGATGCTCGAGATGGTACCCGACAGGGAGCTGAGCTCGAACGCCTTCGAGGTTCCCGTACCGTGAGAGCTGGTGCCGAACAAGATGCCGCGGGCCACGTCATTTTCGATTTTAAACATACGCAGTACCATTGGTCCGATAATGGAACCGAGCAGGCCGGTGATGATGACAAATACGGCCGTAATGTTCGGAACGCCGCCGATAACCTGCGATACGTTCATGGCGATCGGCGTTGTAACGGACCGCGGAATCATGCTTGTGACAAGCGATGAACTCAGATGCAGCCATTTTGCCAAAAAGGCCGACGAGATCATGGCAATACACGAGCCTGCAAGCACGCTGACGATAATTTCGGTGGCGTGCTTTTTAAGTACCTTGAAGTTTTTGTACAAAGGCACTGCAAAAGCGACAGTGGCCGGCTGCAGCAAACTGCTTAGCCATTTGCCCCCATCGTTATAGGTTTCATAAGGAATCTTCGCCCAGATCAAAATAAAGATAACGACGATGGGCGTAACGAGCAGCGGCGAAAGATACACCTTGCGCCGTTTGGCATACACGCGTTTGGAAACAGCGTAAATGCCGAGTGTTGCGAGTAAGCATAAAAACCCGATCATCGTGAAATCCTCCGTTCTCTTTGTTTGGCAATCCGGGATGCAAGCAGCCCCGAGCTGGCCATGACGATGAAAGTGCTAAAAATGACAACGATCAGAATGCGGACACCGTCGCTCTCCAGCATGGGAATGTATTTCATGACGCCGACCGCCGCCGGAATAAAGAAAAGCAGCAGTTCTGCAAGCAGCCAGCTGGCGCCGAGATCGATCCATTCCAGGCGGACAATACGGGTTTCGAGTAGAATGAATAACACGATAATCCCCAGAATGCTGCCGGGTATCGGCAGATGCAAAAGACCGGCGAGTTTATTCATCAGCAGGGTAAAGGCCATAAGTGCCGCAACCTGCACCGTTCCTTTGATCATATTCCTCACAGGGACTCTCTCCTTTCATTGTTAATGAAAATTTTACATCAATTGTTTTCATGAGTAAAATGAATAAAAAGAATGATGATCATTCCTTTTTTCTATAGATATATCAAATATTCTGTTTAGGAAGGAGTCAGTGTGATGGATATTCGGCATTTGCAGTATTTTATGGAGGTAGCGCGGCTGCAAAGTTTCACGAAGGCTGCAGAAACGTTATATATCACCCAGCCGACGATCAGCAAGACGATACGTCACATCGAGGAAGAGCTTGGCGTAACGCTTTTTGACCGTTCCAACAAAAAAATCGAGCTTACGGATGCCGGACAAATCATATATGAGCAGGCGCAGCCGATCGTGAAAGCTTTCCAGAGCTTGTCCGCCGAATTGGGCGATCTGAAACATTTGCAAAAGGGGCATATCCGGCTGGGATTGCCGCCGATGGTCGGCGCAAGCTTTTTTCCGGAAGTCATCGGCCAATTTCATCATAAATACCCGCAGGTGACCATGCAGGTGTTCGAGGACGGCGCCAAAAAGGTAGAGAAGGACGTCGAGAGCGGGCTGCTTGATGTCGGAGTGGCGGTTCTGCCGACCGAAGACGACTTGTTCCACTATTTTTCATTTGTAAGGGAGAACCTGATGCTGCTCGTCCATCCTTCCCACCGGTTATGCGGTCATGATGCGGTACCGCTCGCGGAGCTTGCCGATGAGAACTTCGTGCTGTTTCGCGAGGATTTCGCGCTGCATGACCGGATCATTACCGAATGCGTCCGCGTCGGTTTTCAGCCCCGGATTATATATGAAAGTTCGCAGTGGGATTTGATCAGCGGCATGGTGGCGGCCAACTTGGGCATCGCGCTGCTGCCGGAAACGATTTGCCGTGAGCTCGATCAGCAGCGTATCCGGATTTTACCGCTCATTGATCCTTCCATTCCGTGGCAGCTCGGCATGATTTGGCGCAAGGACCGTTATCTTTCATTTGCGGCGCGGGAGTGGATTTCTTTCACCAAAAGCATCTTGATGGAGGAAGGAGTAGGCGATTAATTAAGGGATTGGGTGTATTTTGGTCAAGAAACAGGGCTTCCTATATGGAAGATTTGACATAGATTTTCGGGAAGGAATATAATTAGGCGTACTAATTAATAAATCATATAACTAAGTTTCTAAGTTTTGTGGGAATGACCCATTGCTGCGTCATGACAAGTGAAGGAAAGGAGATGCAACCCTGGATGAATGATGAGCCATCCACTGGCCAAAGTACGGCTCTGAAGCTGATGCAGGCCACCATGCGTTTTAACAAAGCCGAGTTTCGCCAGCGCAAAATCGAAGGGGTCAAGATGAGTGAGCTCGGTCTATTATTCACGATAAGAAAAAGCGTCGAATCCGGCTCATCCGGCCTGATGGTTTCGGAGATCAGCCATATTTTACGCGTCACGTCGCCTACCGTAACCCAGCTCATCAAGGGACTGGAGAAGAAAAATTGGGTGGAGCGAACGATGGATGAAGCGGACCGCCGGGTGGTCCGGATCAGCCTGACGAAAGAAGGCGAAGAAGTGGTGCAAAAAGCTGTAGATTCCACGTTAGAGTCCTTCGCAGGCCTGGTCGCTTATCTGGGTGAAGGGGAGGGCAATCGGCTTGCTGATTTGCTGACCAAAGCCTACACCTACTATGAATCCAAAACGGATCTATGTGGAGGGGGAACGGGAGAATCATGCTGAAATTATTCCGGAATTTAAAACCATACCGGATGTTGATCCTGTTTGTGTTTGTACTTGTATTCTTCCAATCGATGTCGGATTTGTACTTGCCTACTTTAATGTCCGACATCGTGAATAAAGGCATTATCAACGGTGACATCCCTTATATATGGAAAATCGGCGGTTTTATGCTGCTGGTTGCTTTAGGGGGCGTTTTTTGCTCCATTGGCGCGAGCTATCTGTCCGCCAAGGTTGCGGGCGGATTCGCCAAAAATTTGCGCAGCCGCGTGTTCCAGCATGTGCAAAATTTCTCTTTGCAGGAATTCGACAAGCTCGGAACAGCATCGCTTATCACTCGTACGACCAATGATATCACGCAGATGCAGCAAGTTTTGACCATGATTCTGCGCATGATGATCAGTGCGCCGATGATGTGTATCGGCGGGATTATTATGGCCGTATCCAAAGATGCGAAGCTTTCCCTGGTTATCGTCGTTATCGTTCCGGTGCTGGCTGGAGCGATCTTCCTGATTGCCAGCAAAGGATTGCCGCTGTTTAAGGCGATGCAGGTCAAGCTGGATAAACTGAACCGGGTCCTGCGCGAAAATTTGACCGGCATTCGCGTCATCCGCTCTTTCAACCGGATTGAGCATGAGCAGAAACGGTTTAATGAAGCAAACTATGATTTGACGCAAACAGCGGTCAAAGTCAATAAAATTATGGCGGCCATGATGCCGATCATGATGCTTGTCATGAATTTCTCGACGATCGCCATCGTCTGGTTCGGCGGTTTCCGGATCGAAAACGGAAGTATGCAAGTCGGGGACTTGATGGCATTTATTCAATACGCGATGCAAATCATGTTTTCGCTGATTATGGTATCGGTGATTTTCGTCATGGTTCCACGCGCCTCCGCTTCGGCAGTCCGGATCAACGAGGTGCTTGACATGGAGCCGCAAATCGTTGATCCTGCCCAATCGGCATCCGTAAGCAAAGGCGGGAAGGAGCGCGGTTATCTGGAATTCCGGGATGTGACGTTCAGCTACCCGGGAGCCGAGCAACCGGCGATTCGCCATATTAGCTTCAGCGCTTCCCCGGGCGAGACAACGGCCATCATCGGCGGGACCGGCTCCGGCAAATCGACGCTGCTCAGCCTGATTCCGCGTTTTTATGACGTGGACTCCGGCAGCGTCAAGGTGAACGGCGTTGATGTCAAGGAGCTGACTCAAGAGGAACTGCGGGCCAAAATCGGCTATGTTCCGCAAAAGGCCGTTCTGTTTACAGGGACGATTGCGGACAATCTTCGTTACGGCAAGTCGGATGCGACCGATGAGGAACTTCGCCAGGCTGCGGAAATTGCGCAGGCCACCGAGTTTATCTCCAAAATGAAAGACGGTTTTCAATCGGAGATTTCCCAAGGCGGAACCAACGTATCCGGAGGTCAGAAACAGCGCTTGTCCATTGCGCGCGCGCTGGTCAGAAAACCGGAGATCTATGTTTTTGATGACAGCTTCTCCGCGCTTGATTTCAAAACGGATGCGAAGCTGCGGACTGCCCTGAAGGAAGTGACGGCCGATGCGACCGTGCTGATCGTAGCGCAGCGGGCCAGCACGGTGATGGATGCGGACCGGATTATCGTGCTCGATGAAGGCCGGATTGCCGGGATCGGCAAACACCGCGAGTTGATGGAAACCTGCGACGTATACCGTGAAATCGTATCCTCGCAGCTGTCGGAGGAGGAGATCGCATGAGCGAGGAAAGAAAGCATGCCGGAGGCCGTCCTCCCGGACCGCGCCATCCCGGCGGCCATCCCGGGCAAATGATGCCTGCGGAGAAGGCGAAGGATTTCAAAGGTTCATTGAAAAGGCTTTTGGGGTATTTACGGCCGCGCCGGGTTACGCTTGCCGTCATTTTCCTGATGGCGATTCTCAGTACCGTGTTCAGCATTTTAAGCCCGAAAATTTTGGGTGAAGCCACGACCAAGCTGTTTGAAGGCATCATGGCGATAAAGCAGGATGTGCCGGGGGCGGCGATTGATTTTGATTATATTACGCAAATTTTGTTGAAGTTGATCGGCTTATATCTATTCAGCGCAGTTTTCAGCTATTTCCAGCAATATCTGATGGCGGGCGTAGCGCAGCGGGTCGTGTACGACATGCGCGAGCAGATCAACCGCAAGCTGTCGCGGCTGCCGCTGAAATATTTCGATTCGAGAACGCATGGCGAAATTCTCAGCCGCGCGACCAACGACGTGGACAATATCAGCACGACGCTTCAGCAAAGCTTGACGCAGCTGATCACCTCCATCGTGACCCTGGTTGGGGTCATCGTCATGATGCTCACGATCAGCCCGTGGCTGACGCTGATTCTGATCGTGACGCTGCCGCTGAGCTTTATCGTCATCCGGATGATCGCTTCGCGTTCTCAGAAGCATTTTATGGGCCAGCAGAGTTCACTCGGCCGACTGAACGGGCATGTCGAAGAAATGTATACCGGCCACCAAATCGTCAAAGCCTTCGGGCGTGAAGACGAATCGATGGCCGCGTTTAACGAAATTAACGATAAACTGTACAACTCGGGCTGGAGAGCCCAGTTTATTTCCGGCTTGATCATGCCGATGATGTCTTTTATCGGCAACATCGGTTATGTGCTGGTCTGCGTTGTCGGCGGGATTTTCGTAACCCATAAAACCATCACTATCGGGGACGTGCAGGCATTTATCCAATATGCCAGACAGTTTACCCAACCGATCATGCAAACGGCGAACATCGCCAATATCATTCAATCTACCATAGCTTCCGCCGAACGCGTTTTCGAACTGTTGGACGAACAAGAAGAAGTGCCTGAAGCAGCGGAACCGGTTGTTCTGGAAGAGCCGAAGGGCTCGGTAAGCTTTGAGCATGTGAAGTTTGGTTATAAAGAAGGCGAAACCCTGATCGAAGACATGAACATCGACGTCAAACCAGGCCAGACCATTGCGATCGTCGGCCCGACCGGCGCCGGCAAAACGACGCTGATCAACCTGTTGATGCGTTTCTACGAGCTGAGTGACGGAGCCATTACCATTGACGGGGTGAACATCACGGAGATGAAGCGCAGCAATCTGCGCAGTATTTTCGGTATGGTACTCCAGGACACCTGGCTTTTCAACGGTACGATCAAGGAAAACATCGCATACGGACGCAGCGGTGTTACCGATGAGGAAGTCATCCAGGCAGCGAAGGCCGCACATGCGGATCATTTCATCCGCACCCTGCCCGATGGTTACAACACCGTACTGAATGAAGAAGCTTCGAATATTTCGCAGGGGCAAAAGCAGCTGCTTACCATTGCCCGGGCGATTTTGGCCGATCCGGCCATCCTGATCCTCGATGAAGCGACAAGCAGCGTGGATACACGGACGGAGATTTACATCCAAAAAGCGATGAACGGGCTGATGAAAGGTCGAACCAGCTTTGTCATTGCGCATCGCTTGTCCACGATTCGTGATGCCGATTTGATTTTGGTCATGAATAACGGCAGCGTCATTGAACAGGGTACGCATGAAGAATTGCTGGCCGAAGGCGGTTTCTATGCCGATCTGTACAACAGCCAGTTTACTGGGGGGAACGTGCAGGAGGCGGGATAAACCGCGTGCAGCAAGGAAAGAAGCAGAATGCGGCAATCAGCCGGCCTATAAACAAGGACGTCCCCGTGTCGGGGCAGCGTCCTTGTTTTTTTAAGTACGCCCAGCATGGGCGTCATCTCTAGGGTGAAAGTCCTGAACGGGGGCTGGCGAGCGCCTACCGTTAGCCAAGGGCAAGGGTGTCTGTCGCGAGGCAGAATCTGAAGGAAGCCGGAGGCAAAAGCACGGGCCAAGGTACACGAACTGGATTCGAGGCAGGGATAGCCGGATGAGTTGCCTTCACACAACGAAATCCCAAGCCGCCAAAGGCTATTCCTGTAAACTCCAGTGGTCGCGGGCGGAAATATGACGTTCTTATCTGGGGAGACCTGCGGGAGAAAAAAATGCGAAGTCACTTCGTAACCACAGCCTTCCGGCTGTGCTGAACCCGCAGGAGTCAGCAGAGGCCATAGTACGCGAGTACGGGACACCGGAAAACGGAAGGGCCGAACCGAAAGGAGAGAGGAAACCGATGCGTTCGAGTGAAAAGCGAAGACAGCCGAATATCCCGCAAGGGAGCTTCCAGCAGAGAGAAGCGGTGAAGCCGCAAGGGTATGTTGGAGCGCCGAGCTCTTCACCGGCACAAGTCGCCCCTTCCTCTCGCGAAGACCAAAACGACCTGCTGGAGAACATGCTCGAAGGAGATAACCTTCGGCTCGCTTACAAGCGGGTGGTCCAAAACGGAGGAGGTCCTGGTGTGGACGGTGTAACGGTAGCCGAGCTACAAGCTTACCTGAAAACTCACTGGGAAACGGTGAAAGCCGAACTTCTGGCGGGAACCTACCGGCCGGCGCCAGTCAAACGGGTGGAAATCCCCAAACCCGGAGGCGGCGTACGGCTGCTCGGTATCCCGACCGTAATGGACCGCTTCCTCCAGCAAGCGCTTCTACAAGTGATGAATCCGATGTTTGATGCTCACTTTTCGTGGTACAGCTACGGCTTTAGATCCGGAAAGCGGGCTCATGACGCAGTGAAGCAAGCGCAGCACTATATCCAAAGCGGCCGAAGATGGGTCGTAGATCTGGACCTGGAGAAGTTCTTTGACCAGGTGAATCATGATATGCTCATGGCCAAGGTGGCACGGAAGGTGAAGGACAAGCGAGTGTTGAAGCTGATCCGAGCTTACCTGAGTGCCGGAGCGATGGAAAACGGAGTTTGCCAAAAGACCGAGGAAGGAACGCCGCAAGGTGGTCCGCTCAGTCCACTCTTGGCCAACATCCTGCTGGACGATCTGGATCGAGAGCTTCACCGGAGAGGATTGCGGTTTGTCCGCTACGCGGACGACTGTAATATCTTCGTCGCGAGTAAACGAGCAGGAGAGCGTGTGATGGAGTCGGTGACACGCTATGTAGAAGGAAAGCTAAAACTGAAAGTGAATCGGGAGAAGAGCGCGGTGGACCGGCCATGGAACCGTAAGTTTCTTGGCTTTAGTTTTCTGTCGAACAAGAAGGCTACGATTCGACTAGCCCCCAAGACGATACACCGATTGAAGGAGAAGATCCGGGAGCTCACAAGCCGCACCCGCCCGATAGCGATGGAAGAGAGGATTGCTCGTCTCAATCGCTATCTGATGGGTTGGCTGGGCTACTTTCGTCTGGCCTCAGCCCAGAAACACTACGAGAGATTGGACAAATGGATCCGAAGAAGATTGCGCATGTGCCTATGGAAACAATGGAAGCGAGTACGTACGCGTATCCGAGAACTCCGGGCCTTGGGCGTGCCAGACTGGGCCACTTTCATCATGGCCAACTCCCGCAGAGGAGCTTGGGAAATGTCCCGAAACATGAATAACGCCCTTCCGACATCCTATTGGGAAGCGAAAGGGCTGAAAAGTCTGCTTTCTCGTTATTTGGAACTTTGTTAACCTTTTGGAACCGCCGTATGCGGACCCGCATGTACGGTGGTGTGAGAGGACGGGGGTTCGTCACCCCCTCCTACTCGATTATTATGGAATTTTTTTGCCCCCGCAGTATTTGGAATAAGCATCGAAGCATAGGCCCCACTCAGTACTTTTACTCCACCCAAGCGCCCTTCTTTGAGAGGCGTCGGACTTCTTTCCAATACTTTTTTTTAGGGTTGTTTTGTGCGAATGAAGGTTTACGGATAGAATTTTTTAGATTACAATAGGCCTTTGGAAAAGCTATGGCAGCGTTACCATTTTCCAAAAACAAGCATTACATATGGCTTAAAAGGGGAAAAGAAATCACATGATGAAAAGCTTTAGAAAGTTGACGGGACTTGCTCTCGCCGCTGCATTGACGGTATCCGGAGCCGCAACCCTCCAGCCTGCAAGCGCCAAAGCCGCAGACGACAAGGAAACGCATATCACGCTGCTGGCCACCTCCGACGTGCACGGCCGTTTTATGCCATGGGACTACGCGATGGACACAGCGAACACGAACGGAAGCTTCACGCAGCTGTATACGCTGATCAAGCAGGTTCGCGCCGAGAATCCGAACACTATTTTGCTTGATGCGGGCGACGTGATTCAGGACAACTCCGCGGAGCTGTTCAATGACCAGCCGCAGTCGCCGATGATGGTCGCGATGAACGAGATGGGCTACGATGCTTGGGCCATGGGCAATCATGAATTCAATTTTGGCATCGATACGTTCAACAAAATCACCGATCAATTCCATTCGGTCAAGCTGGCGGGCAACGTGTACAAAGAAAACGGCGAACGTTTTCTTCCTGCAACGACCGTCGTGGAAAAAGGCGGCATCAAGGTGGGGATCATCGGGATGACGACCCCGCTGATCACCGATTTCGAGAAGGATACGGATCACCTGAACGGCCTGGTAGTTAAAAACCCGATCGACGAAACGAAGAAGGCCGTAAAGGAGCTGGAAGGCAAAGCCGACGTGATGATCGGCCTCATGCATATGGGGCTGGAAAACGAAAATGCGCTGCCGGGCACCGGCGTGGCGGACATCGCCAATGAAGTGCCGCAGCTGACGGCGATATTTGCCGGACATATGCATAAGCTCATCAAAAGCGAGACCGTCAACGGCGTCCTGATCGGAGAGCCGGACAAGTACGGCACGCATGTTTCGCGCATCGATCTGACGTTCGTGAAGCAGGATGGCAAAATGGTGCTGAAGGACAAGGTCGCCACCGCCATCCCGGTCAAGGGAGCGGACGGCACGCCGGCCGTTTCCGATCCGGATCTGGAAAAAAAGCTGCAGCCGTATCATGAATTCGCCCGCAAGGACGCCAACATCGTCGTCGGCCAATTGGTGGGGAAAACCAACATGGTTCCGGACAATGAGATCAAGGGCATTCCTGCCGTGCAGATTCAGGAAACCCCGCTCTCGGATTTCTTCAGCGAAGTGATGCTTCATTACAGCAAGGCCGACGTCGTCGCGCACCAGATCGACAATGATAAGGCCAAGCTCGACGTTGGCCCGATCCGTAAAAAGGATATTGCTTACAACTACCAATACGCCCTCGGCGAAATCACCAACTATAAGGTGACGGGTAAGGACCTGAAGGATTACATGGAATGGTCTGCGGGCTATTTCAACAGCACCCGTCCGGGCGACGTGACGGTCAGCTTCGATCCGAAGCGCAGATCGTCGAAGTACAGCACCGACGATTTCTTCGGCGGCGTGAAATACGAAATCGATCTGTCCAAGCCATACGGCAGCCGCATCGTCAACCTGCGCCATATGGACGGCACGCCGATCCAAATGAATGAAACGCTGACCCTGGGAATGAACTCCTACCGCATGGACGCTCTCGTGGCCAAAGGCGGCGCGCTCGAAGGCCGCAAGTTCGAGAAGCTGTGGTCCTCCAAGGCCGAAAGCGCCTTTGGCGAGACCGGCGGAACGATCCGCAACCGGGCGATTGCGTACCTGAAGGACGTCATGAAGGGCCAATACGAGGCCAAAGTCCAAAACAACTGGAAGATTATCGGCGTGGATACTGCATCCAAGGAACGCGCCGATGTGGTGGACCTGATGAATGCAGGCATTCTGAGCGTTCCAACGACCGAAGACGGCAAGTACACTAACATTGCCTCGATCAACATTTTGGATCCGGTCACTGCCGAGGACGCAGCCAAGCTGGCTGAAAAAGCGGGCGTGGATCCTGCGCTGCTGGCGGATGCCAAGACCACCGGCGAGCTGTATCACAAGTTGAATGCCGCGGTGAAAGCAGCGTCCAAACCGGAGGTAACCGAACCGGCGCCTGCCGAAAAACCGGAAACGCCAAACAAGCCCGCAACCGACAAGCCTGCAGCAACGGGCAAACCGGAGGTAACGCAGCCTGCGAAGCCTGTAACCCCAGCCAAACCGGCGGTCAAGCAGGCCAAGATTACGGCCGACTACCTGAACGTTCGCGCGGGCGCTTCCGAGAAAGCGAAGATCGTGGGCTCCGTGCCAAAAGGAACCGTGCTGGACGTGATCGGCACCGCGCCTTATGGCTGGCTCAAGGTGGTTTATCAAGGCAAAACCGCTTTTGTATACGGAAAATATGCAGCCATGCTGCCATAACCTGCGCAGAACCGGCCAGGAGATGGGCAAACAAAGGGCTTCCCAAGCGGGAAGCCCTTTTTCTTACTGGTTGCTCATCAAATACAGAAACCAAACGGCATGATTCTGTTCATCCATGGCAATGCGGCGAAGCTGCTCTTTCAAGCGGGGGTCCTGAGCGCGGTCCGATAAACCCAAGTAAAAGTCAACGGTTTCTTGTTCATCTTTAAAAGAAGATACAAGTCCTGCTTTATAGTCTTCAGGGCAGGCCTCCGTCTGAACGGGCTGATGCGTTTGGCCGGTCACGCGCGTATATTCCTGCTGGAAAAAATGCAGATGCTTGATTTCGTCCTTCCGGATTTCAAGGATGCGGCTTCTGGCTTCCCCGGCAGGGGCGAGCTTTGCAAGCTGATCATAGCAAATGATCGCGCTGTATTCGCCATTGATCGCTTTAATCAGGTCTCCTGCCAATGCGGCATCCGGATTGGTGGAGGGACGGTAATAGAACTCGTATGGCATCAAGGTGGTAAACCTCCTTACAACGGTATTGGGCTTTTATACCCTATGCATGGAAGGAGGCAAAGGTTCAGACCTGGACGGTTATAGGACTTGCAGACAGTGCAAGAAATGGCGACTCGCGTGGAAAACCGCAGGCGGCTGTCAGATGGTCCGCGGGTTATATTGTCCCTGGCCCGCCGGTTTGTTGTTCCGTACGAAGTCCGACACCGTTCCAGAACATATCGACGATCGTATGCGCAAGCTCTTTTGAAGAGGGCGCAATCTCTTTGGCAATCTCCCGGTTGCCCAACATGAGCATTGATGCCAGCGTATGCGCCATCAGCAGCGGATGCAGCGGACGAATCTCTTCTTTTTCGATCGCTTCCGTCAGGCTGACGGTCAGCACTTTGTATATGCTTTCCTCGCTTTCGCGGATGCTTTTGAGCTGTTCTTTGGAGAGAGAATCGGAAGCTTTGCGCAGAATCGCCTCAAAATCACCATGCGGAAACCGCAATTTTCGCTCGGCAAGCATCACTAACCGGTCGTACAGCGGCATGTCCTCCTGCTGTATAATCTGCTGTGAGGTCGTTTTGGCTTTTTCCATCATGGCTGTGACGGCTGCCGTAAATAGCTGGGCTTTATTTTCGAAGTGATAATATATAGAAGCTTTGGTTACCCCGCATACCTTGGCGATTTGCTGCAAGGTTACCGGTTCATAGCCGTATTCCATAAATAGATCGGATGCCGTTTTCAGAATGAAAAGGTTTGTCGCTTGTTCGTTGGCCTGCCGTTTCGGCCTGCCTGGAGGGCGGGTAGTTTTGGGTTTCATCGGTGAATTCGTCATGAATATTCCTCCATGAATTAAAATATATGTTTGATAATTAACCTTCCGGTATATATAATTAATCTGCGTGAAGTTGATCACATCTTGATTTAAGCATTGCAAAACAATACATATACTATACCATGCATGCCGGGGTACGGGTGAGGAGGAGAGTTATGGAACATGAACAAGGATGGGGGCGTTTTGTTGCCGGAAAGCGAAGCAAGTGGGTTACGCTGGCGACCTGGGTTCTCATCGTGGGCGTTCTCAGCGCAATGTGGCCGATGGTCAACAAGGAGGTTCAAAACAATGCCGCAAATTTACCGGACGACCAGCCATCGGTTCAGGCCGCAAAAGTGGCGAAGGAGCAATTCGGCAGCGGATCGGTCCCGGCGTTATTGGTTTGGCACCGCGAGGGCGGACTGCAAGACGAGGATCTCCAACATGTACAGAAGTTGTTTGGGGGATGGGCGACCATGCCGGTTCCGTATCAGGACAGCGTCCCTCCTTTTGATAAAATGCCTGTGCAGGCATTGCGCGCGCAACTCTCCCAGGACCAAAGCACGCTGGTAACCCCGGTATTGTTTAGAAGCGACGTCGCCAGCGATCATCTGAAGGAGGGCGTACAACAGCTGAAGAATCAGGCCGCCCGGGAGTTCGGCAGTGATCCCTTTGCGGCAAGCCAAACCTCCGGAAGCGAACTGAGCGCCCGGGTGACAGGTCCTGTCGGCATTTCCATCGATGCGGTGGGCTTGTTCAAGAATGCCGATTTCAAACTGATGATGGCTACCGTTATTCTTGTGCTGGTGATTCTGCTGCTTATTTACCGCTCGCCGATTCTGGCTTTGATTCCGCTCGTTGCCGTCGGATTCGCTTACGGCGCGATCAGCCCGCTGCTTGGCCTGATGGCGGCAAAAGGCTGGATCACCGTTGATTCGCAGGCCATATCCATCATGACGGTGCTGCTGTTTGGTGCAGGCACGGACTACTGCCTCTTCCTTGTCTCCCATTTCCGGCATTTGCTGAGAGAGGAAGAAAGCAAAGGCAAGGCGCTGCTGCAGGCTATTACCGAAACCTCGGGGGCCATTGCCATGAGCGGGTTTACGGTGGTGCTGTCGCTGCTTGCGCTGCTGCTGGCCCGGTACGGAGCCCATCATCGTTTTGCCGTTCCGTTCAGCGTATCGATCCTGGTCATGGTGGTTGCAAGCTTAACGCTTGTACCGGCGCTGCTGGCCATTTTCGGACGCGTATCGTTTTTTCCGTTTATCCCGCGCACGCCGGCAATGGAAGAGGAACGTGCCGGCCGCAAAGGCAAAAAGTATTATCAACCGAAACCACAAAAAGAAAGCTTTATCGGCAGATTGGTTATTGCCCGGCCTTGGATGATTGTCATCGTGACGCTGGTCGTGCTTGGAGGGCTCGCTTCATTTTCCGGTCAGGTAAAATTCACTTACGATATCATGTCTTCTTTTCCGAAAAGCATGGAATCTAGGGAAGGATATGACATGATCGGCAAACAGTTTTCCCCGGGAGTACTGGCTCCGGTTAAACTGATGGCGGAGGCGGGAAGCCATGCGGATGCGCTTGGGGCCAAACTTGCAGAGCTTCCCTATATCGATAAAGTTTCCAAGCCGCAAAAGGGCGGGCAAAATTCCGATATTCTCGCTTACGATATGGAACTTGAGATGAATCCATATTCGACCGAGGCGATAGATTCGATACCGAAGCTGCGCGAAGCCGCCGAGCAGTCCCTGCGGGAAGCGGGGATCGCGTCGCCTGAGGATAAGGTATGGATCGGCGGCCAAACCGCCATCCAATATGACACGAGAGCAACCGGCGACCGGGATACGCTCGTCATCATTCCGGTGGTGATCGGCATGATCACGCTGCTGCTGCTCGTATATCTGCGTTCGGTCACAGCTACCGTTTATTTGGTGCTGACCGTCATTTTATCTTATTTCTCGGCGCTTGGCCTCGGCTGGATCATCATCCATTACGGGCTTGGAGCAGACGCAATCCAGGGTGCGATTCCGCTATATTCTTTCGTATTCCTGGTGGCTCTAGGGGAAGATTACAACATCTTTATGATCTCAAGCATTTGGAAAAAGAAAAAAGAGATGCCTTTCAAGCAGGCGATCAAGGAAGGCGTAGGCGAGACGGGTTCCGTGATTACGTCAGCAGGTCTGATATTGGCGGGGACATTTGCAGTGCTTGCATCGCTGCCGATCCAGGTTCTGGTCCAGTTCGGCATTATTACGGCCGTAGGCGTGCTGCTGGATACCTTCATCGTCCGGCCTTTCCTGGTTCCGGCAATCACCACGCTGCTTGGGTCCTGGGCTTTCTGGCCATCGAAGCATGCTGAGGTTCAAGAATCGGCCGCGCATACGGAAATCAGATAGAAATATAAAAGCAGGGTTCACGAAGATATCAAGTTTGACGCGGCCCGGCGCCCCTATTTATGGCTATAATATGAAATTATAGCTTCACAACCCAGATGAGGTGATGGACCGATGAAAGCACGAGATATTCTGCTTCAGGAAGCGGAAGATTATATAAAAACATGTTATACGGAGCTGGGAAAAACGGAACAGGAGACATGCGCCCGGCTGGAGGAAATCCGTCAGGAAATTGACCAGGGCGGAACGTATGAGCATACCTTCGAGGAGCTGGAGCATGGAGCCAAAATGGCTTGGCGCAACAGCAACCGCTGCATCGGGAGGTTGTTCTGGGATTCGATGGTCGTGCGGGATCAGCGGCATTTGGAGCATCCCGAAGACATCTATGCGTCGCTATTGAACCATATCGAATCAGCGACGAACGGCGGCAAAATCATTCCGACCATTTCGGTATTTAAGCCCCCAGGTCCAAACAGTGAAGGGGTCCGCATTTGGAACCATCAGCTGATTCGCTATGCGGGTTATGAAACGGAAAGCGGAATCATCGGCGATCCCGCTTCCGTTACGTTTACGAAAACCTGTTTGGATATGGGCTGGAACGGAAACAGAACGGATTTCGACGTGCTGCCGCTTCTGATTCAATCCGGCGATAGCGACCCGGTTCTCTTCAATATTCCGGACGAGCTGGTGCTGGAGGTACCGCTGACGCATCCCGATTATCCGTCGTTCGGGGATCTGGGGCTGCGATGGTACGCGGTACCGATCATTTCGGATATGTTGCTCGTCATTGGCGGCATCCGCTACACGGCCGCCCCGTTTAACGGCTGGTATATGGCGACGGAGATCGGCGCCCGCAATTTCGCGGACGAAAACCGTTATAATGCTCTTCCGCATGTCGCCGAGCTGATGGGGCTTTCAACCGCAAGCGAAACGACGTTATGGCGTGATCGCGCGCTGGTTGAAATGAACGTTGCCGTCCTGCATTCCTATAAGCAAGCAGGCGTGAGCATCGTCGATCATCATACCGCGGCCGCGCAATTCAAGCTGTTTGAACAGCGGGAGGCCGAATGCGGGCGTCCGCTGACCGGGTACTGGAATTGGCTTATACCGCCGATATCGCCGGCCACGACGCATATTTTCCATCACTCTTACGACAATACGCTGGTCTTTCCTAATTTTCTGAAAAGATCGGAGATTAACGATATATCCCGTTAAGCACTGACTACTACTAACTTGCTGCATTTCTATCATTTATTTAAGCAGTGGGACCTGATTTACAGTTGACCCTAAAAATATGAAAAAGCGTCTCTGAAGCTTGTCTATACAGGCATCAGGGACGCTTTTACATCTTTCTGCGGTTGCTCTGCAGCGTTTAAGCGGGCTGACAGAAAGCTTGTGTTGGTTTAGCTGTGATCCGCCGAGAATGGCATCGTTTCCGCCTTGACCGCGATGAGACAAGTTACTCGTGCGAATCCAATATCTCAAGCGGCTTTTTCGCCGGACCTGTAAGCACGTTCCCCTCGTAGCTGAACCGGGAGCCGTGACATGGGCAATCCCAGCTGCGTTCCCCCTCGTTCCACTCTACTTCGCAGCCCATATGGGTGCACGTCGTATCGACCAAATACAAATTGCCTTTGGCATCCCGGTAAGCCCCGGCACGTTTGCCGTTATGCGTGACTACGCCGCCTTCATCAGGCTGCAGATCTTCGGCTTTGCGCTGAACGAGGCCGACTTTGCCTGCAACAAGATGTTTGGCCACGTCGGCATTTTGCACGACGAAAGTTTTGATGGACGGATCGGCTTTAAAGCGGGAAGGAGTATACAGCAGCGTATATGGATTGTCTTTTCCCAAAATATGATCGGACAGCATCATACCCGATAACGTGCCGTGAGTCATGCCCCACTTGTTAAAACCGGTCGCTACGTAAATGCCCTTGTCCGCAGCCGTGATTTGCCCGATATACGGCACCTTGTCCAGTGTAACGAGATCCTGAGCGGACCAGCGGAACGGGATGCCGTTGTTTCCGAACAACTTGCTGCCGAAATGCTCCAACTCCTCATAATGGTTATGGGTGCACTGGCTTTGGCCGGTCTTGTGGTTTTCCCCCCCGGCGATGACGACCTCCTCGCCGTTCCAGTTTGCCGAGCGCAGCGAACGTTTAGGTTCATCCGCGCTCAGATACGTTCCGCCTGCAAAAGGAGTTTCCGGCCGGATCGCCACGGCATACGAACGAACCGCATGCAGCCGCGAGAAATACAGGCGGGGGCCGTCGACGAATGGAAAATGGGAAGCCGAAACGACGTGGCTGCAGCGTACTTTATGTTTGCCGCGATAGGTCGTTAACTTGAGCGGGCCGTCTTTGTCCAGGGAGGCGATTGTCGTATTTTCGTAGAGGCGAACCCCGGCTTTGACCATTTCGCTCACCAACTGCTTCAAATAATGCAGCGGATGGAACTGGCCTTGCCCTGGCATTTCGATCGCTCCGCTAACGGCCAGCGGAATCGGAAGTTTATCCCTCCATTGTCCGGGAATGCCCAGTTTGATGTAGGCATCGAATTCTTTTTGCAGCTTCTGCAGCTTTTTATCGGTTTCCATGTACAAATAGGCGCTTTCCGGTTGAAGGTCGCATTCGATGCTGAGCTCGGATACCGTCCTTTGAATAAAGTTCTTGGCTTCCGTGTTGGCCTCGTAATACATCTTTGCTTGTTCCTCGCCAAAATGATTCAAGAGCTCGTCATAAATCAAACCATGCTGAGCAGAAATCTTGGCGGTGGTATGCCCGGTCGTGCCGTTCAGAATGCTCCCCGCCTCAAGCAGCGCAACCTTGCAGCCTTGGCGTGCCAGTAGATAGGCGGTCGTGATGCCGGTGATGCCTCCCCCGACAATCGCGGTATCAACCTCAATATCTTCGGTCAGCGGCGGGAAGGAGGGCAACTCCGTCGTGGCTCTCCACAACGACTCGGGAAACTGCGGCAGTGATCGGGAAACGGGATCAGATGGTTTCATGGCATATCCTCCTCAAAGTATTTCATTCTATTTATTTCCACTTGCCCTTAAAAAGAAACAAAGGTTTCTTGGAAAACGGGATGATCGGCAAAATTTCAGCCGAGGAAGCTCGGTCCTGAGTACAAGGCATTGGCTTTCGCTTCCGGGGAAGGATATACTTAAGGTATACCTTTTGACAATATAGGGGGAGACAGGCAATGGATTGGCTTAAAATCGATGATGTTGCCAAAGAGACGGGGCTGACGAAGCGTTCGATCCGGTATTATGAAGAGATCGGCCTGATGAAATCGCCGGAGCGGTCCGATGGCGGCATTCGATTATATACGGAAGAAGACGTGCAGCAGCTGAAAAATATCGTTCTGGCCAAAAAAGTGCTTGGTTTTTCGCTGCAGGAAATTCAGGAATTTCTGCAGATTCACGATCAGGTCATAAAGCACCGCAGCAACGCCTCCTCATCTTCGGATGAAGCCCTGCGCCAGGCAGAGCTGGATCGTATGGCCGAAGCGGTGGAAAAACAGCTGAAGCTGGTTGACTATAAAATTTCGGAAATGACCAAAGTCAGAGATGAATTGGCCGGGCTCAGCGGACGAATTTATCAAGCGATGCAGAAATAGAATAAGGACGGCCCAGAGTTCATTGGGTTGTCCTTTTTGTCGTTTAGAGGGATGGAATTCAAAAAAATAGGTCGTGCGTTAAAAATCTTGGCATAATTTCAAAGAAAAAATTATGTTTCAAGGCCTGGGCCTCTTTGCCTATGTTACGGATAATGATAGAATATTTTGTAAATGGATATTAGTAGAAGAAATAGTGCAATATTCCGATGTTCTAAGAACGATTGCCTTTATACTACTATGTTCCACCGTAAAATATTTGGGTCCCAGGACCGCAGTTTCAATAAGCGGAAAGGAAAATGCCTTTGTGAAACGATTTACAATGACCATTAAAAGAAAGTTATTGCTCACGTATCTCATCGTTTTGCTTGTACCCAGCATTATGATCGGCATGTTGTCCTATCAATCGGCAAAAAAAGCAAATGCCGAGGATATGATGAACAGCGCGCTGGAAAGCACCAAATCGGCTGACAATATCGTGACCCAAAATATTCAGGCGAAAATGGATGATATAGCCTATTTGCTGAAGCAGCCTTATGTAGAGCGTGCTGTCAATGATCCTCTCGGCAAAAGCGGGGAGCTTAAGGCGCAGTTGGATCAATATATGGAACTGCATAAAGATGTCAAAGACGTCATCGTCGGCATCGATGGCGGATATTTTGTGCGCGCTTCCAGAGATCCTTTGCCGGAGCAATATGACGTTACGAAGCAGGACTGGTATATCCGGGCGCTCAAACAGGGCAAGACGCCGACCATTTCTCCGGTATTTAAGGCAGCCAACGGGAAAATGGCGGTTTCTATTTCGCAAACCATCCCCTCCGGTAAAGGCGTTCTCTCTATCGAACTGAACCTTGATACAATTAGAACGCTGACAAACATGAAGCTTGGGACCAAGGGTTACATCTTCATAACTGATCAGGCTAAAAATTATGTCGTGCATCCGAAATATACGGGGCAGAAAGCGGAAGGCGATTATCTGGAACCACTTTACGAGAGCTCCGAAGGCCGGTTTTCATACAGATTCGAGAATGCGGCCAAGCGAATGGCTTTTTCGACCAATAAGCTGACGGGCTGGAAAATTGCCGGTTCGATGTATGAGGACGAAATTGAAGCTTCGGCAGCGGGTATCCGAAACGCGGTGTCGATTGTGATGGTCATTTCCATTCTGGCGGCACTTGTGATCATCTTCCTCAATATCCGGTCGATTATCCGTCCGATCGACAGATTGACGAAAGCGACGGAGCGGATCAGCCAGGGAGATTTAAGAGAGGATATCGATACATCAAGCAGGGATGAGATCGGAAACTTGAGCCGCCATTTTCAAGCGATGGTCGACAGCCTGCGTACGATGATTGTAAACGTGCAGGAAATCACTGCTCAGGTCAGCCAGTCTGCGAAAGGATTGTCGGCAGGCGCCGATCAGACGACAAAAGCCATTGAGACCGTGACCGAGGCTATACAGGAAGTAGCGGCCGGAAGCGATCAGCAGCTGCGCAGCGTCGAGAAGAGCATGGAAAGCATGGATGTCATGTCTATGCAATCGGAAAACATCCGCAGCCATATGGAGGATGCTTCGACCAAAATGTCGCATACATCCGTTTCGGCGGAAGAGGGTTATGCGGCCGTTGTGGGCGTTACGGATAAAATTCAGGAAATACATACGACCGTCAGCGATTTGGACCATACGGTCGCGAACATGAACAAACGTGCCGGTCAGATCGGCGAAATCGTCACCTTGATGGCGGACATCGCCAAGCAAACGCATCTGCTTGCGCTTAACGCCTCCATCGAGGCGGCGCGTGCCGGAGAGCATGGTAAAGGTTTTGCCGTCGTGGCGGTCGAAGTGCGAAAATTGGCGGAGCAGTCCGGACATTCTGCAAGGCGGATTGAAGAATTGGTAAGAGGCATGTATGAAGAGATGCAGCGGGTGCTTGGCGCGATGGGCGATGCCAAAGGCAGGGTGTTTGAGGGAATGGAAGCTGCGGAGTTTACAGGCAAATCCTTTACCCGCATTCGCGAGGCTGTTCAGGGAGCGGCGGAAGGCATCCATTCTGCGGCGGAAGCTTCCCAGGAGCTGGCGCGAAATGGGGAAAACGCAGTCGAATCCATTCGCCATATCCGGAGCCTGTCGGAAATTGCGGCAGACAATACACAGTCTGTGTCGGCTTCCGCCCAGGAGCAGCTTGCATCCATCGAAGAGGTTGCTTCATCGGCGGAGCATCTAAGCAGGCTGGCTGAGAAGCTGCAGGAACTGGTGGACAAATTTAAAATATAACATCGATATAAGATCTTCATGACTCCAAAAGAAGCGGGCAGGCCTTGATATGGCCTGGCCGCTTCTTTTTTAACTTCCTTCCGGGTTCCCCGCAAAGTAATCGGAATAAGCTTCGAAGGCCATGCGTCACTTTGTGGGGTTATTTTAGTTTTATCTGGCCCATCATCACATAATTTATCCAATTTTGGCACAAGCTATGGCGTGACTGATCCAGAGAAAGAAAGCCGGAATACGAGGGGGTAAGCATAATGAGGAGACGTAAACTGAATTCAGGCAGCACACCTGCAGCGCTGCCGTCCGGCATACCGCTCGGGCTTCCTTCTCCGCCGTGGGAGAAGCTGAATATCCAAAAAAGTCTGGATCAGAATGTCCAGACGCTGAAAACGATTTTTAGAGACTGCTCGGACATGATTTACCGCTCGATCGAAATCGCTCCGGGTATTCGTGCTTTTATCGTTTATGTTGAGGGAATCGTCATGTCCCTTGAACTTGATTCCCATATACTGGAGCCGATTATCGAAGCGTATGTGCGAATGCAAAATGCCGACCCACCCGAGCAAGTGGAGGCATCTGATCTGGAACCGCTGGAAAATACCCGTATTTCTCTGTCCCAGGTCAAGAGTGCATCAAAGTGGATCGATGCGGTCGAAGGCATTTTGAATTCCAGTGTGGCGGTGTTTGTGGATGGCCTGGACGAGGTGCAGCTTTTTAACATTAAAGCCGGCATCCGGCGTATGGTACAGGAGCCCGAAACGGAATCTGTCATCCGCGGACCGCGTGAAGGTTTTACCGAAATGCTTCGCGTCAATACGGCGCTTCTCCGCTTCAAGATCAAGACGCCGAATCTTAAGATGTACAGCATGGTCCTTGGGGCGAATACCAAAACAGATATCGTCGTTTCTTATATTGAAGGGCTTGCCGATCCTAAAATGGTCAATGATGTGAAAGAGCGTCTCAAAGATATCAAAATCGACGGTATACTCGAATCGGGTTATATCGAAGAGTTTATCGAGGACCATCCCTATTCGCCGTTCCCGCAAATGATGTATACGGAGCGTCCCGACAGTGTCGCTGCCCAGCTTCTTGAAGGAAGATGCGCCATCTTTGTTGATGGGACGCCTTTCGTCCTGATTGCACCCGTGACTTTTTTTCAGTTGATGCAGGCAGGAGAAGACTACTACGAGCGGTATTTTATAACGAATTTTATCCGATGGATCCGGTATGGCTTTTTGTTTTTGGCCTTGTTTCTGCCCTCTCTTTATATTGCGGTGACGACCTTTCACCAGGACATGCTGCCGACCACTCTTGTGCTGAGCATCGCCGCGGCGCGGGAAGCCATTCCTTTCCCTGCGCTGGTGGAAGCGTTAATGATGGAGATCTCCTTTGAAGCGCTGCGGGAGGCGGGCGTGCGTCTGCCAAAGACGGTAGGTCAGGCTGTCAGCATTCTCGGGGCGCTCGTGATCGGCCAAGCAGCCGTTCAGGCGGGGATTGTCTCGGCGCCGATGGTGATTATCGTTTCGATGACCGGCATCGCCTCCTTTACCATCCCGCATTATAATCTGGCGATTACGATACGTCTGCTGCGGTTTCCGTTGATGCTGCTGGCTGGCGTACTCGGTCTGTTCGGCATCATCGTTGGCATTACATGGATTCTGGTTCACGTGACGCAGCTGACTTCTTTTGGCGTTCCGTACATGTCGGGAGTCAGTCCGTTCCATGAGCAGGACCATAAGGATATTTTCGTCCGGACTCCGTGGTGGAAAATGGGCAGACGGCCATCCTGGCTGTCGAAGAAAAATCAGGAGCGGGAAAAGCCGGAAATCAACGGCACACCCGCCTCCGACAAGGTATGGTGATGCACAGATGAAAAGGTTTTATACCGCAGGTTTGCTGCTGTGCGTGTCGATAGGGCTTACCGGCTGCTGGGACCGCACCGAGATTAACGACATGGCGTTTGTCATCGGCTCCTGTGTGGATAAAGAAGGCGGTTTGTACCGGAGCACGCTGCAAATCGCGCTTCCCGGCAATCTGGGCGGAAGCGGGAGTCAGGGCGGAGGCGGCGGAACGGCGGGAAATAAAAAGTATTATCTGGAATCCAAGACCGGGATTACGCTCCACAGATCCAATTTTGAGGTACAGGCTGGAAACTCCAGAAAACTTTCGTTTGCCCACAGCCGCACGCTGCTGATCGGCGAGGAGTTTGCCAAAGGGGGAATCGGCCCGATGCTTGACCAGTTTGCCCGCATTCCGCAAAACCGGCTTTCTACCCTGGTGGCTATAACGTCGGGTCCGGCTTATAAAATCATTAACGCTAGCGCGCCAATGGAGCAGTTCCCCAGCGAGATGATTCGGGAACTGATGGTCAAGTTCGCGAAAAAACCGGTTACGCTCAAATATCTCGCCAATGACATGCTCACGGAAGGAGTCGACGTTTCCCTGCCGTATATTTCGCTGCAGGAGGCGGTGCCAAAGGATTTAGGAGACAAAAATGACAAGAAAAACATCCAAATTACCGGTTTGGCGCTGTTTAAGAATGACGAGCTTGTAGGCGTCCTGAAAGGCCCGGAAGTGAAAATGGTCACTTTGGGGTTGAAGCAAGCAACCACTTCGGATGTGGTAGTGCCCAGCCCTACCGGGACAGGGCATATTACCATCTTGTTTACGGAAAATCTGGTTACGTTCAAACCCTTCATTCAAGGCGATGATATTACAATGCACATGAATATTTTGGCCAAGGGGGCCGTGATTGAAAATAATTCGGACTATGATCTCGGCAACGAGCAGCATATGAAAAAGCTGGAGCGGCAAGCAAGCAAGGAAATGATCGGGCAAATCCGTTCCGGTCTCCGTCAGATTCAGGAGCATTATCGCTCGGATGTTTTTGGCTTTGGCCGCACGATCCGCCAAAATAATCCGCGTGCCTGGGATCGGTTCAAGAATCGTTGGTATGAGCTGTATCCAAACGTCAAGGTTGTGATTAACACCAATCTGCATGTAGAAAACATCGGAGCTGTAAGCAAGCCGTTCGGCAGAAAAGACAAGGAGCTGGAGCAATGAGCCAAATTTGGATCTTTTACATTGTGGCGGCGGCCATCATTCTGCTTGTGGATTATAAGGTGATCCGCGATCTTCCCAAAATAAACCGCTGGTTTACGTACGTATTCCTGCTTGCGGGCATGGGGGTTTTCGTCTACACCTTGCAGATTAACCATGTTGTATATGCTTCGGCTTGGCTGCAGAAATGGCTGAGCCCGTTGGTGCCTTTTTAAAAATTAAAGTCTTTTGGGGTCCCCGTCCCTATCTTCGTTCAACTGAAGCGTTTTGAAAAAACGCACATCGGAAGCAGCTCCGGTGCTGAAAACCGGCCTTTTTGAACACGCACTTTAAGAATATCCTGTCAGATAAGGAGAAACGCCTGCCATGCAAAAAATTACCTCGCGCCAAATCGTGCTGCTTGGGATCATGTATGTCATTAATACGACAATGTTGAATGTGCCGAGCCAGCTTATCACCAGGGCGCATCAGCATGCCTTTATTTGCTATCTGCTGTCCGGCGCCCTGGTTCTGCTCATGCTGTTCCTGCTGACCAGAAGCTCCTTGCGTTTTCCCGGCCAGGACCTGTTCCAGTCGCTGACAAGCCGTTTTCCGTTCATCGGGAAAGTCATCGTCGTACTGTATATTCTGTTTTACTTTATGGTTCTCGTGCGCGATATCCGCATCATATCCGATTTTACTAATGTCGTGCTGCTTCCGATTACTCCATCCCTTATTATCGCGCTTTGCATTACAGCGACCGTCATCTATATCGCCAGGGGCGGGGCGAAGACGGTGCTAGGCATTACGGAGCTGTACGGACCGATCATTATCATCGTGTTCGCCTTGATGCCGATTATCGTATTCCGGGATTTCAATTTCGGTCTAATGAGGCCTTTATTGCATGTCAATTGGGAGAAGACTTTTGAAGGGAGCTGGATTTCCGTTGCTTATTTGGGACAGATGATCATTCTCCCGTTTATTTTCTCCAGCAAGGATTACAAATTCAAATACGGCTTTTATTCCATGCTGATCGCCGCCGGTATTTTGGCTGGTCTGGTCATTATGATCATTCTTCTGCTCGGGGTTGAGGTATCGGGAAGGATGATGTATCCGACATACGAGTTGGTGCGCCAGCTGCGGATTACCGATTTTCTGGACCGTTTTGACCTGATCGTGGTTGCCTTGTGGTTTCCGGGGGTGCTGCTTAACCTTTCGATCAGCCTGTACATCATTTGCTACGGAATGAAAATGATCCTGCCGTCGTTATCCGGAAAAATGATGGCCGCCCCGATCGGCCTGTTCGCCTTCAGCTGCGCTTTGTGGTTCTATTCCAGTTCCATTGAACTGTTTAATTTCAATAAGGAATGGACGCTGATCGCCCTCTTTTTTATTCTCGTTCTGCCGCTCTTGATATTTGCTATCCACCGTCCTGTGAAAGACCCGAAGAGAACGGGACATCTGGGTAATGTTCGCTTAGAAAAAGCGGCCCGAAAATGATACAATGTGCTTAAGGGCGGCCAGGATGATACGGCTCCCCATGCGGCCTAGCGTCGTTTTGGGCTATGAAGGGTGATTACTTTGAAAAAGAAAAAATATAATTTGTTTCACAAGTTTTCCCGAAAAATCAAGTTTAACATGATCAAGCTGTTTCGCTCGCCTGGGGGAGCAAGAAAGGTATCGCTAGGCTTTGCGGTCGGCTTCGGTCTGGAAATGGTCGTCATATCGACCGGATCGCTCGTATACCTTGTTTTTTATCCTGCCGTAAGGCTTTCCGGAGGTTCGCTTCCAGCCGCTATTATCGGCAATGTGATTGGTAAACTGACGTTCTTGCCGATCATTCTTTTACCTTTTGCCAAAAAAATTGGAGAATGGTTATTTCCAAAAAGGATGATCGCCGTGCCAATGCATGAACATGCCTGGCGCAATCTGATGCATGGCGATTTCACGATTTTCAAGCATTTGCTGCAGGGAGGGCTCGATGTTTTGATTGGAATGTCCGTGTTTGGGCTTGTGCTTGGCGTGGCTTCTTATTTTGTGGTTCAATACCTTTACAATCAGCGCAAAAGACATCGGCTATCCAAAAGAGCCGGCGCAACGATGTGAAAATAACTTTTACTCCTTCGGCGTGGTCAAGTATACTGTTCAAAACAGATCTGCTTCATCATTAAGGAGGTGCGAGGTTGGCATATCGATTGACGGGTAAGACAATTGCGTTGACAGGCCCGCGCAAAGCGGAAGACATGGCCAAAATCGTGGAGAAAATGGGAGGGACGGCACTGATCCGTCCGGCGCAGGGGACCGTGTTCCTGGACGATGTGGAGACGCGTAAAAGTTTGGAGGAATGGATGGCGAGCCCTCCGGCATGGACCATTCTGACAACGGGCATGGGGCTGGATGCTTTATTCGGCGTAGCGGCCGGCATGAATGCGGAGCATGATTTGCTGCAAGCCCTGCGGCAATCCCATGTAGCCGCTCGAGGCTACAAAACCGTTAACAGCCTTCGCAAAAGAGGACTGGAACCGCTCGTGCGCGATGACGACGGCAGTACATCCGGCCTGATCCGCGGTTTGGCGGAACATCATCTTCAAGGCAAGGAAGCGGTGCTGCAGTTGCACGGGGATCCCGCACCCAAGCTGGAGGCTTGGCTGCAGGAGCAGGGTGCCCTTGTACGCCGGGTTCTGCCGTATCGGCATATTCCTCCAGAAGCCGAGCAGCTTGAACGGCTGTTGGATGACATTCTCCAACAAGCGATTGATGCGGCTGCGTTCACGAGCGCTCCGCAAATTCGGAATCTGGCGGAATATGCACGCAGCAAGGGCAAACTGGAGGATATGGTTCTGGCCTTCCAGGGCCCTGTAGTCGCTGCGGCCGTCGGTAAAATAACCGCTCAGGCACTGCTGGAGGAAGGCATCACGCGCGTGGTGTATCCGCCGGAAGACGAGCGGATGGGCAGCATGATCGTCGAGCTGGCGCGATATTTTCAGTCCGCGAATATATGAAATTGAAATTATCTTTGGATAAATCGTTTTGTTGTTTGCTTCATGAGGGATGCGAAGAAGAGCGGCATCCCTTTTTCTTTAGATTATAGAATGTATAAGTTTTAAAGCGGAGCTTAAGCATTCTATAATCGCAAGAAAAGCTTCCGTTAAAAAGCGGTCTACCCAGCCTTTTTAATCATTTGAAAAATGTGGAATGATACAAAATAGAAAATCACGGACAGTGTGCAATAGAAGGAGGAATAAGCCTTGTACAATAAAAAAAGCATTTTGCTTGGTGACTACACTCATCCGAAATTCCATCCTCTGCAAGGGGTGGATGCTCAAGTCAGCCATATATTAAACGAAGTGATTTCGGTACAGTGCAGCGAAAATAAAAACCTGTTGTTGCTGGAACATCTGAAGCCCTTTGATCTGTGCATATGTTATTTCGATCTTTGGGACGATCAAGTGTCCAGGCAGCAAACTTCCGGGCTGCTGTCTTATGTAAGCCAGGGGGGCGGCTTGCTTGTCCTCCATAACGGATTATCGCTGGGGAACCGCCGCTTCGAACTGGCCCAATTGTTGGGCGGCCGTTTTAATGGGCATCCGCCGATCCAGACGCTTTCTTTCCGCACGAAAGGGGAGGATGCGATCACGGCCGGCGTCGAACCGTTCGAGCTGGACGAAGAACCTTACCAAATCGAGTTCGACCCATTTACGGAGAAGGAGGTGCTGCTGGAATACAAGCTGGGCGATACTTGGCATCCGGCAGCCTGGAAACATGAATACGGGCTGGGCCGGGTCGTATACTTCATGCCCGGACACCATGAGCCCACGTTCCTGCACCCGCAGGTCCGCAAGCTGATTCTGCAGGCTGCTGCATGGGCGGCACATTTGCCAAGCTGATTCCGTCTGTTCATATTGGCAAAGATTTCAGGGTATAATAAGGGAAATATCGTTTGGGAGGGAATAAAACATGAGTGATCTGTTGAAAAAGGCAATTTCGTTAGGATGGGGTCTTACGATAGTCAGCAAGGAGAAGATCGAAAAAACGGTTGAAGAGCTGGTCAAACGAGGAGAACTTGCGCCTACGGAATCCAAGGAGCTGATTGAACGGCTTGTCGAGCGCGGCGAAGAAGAGAAATCCCAATTCAAGGATTATTTGCGCGAGCAAATCCAGCGGATTTTAACAGAGCTTCATGTACCTTCCGAAAACGATGTGGCCAGCCTGGAACAGCGTATAGCCGCATTGGAAAAGCGGATTGCCGAACTCGAGGAAACCGGCGGGGTAATAAACGCCGAAACGGATAATCAATAATATGGCGGTGCGTATCAGACATACCGGCCGCTACCGGGAGATCGCCATGGCGCTCATGCGTCATGGCTTTGGCTACATGGTGGAGGAATTGGGACTGTTCCAGCTGCTGTCCATGCCCCGGCGCTGGGTTAAACATGAGTCACCGGAAACCAAGACGCTTGGAGAGCGCATCCGGCTTGTTCTTGAGGATCTCGGCCCGACGTTTGTGAAGCTGGGGCAGCTTGCCAGCACGCGCTCGGATTTGCTGCCGGATTCCATCATCCAAGAGCTGGTGAAGCTGCAGGACCAGGTTCCTCCGTTTCCGTCGGAGGCTGCGCGAAGCATTTTGGCAGAAGAGCTGGATATGCCGGTCGAAGAGATTTTCGAACGGTTTGATGACATACCGGTGGCGGCCGCCTCTATTGGACAGGTTCATCTAGGCAGGCTGAAGTCCGGTGAAGAAGTAGCAGTGAAAATTCAACGTCCCGGCGCGCTGCAGACCATTACGCGGGATCTGGGCATCTTGCGGAACCTGATGGTGCTGGCGGAAAAGCGATGGGAATGGGCCCGACGTTATCAAATGGTCCGACTTGTAGAGGAATTCTCCAAATCCCTGCTGGCGGAAATGGACTACAGCCGGGAAGGACGCAATACGGAGAAAATCGCGCTGCAGTTTCAAAACGACGCGCATATTTTTATCCCGCAAATCCACTGGCAGTATACCTCTTCGCGTGTCATGACGATGGAATACGTGGAGGGCGTGACCCTAAGCCAGTCGGAGCAGCTGGAAGAGAGCGGTTTTGATCTGCAGCTTATCGCCAAGCGGTTTGTGAATGCCATGCTGCATCAGATGTTTATCGAGGGTTTTTTTCATGCCGATCCGCACCCCGGAAACTTATTGGTCCGGAAAGACGGCAGCTTGGCTTTTCTGGATTTCGGCATGGTCGGGCGACTTAGTGAAGACATGAAACATCATTTATCCGAACTCATTATCGCACTTATGCGTAAAAATACCGACAGCATGGTCCGGGCCATTTTGCGCCTTGGCTTGCTGCCGGAAGACAATGATATGGACTCTTTGCGCAAGGATCTGGGTATTTTACGCGACGAGTATTATGATATTCCGTTTTCTGAAATCGGCATCGGCAAGGCGCTTAATGATTTGTTTGGCGTTGCCCAGCGTCATGCCATCGTGATGCCTCCCGATTTGACGCTGCTCGGCAAAGCGCTGCTGACGATGGAAGGCGTCATTCAGAAGCTTGATCCCTCGCTCAGCATTATCGATATGGCCGAGCCTTTCGGACGCAAGCTTGCCAGGGAGCGGTTCAGCGCCCGCCGCCTGCGCGGCAAGCTGCTCGGCGGCGCGGCCAGCCTGGCCGAAGCGCTGCTGGATATTCCCGCCCAAACGAGACAGCTGTCCGCGCTGATCAGCAAAGGCAAGCTGAAGGTGGAAATCAGTGTTCCCGAGATGGAATCTTTGATGCGCAAGCTGGACCAGATCAGCAACAGGCTGTCGTTCAGCATTGTGCTGCTGGCCTTCAGCATCATCATGGTGGGGCTGATCATCGGCTCCTCGATGAACCGCCAATCCTCGATTCTATGGCATTTCCCGGTCATAGCTATCGGATTTGGCGTCGCATTTTTGATGGTGGTGTGGCTGCTATACTCTATTTTTAAGTCGGGAAAGTTTTGAAGAGATGAGGATTTTGCAAAATCCTGAGATGAATATTGAGACTAGAGGTGGATGGATTGCCAAATTTTATAGAGCTTGGCTTACAGGATCAATGGGTGGCGGCACTTAGGGAGAACGGCATCGCCGTGCCTACGCCGGTACAGATGGAGACGATTCCGCTGCTGTTGGCGGGCCAAGACGTGATTGCCCGTGCGCGGACAGGAAGCGGGAAAACGCTCGCTTTCCTGCTGCCGATCATGCAAAAGCTGGATCCGGCCCGCGCTTATCCGCAGGCCCTGATCATTGCGCCGACACGCGAGCTGGCGCTGCAAATTACCGAGGAGGCGCGGAAGCTTGCCCGGGGAACGGAGATCCGGATATTGGCCGTATACGGAGGCCAGGATGTAGACAAGCAGCTGCGCAAGCTGGAGGGCGGGCGCCATCTGATCATCGGTACGCCGGGCCGGTTGAACGACCATTTACGGCGGGGCACCCTTGAGCTTGGCGGCGTGAAGACGCTGGTGCTTGACGAAGCGGATCAGATGCTGCATATGGGCTTCCTGGACGAAGTTGAAGCGCTGATTCAGGCGCTGCCCCACAAACGGCAGACGCTGCTGTACTCCGCGACGATGCCGGCCGAAATCAAGCGGTTGGCTTCCTTTTACACCCGCGATGCTGTGGACGTGACCGTCAAAGCGGAGAAGTCGCCGGTGCCGCTGCAGCATATCCGCCAGCTGGCGGTCGAGGTGACAGACCGGACCAAGCAGCAGGCGCTGGTGTCCATGATTGAGACCTATCGGCCGTTTCTGGCCATTATTTTCTGCCGTACCAAGCGGCGGGCTTCGACGCTAAACTCCGCGCTGCTGGAGCAGGGATACGCTTCGGATGAACTGCATGGAGATTTGTCGCAAGCGAAGCGGGAGCAGGTCATGAAACGGTTTCGAGAGGCGAAGCTCCAGCTGTTGGTAGCCACGGATGTAGCGGCGCGGGGACTGGACGTTGAAGGCGTGACCCATGTCTTCAACTACGATATCCCGCATGAAGTTGACAGCTATATCCACCGCATCGGCCGGACAGGCCGTGCCGGAGGAAAAGGAATGGCGATTACACTGGTATCGCCCCGGGACAAAGGCGAGCTGCAGCGCATTGAGCAGGGCATCAATCATACGATTGAACGCCGGCGGTATGAGAAAGACGGCGAAATCGTGGAGGCGGGCGCATCAAGAGCCTCCGCTGTCAGCCCGGGCAGAGGCGGGCGGAAGGAACCGGATCGCCGGCGCGGTCAGCAGCGGCCGTCACCCGGCGGTCGCCGCGGCCAAGGGGCCGGAGACAAGCCGCCCGGCCAAAGGCAATCCCGCAGCGAGGATAAAGGGTCACGCTCGTCTTCCCGCAAGGGAGATGCGCGCGGCGGGGCAGGACGCGGAGCCGAAGGCAGCAGCCGCGGTCAAGGCCGCAGCGGGCGCGGAGCCCAATCCGGCGGACGCCGGGGCGGCAGATCGGGACGGAAATAGAATGAAAGTGATAACCGGAAGGAGCCTTCAAGGCATCCTCCGGTTATTTGGCATTCGCCGGTCCGGAAATCTCAAGCCGGGCGCGGTGCAAAGAACCATGTGGGCAATGAAGGAACAGCCTAACGTACTTTCGAATAAGGCGTGAACAAAATAAATGGCGGCTTGCACTTGTTTTTCACTCGTGTATGATGATAGTGGAACGTAAAAACACGGTCCGGTTGGTAGTCCGGACGCATGAAGCGGCGAAATGCCCCAAACCGATTCATGTCAGTAGCCTTCCCCCTCGGGATGTCCAACGCTCCGATGTTAAAATAGAGGGGAGAACCACCATGAAATTAACCGTATTTTTTGATGAACCTTATTGGGTCGGAGTCGTTGAAGTGGAAAGCGGGGGCAAGGTAATGGCAGGTAAGCATACTTTCGGCGCAGAGCCTTCGCTTCAGCAGGTTTGGGAATTTGTCCTGCAGGAGCTGCCTGCGCTGGTGGAGAGGCTGTCCGTCGGCGTAACCGCTAACAAAGCTCCGCGCAAGGCTGTCAATCCGAAAAGGCTGGCCCGATTGGCCGCCCGGGAAACCAGATCCCGCGGAGTCAGCAGCGCAAGCCAGGAAGCCATGAGGCTGGAGCTTGAAAAACGCAAGCAAGAACGATCCCGTCTCGGTAAGGAGCAGCGCGAGGCGCTGGCTGCCAGAAAGCGTGAAATCGCCGTCCGGAAAGCCAAAGCCAAGCACAGGGGCAGATAAATGATTTGCTAAAAGAGGTTGTTCAAAAAGTTCACTTTTGATAAGAAAACCAATCGAGGCCAATCAAGGATGAGCGACCGCGATTCACGGTAGGTTTTCTTGCGATATAGAATTTCATCAGCACTGCTGATAACGAATAAATTCTATATCTAACACGAAGTGAATCAAGAAGTGGATTCGGCATCGAATCTTGAATTCAGCCGGGCCTTCGGTGCTCACGTACCTAAACGTACGCTCCGCTCCTCAGTCCCTAGCTTCATTCAACCTTCTCGGTGCTGAAAACCGTCCTTTTTGAACACGCACTAAAAGAAAGGTGGGGAAGCAAAACGTCTGTCTATTTGCGTTTCAACCGTCATTTCGGCGGCTGGCCAGAAAGCTGTGGGAATCACCCGGAAGCCATGATAGACGCGATTGAACAGCTGCCGCAACATTGGCAATCATGAATATAACATCTTTGGAAACAAGTCATAGGGGTCTGCCCGCAAGAGGCAGGCTCTTTTTTCGGCGGGCACCCCGGGCAATTAGGGATTTGAACTATAGTACATAGGAGGTACGATCAGGTCATGAAACCAATCTTGGAAGTTGCGGCATTAGCCGGGATCGAAGAAGAGGAACTGGAATTATACGGCCGATACAAAGCGAAGCTCAGCCCTTCATTGTGGGAACGCGTGCGTACGCGCCAGGACGGCAAGCTGGTACTGGTGACCGCAATGAACCCAACCCCGGCCGGGGAGGGCAAAACGCTGACCACCATCGGTCTTGCGCAGGCGTTAAACGCGGCCGGGCACCGGACGGTCGCCGCCTTGCGCGAACCTTCGCTCGGTCCGTGCTTTGGCATGAAAGGCGGAGCGACGGGTAGCGGCAAAGCGCAAATTGTTCCGGCGGAAGATATCAATTTGCATTTTACGGGAGATCTTCACGCCATTACCTCAGCCCATAACCTGCTGGCGGCCATGATCGACAACCATATCCATCAGGGCAATGTCCTGCGGCTGAATCCGCAGCGGATCGTCTGGAAACGGGCAATGGACATGAATGACCGCAGTCTGCGCAGCATCGTAACAGGGCTTGGCGACGGTAACGGCGCCGTACGCGAAGGCGGCTTCCTGATTACGACTGCCTCGGAGGTTATGGCCATTCTCTGTCTGAGTACGGGTCTCGGCGACTTGAAGGAGCGCCTTGGCCGGATCATTACCGGCTACAATCAGGATGGAGAGGCCGTAACGGCTGCACAGCTTGACGCTGTCGAAGCGATGACGATTCTGCTGAAGGACGCAATCAAACCTAATCTCGTCCAGACGCTTGAAGGCACCCCGGTTATCGTTCACGGTGGTCCTTTCGCCAATATTGCCCATGGCTGCAGCAGCGTGCTCGGAACGCGCCTCGCCCTGAAACTTGGGGAGATTGTTGTGACGGAGGCTGGTTTTGGCGCTGATCTCGGAGCCGAGAAGTTTTTGGATATCAAATGCCGTCAGGCTGGCCTGAGTCCTGCAGCCGCAGTACTGGTGGTGACCGTCAAGGCGCTCAAGTATAACGGCGGGATGGCCAAAGACCGGCTGCGTGAGACGGGCATGAAGGCGCTGGAAGACGGCTTGTCCAACATGAAGAGACATGTGGAGAATCTGAAGAAGTTCGGCGTACCGGCCGTAGTGGCGATTAACCATTTTGCCGACGATTTGCCCGAAGAGGTGGAGCGGGTGTTGGCCGAGTGCCGCGCGATGAATGTTCCGGCAGCAGTATCTAATGTATGGGCGGAAGGCAGCGCAGGCGGTCTGGAGCTGGCAAAAGCATTAACAGATCTGCTGGAGAAGGAATCGTCCAACTATCGTCCGCTGTATGCGCTTGATACGGATATCCGCACCAAAATCGAAACCATCGTCCGTGAGATCTACCGCGGGGCAGAGGTGAGTTATTCTCCGGCAGCCCTGCGAAGCCTGAAGGATATCGAGCAGCTTGGATACGGCAATGTCCCTGTATGCATGGCCAAAACACAATATTCCTTCTCGGATCAGCCGAAGCTGCTTGGAGCCCCTGAAGGCTTCAAAGTTCAGGTGCGGGAGATCTCGCTATCCGCGGGAGCGGGTTTTGTCGTGGTCCATACCGGAAATATCATGACGATGCCGGGACTTCCGAAGTCTCCTGCCGCCGTGCATATGAGCATTGACGATGACGGACGGATATCCGGTTTATTTTAAGACGTTTCTTTAAGCCGGATTTGGATTTCTAACGCGGGAAGTCTGCTTCCTGAATGATCTTGGGGTGAAACTCGCATACTGAATTTCATCGGGATGCGGGGTGAGGGCGACCAATCGTTCTTTACGCGCGACGGGAAAAGGTGCAAATCGTTTAGATATTCGTATGCTGCTGCAACCCAGAGGCTACACTCTATCGAGACTGTATCCTAATGAAACCTGCAATCGTTATTTAGGCAAAATCAAGCATCTACGCATTCTAACGAAACTCGATATCGCTATTAGCCGAAAAAGACGTGGTGAAGCCAAATTTCAGCCGAATAACGATTCGTAGTTTCGTTAGATTTCATTTGACTTCGATTCAGCGGCAATAGCGTTGCTCAGTTTCGTTAGCGGAAATCAGATGCCGATTCGGACTCGTATTTCATGGGTTAGCAGAAAACGGGTGCTGCGTTGGTGACTAGAATCATGCTTCAGCGGCAATAGCATTGCTCAGTTCCGTTAGCTGATATTTAGATACCGCTTTTACTTCCGTTTCCGCGGAGGTAAAAGCTTTTTTTTGTCTATTTGCCCGAAGATATCAAGGGGTGTTTCTGCGATCATTTTAAGTAAAAATTCTCTTCTCTTCCTCATCTAGTGATTGTTTTCACATGAATGAAAGCCGATTTTCATTACAATGGAATTGACCGATGAGGGATTGGAATGCTCGATTTGTTAAAAACTGATTTGTCAAAATTTAAAATAATCTGTTTCAAAAGTAATCAATTTCATAATGCCAATTCGGTATGGAATCATGCTAAATATAGACCGATATGGATTAGATGATTCGATATCAAGGTTCAACCATTCGATTTAAATCCATTATGAAATTGGTTCTATGAGCAAATAAAGGAGAGGGATGACATGGCTGTTTACAAACCTGGGCAAATTGCGGAGCTTACTGTCGAAACGGGGGCCAAAAAGGCCCATAATCCGGCGCTGACGGTTTTGGTGCTTGGCTTTTTGGCCGGCGCGTTTATCGCGCTCGGTTTTTTGCTTGATATCCGCGTGATTGCGAGCGCGCCCAAGGAATGGGGCTCATTTGCAGGCTTTGTAGGGGCGGCGCTTTTTCCCGTAGGGCTGGTTTTGGTTCTTCTGGCAGGCGGCGAGCTGCTGACGGGCAATATGATGGCAGTGGCGCTGGCCTGGATGGCGAAAAGGATAAAGGTTTCCGAACTGCTCCGCAACTGGGCGCTGGTTCTCGTGGCCAATTTTGCTGGGGCGTTGTTTGTGGCTTACTTCTTCGGGCATGTGACCGGGCTGACGGAGAGTGGACCTTATCTTGATAAACTGGTGGATATGGCCGGTCATAAGCTGGATGACAGTTTCCTGCAAGCCTTCGTTTCGGGGATTGGCTGCAACTGGCTGGTAGCGCTGGCTGTATGGCTGTGTTACGGCTCGGACAGCATGAGCGGCAAAATTTTGGGCATTTGGTTCCCGACGATGGCTTTTGTCGCTATCGGTTTTCAGCACGTGGTCGCTAATATGTTCCTTATTCCGGCGGCGATTTTTGCGGGCCATTTTACATGGGGCGATTATTTCATGAATTTTGTGCCGGTGTTGCTTGGAAATATGGTCGGAGGCGCAATATTTGTGGCCGGCGCATATTGGGTGGCTTATTTGCGGAAGACGGGGGAAGCACCTGCCGCCGATCAACGGATCGGGGGACAAAAAGCCGAAGCACTGCGCAAGCAAGCGTAAACGAACACTAAAGCATCATATCAAAACCAGCTGTTTCCGAAAGAAGGGGGCGGCTGGTTTTTTTTGGGGGTCGGGCGGAAGGGTTGGTCCAAAAAAAATTTAAAACAAAATTCGCCATTCTAAAGCCCGGGGGGAACGAACTTTAGATGGCGAATTTTTTTGGGAGTGTTCTATGGTTACGGCATAGTCTGGGAGGAACGAAAAGTGGTTCCATGTCTGATGCTCTCATACTATGGTTACCCTCATGCGGGAAGGCTGAAACGCTGTTTGCCCGTTTTTCCTTTTGCGCATTTCACATTCCCGGATTAAGATTGAGAGTAGAGAGATAGGCAATTTGTTACTTCAGAGGAGGGAGAGCGGGAATGATCGAAGAGAAAAACGGCGTATTCCCGGCGGTATGCCCGCTGGATTGTCCCGACACATGCGGCCTGCTGCTGCATAAAGAAGAAGGGAAGATCGTAAAGGTGACCGGTAATCCGGATCATCCGATCACGCAGGGGGCTATATGCAACAAGGTCCGCAACATGACCGAGCGGATTTATCATAAAGACCGGATTCGTTATCCGCTGAAACGGACGGGGCCGAAAGGTTCCGGGCAGTTTGAGCGCATATCCTGGGATGAGGCTGTCAGCGAAATTGCAAGCCGGTATCGGGAACTGATCGCCGAATACGGATCGGAGTGCATCCTGCCTTACAGCTTCTACGGCAATATGGGCATCCTCAGCGTAGACGGCATGGACCGGCGCTTTTTTAATGCGCTTGGCGCAAGCCGGCTGGATCAAAAGATCTGCAATGCTGCCGGAAACGCCGGCTGGAAATATACGATGGGCTTCAAGGGAGGCACCTCCCCGGAAGATACGGAATATGCAGATTTGATCATCGTCTGGGGCGGAAACTTGATCAGTACGAATATGCATCAGGTGGTCATTGCCGAGAAAGCCCGTAAACGCGGCGCAAAGGTGGTCGTGATCGATGTGCATAAAAATCGCACCGCCCAATGGGCCGACTGGTTCATTCCGCTTTACCCCGGAACGGATACGGCGCTGGCGCTTGGCGTGATGCATGTTCTGTTCCGCGACGGTTGGACGGACGAAGTCTTCCTGAAACGGTATACCGTAGGCTATGAAGAGCTGCGCGAACATGTGAAGAGTTATACGCCCGCCCATGTTGCGGCTATTACGGGCGTGCCGGAGGAAGACATCGAGAAGCTGGCACGCATGTACGGTGAAGCTTCCGTTTCTTATATCGCGATCGGCAACGGGCTTCAGCATCACGACAACGGAGGCATGAACGTCCGCAGCATCGCCTGCCTGCCGGCTTTGACGGGGCAGTGGTTAAAACAAGGCGGCGGCGCGGTGAAAACGAACGGCGGTTACGGCGCCATGGACAGCGACTATTTGGAACGGCCGGAATTGCGGCCGAATCCCGAGGCGCGCTCGATCAATATGAACCGGATCGGGGAAGCGCTGCATATGCAGGAGCAGCCGATTAAAGCCGTGTTCGTGTATTGCAGCAACCCTCTTGTCGTTGCGCCGGATACGGAGCGGGTTCAGGCAGGTTTTGCGCGGGAGGACCTGTTTACGGTAGTGCATGATCTGTTCATGACCGATACGGCCAAATACGCGGATATCGTACTGCCAGCGGCTTCATCGTTCGAGACGACCGATCTGTATGCATCGTATTGGCATCATTATGTGCAGCTGCAGGAGCCGGTGATTGGGAAGATCGGCGAAGCCAAAGGCAATGTCGAGCTGTTTGCGATGTTAGGACGCGCCATGGGGCTGGACGAGGAAGCTTTCATGGAAACGGAGGAAGAGATGATCGCCCGGGCGCTGAATTATCCGGAGAATCCGTATCTGAACGGCGTAACGCTTCCGGCGCTGAAGGAGCAGCGTTTCGTGAAGCTGGACATGACGCCGCAAGCATCCTATCTGGACCGGCTGCCCACGCCGTCAGGCAAAATCGAATTGTATTCAGAAGCCATGAAGGCAGCCGGACTTCCGCCGCTTCCGGAATATGTTCCGCTGCAGGAAGGATATGACGGAAATCATCGTCCGGGCAAGGATGAGCCTTATCCGCTTATGTTCATTTCGCCGCCTAACCATAATTTTTTGAACTCCACATTCGCCAATGTGGAGAAACACCAGCGGCTGGAGAAGGAACCCCAGCTGCAAATCCATCCGCAGGATGCCGCAGAGCGCGGAATCGGCGACGGCGACAGCGTGGTGGTGTACAACAAGCGCGGGAAGTTGGAGCTGAAAGCGGTAGTGACCGACAAGATGCTTCCAGGAACGGTGATCAGCCAAGGGTTATGGTGGGAAGGCCAAGGACGCAAACAGCGTGCCAATGCCTTGACGGCTGACCGGCTGTCCGATATGGGCGGCGGGGCTACGTTCTTTTCGACCGCTGTCCAGGTAAAGCGTCAGTGAGCGGCATTGCCGAAAACCTTATATATGACGGATACTGATTCCAGGTGATCTTTTATATCGGCAGATGCCGGGGAACGGTTTAGGTCATGTCCGGATACGATCCGGGCATGACCTTTCGAATCGAATGATCGCATAATTTTGATACACCACAGGAGAAAAATATATGAAATTTTTGCAGTCCTACCCGAAGGAAGTCAAAATCTTTCTTGCTGCGAGCCTGATCAATTCCGCCGGCGGATCGCTGATGTGGCCGCTGACCACGATGTATGTGTTCGATGAGCTCGGAAGAAGCATGGCCGATGCCGGGCTCGTGGTCATGATCCAAGCTTTCGGCGGCATTATCGGCCAACTGCTGGGAGGGGCGCTGTACCACCGCGTAGGAGTTAAAAGACTGATCGTCGGCTCGCTTGGGCTGAATGCGCTTGGGTTGTTTACTTTGCCTTTTATCAGTTCCTATTGGATTGTTTATATGGTCGTGATGGGGCTGATCGGCCTTTTTAATGCCGTTTCCATGCCTGCGATTCAAGCCTTCGTCGGTTTTCGTTTTGCCGACCGGCGCGGCGAGCTGTTTAATGTGATTTATGTAGCCAACAACATCGGAGTGGCGCTTGGCACCGCGCTCAGCGGATTTCTGGCAGATGTCTCCTATCATTTGACCTTTGTGCTGAATGGCGTTACCTCAGCTGTATTCGCGCTGTTCTTCCTGAATTATTTGAATCGTCTGGACAAACAAGAGGGTCCCGTCCATTTGCAGAAAAAAACCAAAGAAGGGGCCAAGGAAAGCATTCCCGCACTGCTTGGCAATACGAGGATCTATTTGTTTCTCGGTTTGGGTTCCCTGTTTCTGTGGTTCGGCAACTCGATCTGGAATACGGGGGTTTCGCCGCATATCATCTCCGAAGGATTGCCGAAACGGGCTTATGGTTTCCTGTGGACGCTGAACGGGATACTTATCTTCGTCGCCCAGCCGGTGACTGCCTTGATCAAACGCTGGTTCGCCAAGGAATCTTCGGCGCAAATGACGGCTAGCGCCGTCTTTTATCTGCTCGCTTACATTGTGATTCTACTGCTGCCAAGTTATCCCGGCCTGATATTTGCCATGGTGCTTGCCACCTTGGGGGAAATGCTCATATCACCGGCGATCCCTGCCTATATTTCGGATCATGCGTACAGGGCCGCTCCTTTTTATATCGGACTAACAGGCGGCATGGCTGCGCTTGGCCGCATGATCGGCCCTTATTTCATGGGCATACTATATGATCATGGCGGGCTTGTTCCAGTGGCCTGGCTGTCCATCGCGATTGCGGTGCTGGCCGTTTCCTCCTTCGTCATTCATGCGCTGCGCCATAAAGCGGTGGGACAGTCGTTCAGCGGGTCGGTCGAAGGTTGAATATTGCATGGCAGTAATTCCGGACCGGCTTCATACGAAAAATGCTGCAAATCTTGATTTGAAAAAGAAGGTGTTAGGGCCATGAAGCTTCAACAGCAGACGCTTATTATCAGGCTTTCCCAAATGAAAGATGCCCAGACCCTGATGGATATCGATGCGCTGGTATGGACGGAACGGACGGCTCCTGAGCCGGTGTGCTGGCCGTCCAGGGAGGATTTTCTCCAGCACTGTCCGCCGGCTTCGCAGCTGGTGGCAGAGGTTGACGGGATCGTATGCGGATATGTCGGTTTTCGCTATCCGACAGGGATTGCAGGCAATGATCATGTATACGAGATCCATATTGCCGTTCATCCGGCCTATCAGCGCAGGGGGATTGGTACCCGATTGTTGAGTGAAGCCAAAATCTGGGCCATGCGGCAGGGAAAGCTCAAGCTTAGGCTGCGCGTGCTCTCGACCAACACAGGGGCTCTTCAGTTTTACAGGACCTGCGGGTTCGTAGAGGAGGGACGTCTGCTCCGGGAGTTCTGGATCGAGGACAGATATGTGGATGCGATATGGATGGCTTATTTCCTGGATAAATAACCTGAATTTGATATTTTTGGTTAACAGATATATGCTTAAATGAATAGAGTAAATAGATTGGACTTTCACGAAGTGGAGGTCCTTAGTTTTTTCGGGTCCCCGCAAAGGATTTGGAATAGGCATCGAAGCATAGGCTCCACTGTTTTGCACCCTAAACCGGCCATAGGGTGTTTATCCCGGCCGCGATCGGCAGGGAATAAGCTTCTTTATCTTGGAAAAGAGGTTCAGTATTTAAAAAGAAGCGAAAGTAGCGAAGGGGACGGAATCGATCTGAAGAAGCGATAGCGTTCGCCTTTGTCTCCGGATTTCTACCATTTTGGAAAGTTAATTAAAGAAATTTGAAGACAACAGCGATCGGAAGAACGCTCCGTAACCGTAGCGGCCAACTCGCTTATTTCAGTATTGAGCCTGCCTGAAAAAAGGGGGAATTTCATTTAAAAGATTCATAGGCATTCTCCTAAAATCTTGCAGAAAAGGGGTTGTATTATGGATTTGCAGCTTCAGGGCAAAAAGGCGCTCGTTATGGCTTCAAGCCAGGGTCTCGGCAAGGCGATTGCCGCAGAGCTTGTCAAGGAGGGGGCGGATGTGATGCTCAGCAGCCGCAGTGACGACAAGCTGAGGTCAGTACAGCAGGAATTGGTCAAGCTGGGCAGCGGGGAGGTTGAATATTACGCAGCCGACATAACCATTCCCCATGAAGTCGAAGGATTGATAAGATATACGGCCGACACGTTCGGACAAATAGACATTTTGGTCAATAATGGAGGCGGTCCGCCTTCGGGCACGTTTGAGTCTTTTACGGATGAAGATTGGGAAAATGCGTTCCGGCTCAATTTGCTCAGCTATGTGCGCACCATTCGCTGTGCACTGCCGCATATGAAAGAAAAAGGCGGACATATCGTTAACGTAACGTCAACCTCGATCAAGCAGCCGATTCCCGGTCTCATATTATCCAATACGTTCCGGACGGGCGTGGCAGGCATGACCAAAACGCTGTCGCAGGAACTGGCCCAATATGGCATTCTTGTGAATTCCGTTGCGCCGGGCCGTATAGCCACCGACCGTATCCGAAAATTGGACGAGAACAGGGCTAAGGAACAGGGCATTACAGTCGAACAGTTTCGGGAACTGTCGCAAAAGGAGATACCGCTTGGGCGTTATGGACAGCCCGAAGAATTTGCCAAGGCAGTTGCGTTTTTGCTCTCTGGAGCCAATTCGTACATTACCGGCAGCATGCTTATGATTGACGGCGGATTGGTTGAAGCGCTGTGAAGTTTTTTTGAAACCGGCCGGCTCTTCCGGTATGATGAGATTTAAAAAATTGCGGGAGGAATGAGCATCACAGCCATTATATAAAGGTTTTATGCTTATGGTGCGGCTGCCAGGCGGCTGCTCTCCCACCAAAAGCCGCCCGCCGGATCGATCCGGTCTAAGGGCGGCTTTTTCCGTCTGCATTTACCGCATCAGCTTCCATTCGCTCTGCAGCATGCCATAGACTGCAAGATTGACATAACCTTGCGGCAGCAGCGCACTTTCGCGCACGATGCCTTCGAGAACGAAGCCCAGTCTTTCCGGAATGGCACGGCTTCGTTCATTGCCGGTGGCACAGCGGATTTCGACCCTGTTCAGATCCAGTTCCATGAGCGCGTAATCGACGAAAGCGCGGCAAGCGCTGCTCATAATGCCTTGACCGACAAACTTGTCGCCCAGCCAATAGCCGATGCCAACCGAGCGGTTATGCCAATTGATCTCGTGAAAGCTGATTACGCCTGCAATTTCTCCATGCACCCAAATACCTGCGGTAATGGCCCCGTTTTCGGCTCCATGCTTTATAGCATTCTTGACAAAATTAGCCGTGTGTTCCAATTCCGTAATGGAATCGACCCAGGGGAGCCACTGGCGCAGCGTATCGCGGGAAGAGTCGGTCAGCAGAAACAAAGGGCGGGCGTGCTGCAGCGCGAGCGGCTTCAGTTCAATATGATCGTCCAGAGGATATGTAAACATATGATTTCAACCTTCTTTCTGTGCAGGATGAGTAGATGCGGTTTGCCGCGCTTTTGGTTATCGTTACCATGCTACCTTAATCCATAGCCGCAGTCAAAGCAGAAATAGTCGAATCATTGAACTATCTGGACATTACAGGTATATTTAAATGAAACACGCTTATAAAATAGATGTAGAGGAAATCAATATGAAATTGATTCAAGTGCTGCAGGAAACTGCGTCTTTCTTCTATATTAGGACAAGGCGGAATAATTCAGGATGAAAGGTTGATTACATTGGAGAAACCAAGCACACCCTCCAACTTCATTAAAAACGTAATTACAGATGACCTGGAGTCCGGCAAGGTCCAGAAAGTGATAACCCGCTTTCCACCGGAGCCCAACGGTTATTTGCATATCGGACATGCCAAGGCCATCTGGATTAATTTTACGCTTGCTCAGGAATTCGGCGGAATGACGAACCTCCGCTTTGACGATACAAACCCGATAAAAGAAGATGTGGAATTCGTTAAATCGATTGAAGAAGACGTGAAGTGGCTCGGCTATGAATGGGCCGAAAAACGTTTTGCTTCCGATTATTTTGACGAAATGTACAAGCGCGCCGAACTGTTGATCCAAAAAGGAAAAGCCTACGTGGATGACCAAAGCGCCGATCAAATCCGCGAAACGCGCGGCACGCTGACCGAACCGGGACAAAACAGCCCGTACCGCGAGCGCAGCGTGGAGGAAAATCTGGAGCTGTTCCGCAAAATGCGCGCAGGCGAATTCAAAGACGGGGAAAAGGTGCTCCGTGCCAAGATCGACATGGCTTCGCCGAATATCAATTTGCGCGATCCGGTCATTTACCGGATTTCCCATGCGACCCACCACAATACGGGGGACAAGTGGTGCATTTATCCGATGTATGCTTTTGCCCATCCGATCGAAGATGCGATCGAAGACATCACGCACTCCCTTTGCTCGCTCGAATTTGAAGATCAACGCCCGTTCTATGATTGGGTTATCGCCGAATGCGAAATGGAAAGCACGCCGCATCAATATGAGTTCGGACGCCTTAATGTATCGCAGACGCTTACCAGCAAACGGAAACTGAAGCTGCTTGTGGACGAGAACATCGTCGATGGCTGGGACGATCCGCGCATGCCGACGATCTCCGGACTTCGCCGCCGCGGCTACACGCCGGAAGCGATCCGCAGCTTCGTTTACGAAACGGGCATTTCCAAAAGCCAGGGCCTTGTCGACCTCCAAATGCTGGAGCATTTTGTCCGCGAGGATCTGAAGCTGAAGGCGCCGCGTACGATGGCCGTGCTGAGACCGCTCAAGGTAGTTATCACAAATTATCCGGAAGGCCAAATAGAATGGCTCGAAGCTGAAAATAACACGGAAAATCCGGAAATGGGCAGCCGCCAAATTCCGTTCTCGCGCGAGATTTACATCGAGCAGGACGATTTTATGGAAGATCCGCCAAGCAAATATTTCCGCCTGTTCCCAGGCAATGAAGTGCGTTTGAAGAATGCGTATTTCATCAAGTGCAATGATTTTGTCAAGGATGAAAACGGGAATGTGACTGAAATCCATTGTACTTACGATCCTGAAACCAAAAGCGGCTCGGGCTTTACTGGACGCAAGGTTAAGGGTACGATCCATTGGGTGGAAGCAACCCATGCCGTTCCGGCGGAGTTCCGCATGTACGAACCGCTGATCAAACCTAAGGAAGATGAAGCTGAACAAGCTCTAGAGAACTTGGAAGCGGCAGAAACGGAAAAGGTCGAAAAATCATTCCTGGATGAAATCAACCCGAACTCCCTGGAAGTGCTTCAAGGATTTGTAGAACCCGGGATGAAGGAAGCCAATCCGCAGGATAAATTCCAATTTTTCCGTCACGGCTATTTCAATGTGGATCCGAAATATTCCAAGCCGGGAGAGCCGGTCTTTAATTTGATCGTATCGATGAAGAGCTCGTTCAAGCTGCCTAAATAAAATAACTTAGGGGTCTGAACAATTTCAATGAACCATAAAAGCCAGTCCGCAGAGATTTCTCTCGCGAGCTGGCTTTTATAATGTTTCGTTTAAGTTCAGGAATCTAGGCGTCTTTAGATTATAGAATGTATAAGTTTTAAGCGAAGCTTAAGTAATTCTATAATCGCAAGAAAAACATCCGCAAAATGCGGTCTGTCTTCTTAGAAAATACATCGATAGACGTTTTTCTTATAAATCCTCGGTTTCCTCTTCGATCACATCTGTTTTGGGATGATGCCCCTGCACGCGGATCCAATACCACATGGCCCCAAAGCCGATGGCTCCGAACAAGGCAAGCAGGAAGCCCATGTTATACATGGTCGCACCGCCGAAGTTCTGGTACAGCCATCCGCCTGCCAGGCTGCCGGCGACTGCGGAGATGCCGCTCCAGGTCAGCGTGAACAAGGACTGCGCCGATGCGCGGTGCACGGGAGGTACCAGCTGGCTGACGACCTGGGTGCCGACAAAGAAGTATCCGCCAAAGGTGATGCAGTGCATGATCTGAATTAGCGCAATTTCAAGCGGATTCGAAGCTTCCGCCATCAGCAGCCACCGGATGCAGAAAAGGATGCTCACCAAGGCCAGACATCCGATCAGCGTGGCAAGGGATCGCTTCAGGAAACGGTGGAAGAGAACCAGCACGGCGATCTCAAGGAAAGACGACAGGAATACGGCAAATCCGACCATCGTTTTCGAACCGCCAAGTTCTGTAATATACAGCGACATGAACGTATTATTCATGACATTGGGGACTGAGACCAGGATGCCAAGTAAAATAAAAGCAACGAAATAACGGTTAATGGCAAAGTGGGTGAAACCTCTCAGGCGGATCGGCGGTGTTGCCGAAGGCATTTTCCGCGAAGGGAGCAGCAGAACCGTACCCATAGCCAGGAGCAGAATGGCGGTCACAAGCAGCGACAGCCGGGAAATGCCGATCTGGTCAATGAGGAGTCCGGCGGAAACCGCGACGACTGCCCAACCGATGGATCCCCAATTTCGGAAGGTTCCGAATTTTTGCGGCTGATCCGCGACATACCCCAAAGTCAGCGTGTTGCTCTGAGCGAACAAAGGACTTTGGAAAAAGAAAAAGAGGATCGTCGCCAGGTAAACCATATTATAGGTGCCCGCATGGAACACAAATTGGATGAGAAGCAAAGTTCCGGTCATCATGACGAGCAGGATGCGCCTTGTATTTTGCAGCCGGTCACTCCAAATGGTCCAAAACGGATTGGCCAAAAGCGACACCAACGGGCCGAGCGCCATCAGGGTGCCGATTTCGAATTTGTTCATGCCAGCATCCTGCAGGTATAATTGAAAAAAGCTGGTGAAGATCACCATAGTCCCGTAGATCAAAAAATTAAAAGCCTTGAGCGGCATCAGCTTGGACTGTTTTTTCACATGATCTTGCACGTTGCACATTCCTTTCCGACCGAATGCAAATCGACGGAGGCCTAAGAGAAGCCGCCATCCCCACTTTATCATGTGTTGAAAAGGGATACAAACCAATAATTGATAAAATAACCAGTTACGTATTTTTTAAACAGCAAATGGCTCAAGTTTGTGAACACTCACATTTAATTATTGAAAACAAAGGAAGGGATTGGATGATGGAGACCTTAATCACAGGCGTCGTGTTGGCAGGCGGGCAGTCAAGGCGGATGGGAGCGAATAAAGCGCTGCTTGCCGTCGGCCGGGAAAAAGTGATCGAGACCATTATCGGCGCCATGTCGGCAGCGGTTCAGGACATTCTGATTGCGGCCAATGAGCATACTGCGGATGCCTACCGTGAGTTAGGCCGGGAGATCGCCTGCGACCGGTTTCCTGGACAGGGGCCGTTATCCGGCATCCATGCGGCGCTGCATGCGGTCAAAACGCCATGGATCATCGTTGCGGCTTGCGATATGCCTTTTGTTTCACCGGAGCTGTTTCTCTTTTTGCGGAAAATTGTAGCGGAAGAGGAAAGGCTTCACGCTGAGGAAGAAAATGTTCAAGCCGTGATTCCTCTGGAGGATGGAAGGGCGCAGCCGCTGCTGGCCGCATATCACATCAGCGCTCTACCTGAGCTGGAGGATGCTTTGCATGCCGGCAGGTTGCGGATGACGGACTGGCTGAACATGCTTCGTGTTCGCTACATTGCGGAAGAGACGTTGCTGCAAGAGACGGGGATTGATGCGGGCCATGTATTTTTTAACATGAACCGCCCGGAGGATTACCGGACAGCCGTTGAGAAACAGGGCGATGGAGAGGCGGGGGGTTGTTGATTCAACCCCGCTTAGGCTGAACGAGATACGGAAATGGTCCGGTTTATGAACATTCAATTAAAATTTAAAATAAAAGTGTGATTCCGCATTTTGATGTGAATAATATCACATATCAACCGATTATTTTAGGGTATGGTGAAATTAGGAGTAAGAAAGCGCTATCTTGTCTGTATATAGATCAAAACGAAGGATAACTTTTCGTTAAGTGCGAGTTCAAAAAGGACGGTACCGGAAGCCCCGGCTGAATTCAAGATTCGATGTCGAGCCAGCTCCCTGATTCACTTTTAAAAGCGGACTTTTTGAACAACATCTTTAATGGGTTATAAGGGTGAAGACGCTTATGTTATGGACCTTGATAAAGGAGGATTCAGCTATGACGACAACATTGGCATCGTTGCTGGAGACTGTGGAAGGGGCCCGATGGCTCCAAGGCAGGAGCTGGGTATACCAGTTTTTGATCGACTTTTTAGGGAATCCGCCGAGTTTGTCGCTGATCGCGCCGTGGCAGCGCCAGGTTGCTTTGCGTGAGGAAATGGTGCTTACCGAAGGGGGAAGAAGGCTGCAGCAATATTTTGGAGAGCTGGAACCTTGCGAGCTGTATGAGGTATGCCGGAGTGAGACGGAGGAATATGAACGGCTGTTTGCCGGGCCCGATGCCCTGCTTCCAAGCGTCCGTGAGAGTGTATACCGTTCCACCGATTTGCGCAGCGGGCAGCGATGCATGCAGCAAATCCGTGCTGTATACGAAGGTTGCGGTATTGTCTTCAACAAGTTGGACAGCGAAAAGGACGACCATCTCTCGATCGAGCTGGAGTTTATAGCGGTGGCCGGAGAATTTATGGATCAAACGCGGGATTTGCCGGATTGCCAGCTCATGTGGCTGGATACGCAGATTGATTTTTTGGAAAATCATCTGCTCCAATGGTCGCCGCAGCTGGCCAAGGAATTGTCGGCTCTGGCCCGCACCCCGCTGTATCGGGAAATCAGTCGCATCCTGGAGGAATTTATTCCATATGATCTGAAGATGCTCCGCGTGTTACGGAGAGAATTGGCTTAAATAAAGATCAATTTCATAATGCCAATTGCCGTTTGATCCAATATCTAGGTTCAACCACTCGATTCAAATCCATTATGAAATTGACTTACAGATAAAGCGAATGTCTATAAGGACGTTCGCTTTTTTTTTGGGGAAAAGGATGCTGCGATCATTCAAATGTTATAAAAAGCTCTTGAAAAGAAAATTAAGTTCTTGTATGATCTACTTACCGACCGGTAAGTAAGGGAGTTGATTAATATGAATATGAATAAAAAAATGACATATGAAGTCATTCTCGAAACCAGCTATCGGTTATTTGCGGAGCATGGTTTTGAAAAAACAAGCATGTCGATGATCGCCAAGGAATTGGGAATATCCAAGCCGGCTTTGTATTATCATTTTGCCTCCAAGGAAGCGTTGATCGATGTATTGTTTGAAGAAATTTGTCGGGGCATTGATTTCAGCCGGTTTTTTGACAAGCGGCAATATACGAAAGGAAATTTTGAGCAGCGGTTTATTGAAGATGGTTTGAATATGATTGGGCATCAGGACCAGAATTATTTGCAGATCATGAACCAGTACCATGCATTAGGATACCGGGAACCCAAATACATGCGCATGCTGATTGAAATTTTGGAAGGTTACACGAAGGGTTTTGCGGAACTTCTGCAGCATGGAGTCGACCTTGGTGTATTGCCGGAACAAGATGTTATGGTCCGGGCGGAGATGTTGACCATGATTATGGACGGAATGGACAATTTTATGAGTTATGGTTTTGAATGCCGTTATGAAGACATATGGAAAGTAACCGTGCTTAGTTTGATCAAGGGAGACCGCGTCCCATGAACATGTCCAAACAGAGAATAACCGCTCTGGATTATGCCCGCGCTTGGGCTATTTTCGGCATGATTATGGTGAATTACAAACTGGCCATGGGTGCTGACGGTTCTGGATCATACTTGCTGCGCATGTTTTCCGGGATTTTTGAAGGCAGAGCTTCCGCCTTATTCGTTGTGCTTGCAGGCATTGGCGTATCGTTGATGACCGCTAAAGCAAGAAACTCCATGGATCGGGAAGTCATCTGTTTGCAGCGGAAAACTTTATATAAGCGAGCGGCCTTTTTATTCGTTGCAGGCGTCCTCCTTTTGTTGACGGGCTGGAGCGCGGACATTCTTCATTATTACGCATTTTTTATGCTTGTCGCATCGGTGCTGATTGTTGCGCCCGATCGGGTGTTTCTGGTGATGTCCGTCATTACCCTGCTTGCGGCGCAGGTTATGCAAATATCGTTTAACTATGGTCAAGGCTGGAACCCGACCTTTCATGAATATACTGGATTTTGGACGGTTTCAGGATTTATCCGCAATCTGCTGTTTAACGGCTTTCACCCGGTTTTCCCTTGGGCATGTTTTTTTCTGATAGGGATGTGGATGGGCCGGCAAAAATGGCTGTACAGCGGCAACCATAAAAAAATACTGTTATTTGCGGTCTTAGGGACGATAGTTTTTGAACTTCTGTCATGGGGACTGATCCAATGGAGCTTCCCGGTGCTTGATGCGAATTCGGCCCACTATTTATTTTCTACAAAACCGATGCCGCCCACCATGCTTTACGTGCTGTCATCGACTTGTTCGGCGGTGGCGGTTATCATGCTCAGCTTCATGATTGTGGAGCGCAGCGGGGAATCCAGAATTACAAGAGGATTTATCCACACCGGGCAGCTATCCTTATCGCATTATCTAGGACATGTGCTGATTGGATTAGGGCTGCTTGAGACGGTGAAGGTACTGGATAACGGGAGTTTGGCTTTCGCCATTGCTTATGGCTGCGGTTATTTTCTGCTTGCGGTGATCTTCTCTTATTGGTGGAGAAAAAAATGGACGCGCGGGCCGGTTGAATGGATCATGCGCAAACTCACTTAATTTGGGGATTTGCAAAAGTCCGAATGCAACAGCCAGAACGTAACAAAGACGCGTCCCTTCCTCGCATAGAGGATAGGGCGCGTCTTTGTTGTTTCTGCTTGCCTGAAGCTTATTCTTCCGACGCTTTAGGTTTGCGGAATTTCATCAGGAATTCGTACACGACCGGTACGATCACAAGCGTCAGCAGCGTGGAACTGATCAGACCGCCGATGACGGTAATGCCGAGACCCCTGGAAATGATGCCGGCGCTGTTTTCCAGGCCGGAAACCAGCGGGAGCAGAGCCCCGATCGTTGCCAGAGCGGTCATCAGAATCGGACGGAGGCGGGTAGCGCCTGCTTCAAGCAGCGCTTCGCGCGTCGACATACCTTCGCGTTCCTTGTGAATGACGCGGTCGATCAGAACGATCGCATTCGTTACGACGATACCGATCAGCATGAGCGCACCCATGAGAGAGGATACGTTCAGCGTTTCTCCGCCAATCCACAATCCGACGAGAGCGCCGATGATCGTGAACGGCAGGGAGAACAGGATCGCAAACGGAGCCAGGCCGCCGCCAAAAGTAACGACGAGTACGAAGTACACGATCGCAATGGCTGCCGCCATAGCCAGACCGAGCTGCGTAAAGGTATCGTTAATTTGTTGGGTTGTACCTCCGAATTTCACTTCCACCCCGTCAGGAAGATTGATTTTGTCAATTTCCTTCTGCAAATCGGAGGAAGCTTTGCCCACATTGTTCGTCAAAATATTCGCGGTTACGTTAACGACCATTTTGCCGTCCGTACGGGTAATTGTATCCGGAGAGGAGCCTTTTTCCACGGTCGCTACATCCTTGATCGGCACGTTCATGCCCAGCGGGGAAGCCACCGTTTCATTGGAAATATCGTCGATGCTCTTGTACTCTTTGCTGTCCGTTTCAATAAATACTTTGTATTTCTTGTCTTCGACCTTGATCTCGGTCAAAACCGGACGTTCTCTGACAGGGCTGAGTTTCATCGCGATTTGCCCGGCAGTCAGTCCCATCGAGCTCAGTTTTTGCTGGTCGGCGACGATGGTGTATTGATCATAGGCTTTGGACAGGCTTGTTTTGGCTTTTTCGAAATTTTTCGTATCGGCTTCAACCAGTTTCAGAACCTGGTCGGATACCGGTTTGATGTCATCCAGACTGTTGCCGAAGACGCTGATGCTGAGCGAGCTTCCGCCCATGCCGCCAGTCATGTCCATCGTAGTCCATTCGCCCTTGGAGACCTGTTTTTTCAGTCCTTCGATCAGGTTTTTCTTCACATCTTCAAAGTTTTTGGTGTCATTCTTATATTGCAGATAGAACAGTCCAGAGTTGGTGGATCCGCCGCCCATTGGGTTGCCGCTTCCTCCGATGGAATATTGCATTTTATCCAGGTCCGGCTGCTCGAGAATATATTTTTCGGCATCCAACGCACGTTTCTCAACGGTTTCAAGCTGGGCGCCCGGTTCCGGAGTATAGGTGATCATCACGTATTTATCTTTTTGCTCCGGCATGAAGCTGGTACCGATGAGCGGCGTCAGGAATAAACTGCCCACGAGCAGGATGACAGCCAGTCCGAAAGCGATCAGCTTGTGGGACAAGGCCCAGTTCAAGATGCGCTGATAACCGCGAGCCATTTTGCCCGGTTTGTCATGGTCATGCTTGTTCGCTGATTTGGTTTTGATGCCTTTCTTGAACAGGGAATGCGCAAGCATCGGCACCAGGGTAATCGCCACCAGCAGGGAAGCCAGCAGGGCGAAGACCATCGTAAGCGCAAACGGCATAAACAGTTCGCCGACCATACCGCTGACGAAAGCAAGCGGCAGGAAGACGGCGATCGTCACGATTGTCGAAGACATGATCGGAACGAACATCTCGCGGGTCGCTTCGCGTACCAGCTCGCGGCCGCGCAGTTTTTCGCTGCCGCTGGTCATCCGCCGGTAAATATTCTCGATAACGACGATGGAGTCGTCGACGACGCGTCCAATCGCTACGGTCATCGCGCCCAGCGTCATCATGTTCAAAGTGATATCCATTCTCCACAGGATCAGCAGCGCCATCAGCAGGGAGAGCGGGATGGACAGAACCGAGATAATCGTGGAACGGATGTTTCTCAAGAAAATCAGGATGATAAGAACGGCGAACAATGCGCCGAATACCGCTTTGCTCATCATGGTGGATACGGCGTCCTCAATCGGTTTGCCTTGGTCGAGCATGATGGTCAGGTGCATGCCTTTGAACTCGCCTTCGAGCTCTTTGGCTTTTTCTTTCACGGCGTTGACGACATCGACGGTATTGGCATCGTTGTCTTTGATGATCTGCATGCCGACCGATGTTTTGCCATTCGTGCGGGATACGGATTCCGCCTTGCCGATTACTTGGATATCCGCAATGTCGCTCAGTTTAACGGTCGAGATGCCAGCAGGGACGGCTTGCGTCGGATGTCCTTGCATCGCCGCGCCGTTTGCCGTTCCTTGGGAACCAGGGTTTTGTGCTGTTCCCGGAGCGGCCGCTCCCGTTCCGTTTGCTTGGCCGGCCGGGTTTGCCGCCCCTTGGCCCTGAGCTCCGGCTCCGCCCGAACTAGGGATCACGGGAATCGCCAGGTTTTTCAAATCATCCATGGTGATGATATTGCCATCCACCACGACGGCTTTCGAGGACTGGTCCAATGTGAACAGCCCCAGTGGGGCACGGATGGAAGAGCCTTGTACGATCCCTTTGACGGTATCTTCGGAAAGCCCGAGCTTGGCCATTTTTTCTTGATTGAATTTCAGCTGAACTTCCTTTACGAATTGGCCCGAAGTAGATATGGAAGCAACACCAGGGATTTTTTCCAAAGCGGGTTCAACCTGGGTTTCAATATTTTTGGTCAGCTTCTCCAGATCATTGGAATCATCCGACGCACTCAGGGAGACGACGGGAAAAGAACTCATGCTGAATTTCGATATGGTAGGTTTCTGCACTTCATCGGGCAGCTTGACCTCATTAAGCGCCTCACGGACTGCTGCGGTCGCCTGATCCAGGTCCGTGCCATAGTCAAACTCCATGGCGATGTTCGAGGCATTCTCCATGGAAGTGGAGGTGACGGTCTTTACGCCATCCACATTGCGCAGCCGCTGCTCAAGCGGAACGGTGACGTCCTGTACAACGCCTTCGGGCGCCGCGCCTGGATAAACCGCCGTTACATTTAGAAACGGCACGTTAATATTCGGAATCGTTTCTTCCTTCATCGACAGGCCGCTATAGAGTCCGGCTACCGCGATGATAATCGTCAAAATCCAGATGGCAAACTTATTGTTTAGCGAGAAATTAATGATTCCCTTCATTTCGCAGGTTTCTACTCCTCTCCTTATGTCTTTCCAACAGCGATTGATGCAGCATTACTGAATAAAACGTTCATGTACGGTCGGGTCTTGAGGATAAATAAAGCTGGTAGATGTCCTTCAGTTCCCCGCTCAGCGGAGCGAGCTCCTGAATTTGTTCCAGATTGCTCATCATCCCGACGAGTATGGCTTTACGCGGTTCGAGTTCAAGCAGCTCTTTTTCTACAATCTGAATGGACTCGAGAGCAAATTCCCGGCTGGATTCATCCATAGCGATGTCTTTCAACTGATCTTTCATCTGTTTGGTCACCATCAGCGGATGCCGCGGCTTGTCGGGGTTCACCATAAATTGTTCCACCCATTTCGACCACACCTGCATCGACACGAGCGGTTCCCTCTGATCACGAAGCGTGCTTGCAGCCACGTCATCCAGCAGATGGATCAGATGCTCCGCCATCCGGTGCACATTCAAAGGCAGCCCGGGAATCATCAGCGCGCGGATATATCCGGTGAGCATTCCGGTCATAAACATCGTCAGATCCATCGTATAAGGGGAAATGTCCTCACCGTAAATCTGGACCAATTTATGATGGAACCAATTGAAAGCATGGATGTGCTTCTCGCGCAAGCATTGAGATATAGCGGGTTTCTTGCCGCCCATATGCTGGTCATGCAGCTGCATGATGGCGAATTCACGCAATTCCTCCAGCCGGTTCAGAAGAACTTCCACCTGCTTGTGAAGCTGTTCTTTGGGAGTCAGAAGATGCTCCTGCTCCACCTGCATGACGCTATCGCGGATCATTCCTTCACAGTACAGATAGATGCTTTGTTCCAACTCTTCTTTCGACTTGAAGTGGAGATAAAGGCTCCCTTTGGACATCCCGCAATATTCGGCGATTTCCTGCATGGAGGTGGACGAGATTCCTTTGGTGGAAAACAGCTGCAGGGCAGTCTTCAAAATTTGCTTCTTTTTGTCCGCTAGTTTCTCAGACAAATATACATTCACTCCTTTCTGAACGCTTCGGTTCTCATTTTGACCGTGTAGTCAGAATGATTATATTACAAACAGGAGGGTGGATTCAAATCCACGCCGCCAGTCTCGTTTTTTCGTGGGATGATATGTAAGGATGCGAGGGAGCGGAAATGAAAAAACCGCCAAAAGCAGGCGGTACGGTTGGCTTTTAAATTACATACGAATCAAAAGATGATGGGTTGCAAATGTTCCAGCTTCAGGGGATTTTTGAGATTATAGATATCCTGCAAACGGTCGCCCGCGTCCGTCATGCGGAAACAGAAGATGGATTTGACCTCGGTTCCGTCGATGAACAAAAGGCTGATTTCGCCGTTAAGCTCGGACATTTGAATCTTCCAGCTGCGCATATCGCGGTAAGCTTTCGGCGAGGTCAACAGTCTGATGATGCGTTCGCGACCGGAAATCGGATGGATGGCCGTACGCACCACGCCTCCGCCATCAGAGATAAACACGGCATCTTCGGCGAGCAATTCAAGCAGCGTATTCGGATCATAATGAAGAAAAGCATCCGCAAACCGCGTAATTACCGCCTTTTGCCGTTCATTGCTAACCGGTGATGCGGGGAGTTCACTTCCCTGCAGCTGCTTTTTGGCCCGGCTGTAAATTTTGCGGCAGTTGGCTTCCGTCTTGTCCGTTATGTCCGCGATTTGCCCATAGTCGTATTCAAACACTTCCCGCAGCAGGAAAACCGCCCGTTCCGTGGGCGTCAGACGCTCCAGCATCAAGAGGTAGGCATAGGATAAAGTATCCTTTTGCTCTGCGGCAAGCTCGGGCAGCCCGGCTGCGCCTGCTACAGGTTCGGGCAGCCACTGGCCGATATATTCCTCGCGCTTCTTCTGCGCGGAATGAAGCAAATTCAGGCAGCGGTTCGTCACAGACTTGGCGATATAGGACTTCATGTTCCGAATTTCCGCCGTATCCTTCAGCGCAAGTTCGGCAAACAGATCCTGAACGACGTCTTCGGCATCCGTATACAAGCCCAGCATACGGTAAGCGATGGACAAGGCGTATGAACGGTAGGTGCGGTATAGCGATTCGAAATGTACGGCTTCCGTCATCGTGAAATCCTCCCTTGCTGTCTACTTGAGCGGCAAGAACCCCTGTACCTATTGAAAGGTCAGGGGTTCCGCCTATTAAACTTCCGGGGCCCGCAAAGTAATCGGAACAAGCTTCGAAGGCTGCATGTCACTCCGTACTTTTGCTTCGCAAAAGCGCCCCTCTGCGAGAGGCGCCCTCACTTCTTTCCGATACTATTTGTGGGGTTATTTTAAAAGGAATCGCCGGGCGTTTGGCGGGAGCGGCTTAATTCATGAAAAGCATCCCGGGAACATTCCTGTCGAAATCGCGATCCGGTTCCAGCTGTTTATCGTATTGACGGCCAAAATAAGTTCCATGTATTCATTTTCATCATAATGTTCCCTGACGCGTTTGTACACCGCTTCCGACACGCCTTGTTCAGAAATGCGCGTCACCGCTTCAGCCAGTTCCAAAGCCGCCCGCTCGCGGCCGGAATAGAGGGGCGCTTCCCGCCAAACGTTCAGCAGCAGAATATGATCCTGATAATCGCCGAGTTTGAGCAGATCCTTGGCGTGCATATCAAGGCAAAATGAACAGCCGTTGATCTGGGATACGCGGATTTTGATCAGCTCGCGCAGCACCGGATCGATCGAGCTTGCCGAGTCGGCTTTTTGCAGATTGACCATTGCTTGATATACATGGGGGCTTACAGCCCGGTAATTAAATCTTAGTGTCATTATAATCAGTCCTCCTTTATTTTCACATAAGGAAGACAAAATAGACTCTGATTTTGTGACATGAATTACGAAATTAATTTCAGACCTACGGCCGAACCGAGAATCATGGAGATAAACAATAAACGGCGCCATTCCTTCGGTTCCCCGAACAGAAACATGCCGGTTAGCGTGCTTCCGACCGTTCCAATCCCGGTCCACACCGCATACGCCGTTCCCATCGCCAGGGTATTCATGGCGTAGGACAGGAGCGCGAAGCTTCCGGCAAACGATGCGAACAGCATCGCGTAAGCGGTCCAGCCTTTCTTTTGCGTGACCCCTTTGATGGCGATGACGCCGATCACTTCACATATTCCTGCAAGCACAACTGCTGCCCAAGCCATTACGCATCCGCTCCCTTCTTGGTGTCTGCCGCTTCTTGCCCCGTGATCAGTTTCAGTCCGATAACGCCTGCGAGCAGCACGAGAATAAGCAGTGTCTTCAACCAACTGAACGGTTCGCCGAAAACGATCATTTCCGTCAGCACCGTGCCGGCTGTTCCAAGACCTGTGAAGACCGCGTAAACCGTGCCCACAGGGAGATGCTTCGAGGCATTAATAATGAGATAAAAGCTTATCGCTATCGCAAGTGCCGTGAGCAGCCATTCCCAGATGTGAGTAGAATGCTTGAGGCCGGTTACCCATAACACTTCCACGGCGCCGCTCAGTACAACTAATAACCAATGCCGGTTCATGATGTTCTCCTCCTTAAAGCGATATCGGGGTGTGCTTTTGACCCCCTATCTACGATATCGCCATTTAAAAATTCCGCGCCCAAAACGCGGTATGTTAGGACGATCAAGAAAATAGCTGCTCATTTTACTTGATCGCGCCTATGTGCAAAGAATGAAACAATGAAGCGTTTCTTTACTCTTCATATCATTTGGAAGCTTGAACCCCGGCCCAGAAAATAGGCCAGGCTGCCTTCAGCCGCCGCTTCGAACTCGCAACCCCTCCGTATACCATCTCTACAAGAATGCCGTCCGTAAGCGTCATATAAGCAACCGCGGCATCCTCCGGATCGCAGATGGTTACCGATCCCTCCGCCTGAGCCTGCTCCATTAATTGGATCACTCGTCTTTCCATGGAATCAATGAATGGCAGGATGAGCTCCATGACCTCATCATAGAGGGCAGAAGGCGGGAAAAAGGACATCCGGAGCACGAATTTGCTTTCGCTGCTGCGGGTATATTCCTCTTGCAGAAATTCCAGCATCTCGAAAAGGCTTTTTTCCAGCGGCAGGTTTCTCCGGCTGAAGAAATAGCGGACAATCCGCCGTTTTTCTTCTTTCAGGGCATTTTTCAGCGAACAGAGGAACAGATCATCTTTCCCTTTGAAATGAGCGTATATGGAAGGTTTTTTAATCCCGACGTCCTCAGCTATTTTTTGCAGGGAAGCTCCTTCATAACCTTCGCGTGCAAAATGGGTAAGCGCGGTATCCAAAAGCGAGCGTTTTGCATTCATATCATCGCCTCCACTTAACTAACTAACGTTCGTTAGGTAATATTTTTTCACGAAATGATTTTCCTGTCAAGGGCTACGAAACAGAACTTTTGAAATGGGATTTTAAAAGTTTCTGCTTTTTTCTGTTTTTTTCGTCAGGATCTTACTTGAAATTTTATCAAATGCTGTTTTTTTGCCGGTAATCTATAGGAAGATTGGGTTTGTTCATGTAGAATATAGCTTGCTAGCTGAATATGCATAACCTTTGCGATCAAAGCGATATAAAAGTGAGGGAAGATATGAGAAAAGCAATACTGACTGTATTGGTGGCAGCTTTATCATTTGCATTGTATTATTTCGGCTTCGGCTTTTTCGGCAAAACCGCAGGTACGATCGTCAGTATTTTCTCTACGATGACCGTCGTATCGCTTGGTTTTATGATATTTATGGAAAACAGGAACCCTTCCTCAACCATGGCCTGGATTTTATTGCTTGCGCTGGTGCCGGTCGTGGGGCTGTTTTTTTATCTTTTGTTCGGACAAAACTATTTCAAGCGCCGCAAGTTCGATAAAAAAGCCGAGCAGGATTCGAAGATTTACGAAAAGCTGGAAGAGGAGAGTGCGCGCGGTCAGCAGGGACTATCGGAATACAGTCCGACGCAGCAGCAGTTGATGCGCTTGTCGCAAAGGCTTGCGCGGACGCCCATTTCGTTTTCGAGCGAAACCAAAATCCTGACCAACGGGCAGGAGACCTTTTCCACGCTGCTGCATGAGCTGCAAAAGGCCAGGCATCATATTCATATGGAATATTATATCTACCGCGCCGACGATATCGGTTCACGGATTCAGCAAATTTTGATCGAGAAGGCCAGGGCAGGCGTTCACGTTCGTTTTATGTACGATGCCTGGGGCAGCATGCAGCTGCCTAAATCCTTTTTGCAGGAAATGTCGAATGCGGGAGTGAAAGTGGCCGCTTACGGAAGCTCCAAGGCGTTTTTTCTGTCCAGGGTAAATTTTCGCAATCATCGTAAAATCGTGGTCATTGACGGAAACGTCGGTTTCATCGGCGGCCTGAACGTAGGGGATGAGTATTTGAGCCGCAGCTCCACGTACGGATTTTGGCGCGACACGCATATGTCCGTCAGGGGAGAGGCCGTCAGAACGCTGCAAACCATTTTTCTGCAGGATTGGCATTATATGACAGACGAAAAGGTAACGGAAGCCGAATATCTATCGCCGCTTAGGTCCGGGCATAACAACGGCGCCGTGCAGATTATCCCAAGCGGACCCGATAATGACCGCCGCGTGCTCAAAAATATTTTTTTCTCCATGATTACTTCCGCGCAAAAATCGGTCTGGTTGGCTACGCCTTACTTCATACCTGACGAAGATATTTTGACCTCGCTGCGCGTTGCCGCCATGTCGGGCCTGGATGTCCGTATTTTGTTCCCTGCCAAACCGGATAAATGGCTGCCGTTTCTGGCATCCCATTCCTATTTTCCGGCGCTTTTGGATGTGGGCGTCAAAATTTACGAATACGAAAAAGGCTTCCTGCATTCCAAACTGCTGGTTATTGATGGGGAAGTAGCGACGATCGGCACGGCCAATATGGACATGCGCAGCTTTCACCTGAATTTCGAGGTTAACGCGCTTTTGGTGCAGACCGACAGCGTTCAGCGGATCATGGCTGATTTCGAGCGTGATCTCAGCTACGCGAAGCAGATTATGATGGACAAGGTTATGAAGAAAAAGATATCCGAGCGTTTTCTGGAATCGCTGGCCCGCCTAATGTCCCCGCTTTTGTAGCAGGGCCCGCGCCCGGCCTATGATATGGTTTGCCGCAATCATTGGATGCAATCATCGTTCGTAAGAAATAACGGATACGGTCAAAAGGCGTTCTGCTTTGTGCGGAGCGCCTTTTTGCCGTATGTATGTGTCTTTTTGTATTTACGCTTTCCTTTATGACTGGTATTATCTGGTTAATGTGTTTTGTTGGTTGGTTTGTTTGCGGGCATTTGGAGCGATTGTATAACAGACGGGGGAACGAACCTTGGTTAGGAAAGGCGGGCGGTATACATGAGACATCAAGCCGTTGTGATCGGTGCGGGGTTTGGCGGATTGGCTTGTGCAATTATCCTTGCTTCCAAAGGCTGGAAGGTTAAAGTGCTTGAACGCCAGCAAGCGCCGGGCGGGAAGCTGCAGCGCATCCAAAGGGAAGGATATACGTTCGACCGTGGCCTCAGTTCGATTACGATGCCGCATATGTTCCGCAGCCTCTTCGAAAAGGCGGGGGCAGACCTGGAGGATTATATCGGATTATACGAACTGGAACCGCGATCAAGGAATATTTTTGCAGACGGATCCGTTGTGGACATGAGCAGGGACGCCGAAAAAATGAAAGATCAAATATCGACCTTCAGTCCGACCGATGCACTTCAATATGAAAGTTTCCTGCGGGAATCCGCCGAGCTGTATCAGCTGTCAGAGGAGCATTTCATGAACCGCTTGCTTTCAAACTGGAAGGAAAGGGCAAATCCGGCGATGCTGCGCAATTTTCTGCGAGCCAGGCCGGCGACTTCCTTGCAGAGCCTGCTTCGGCGGTATTTCAATCATCCCAATACGCTGGCCATGCTCAGCCGATATTCGACGGTTGCCGGCTCCTCGCCGCAGCAGTCGCCATCCATATTTGCCCTGCTTGGTCACGTGGAGGCCCGGATGGGGGTTCACGGAGTTCGCGGGGGAACGTATTCGATAGTCGAAGCGATGGTCAGGCTTGCGTTGGAGCTCGGAGTGGAGATCATAACCGGATCGGAAGCAAAGCATATTGCAGTTCGTAAAGGCAGAGTAGCCGGGGTTGAGAGCGACAGCGGATTTTACGGGACCGATACGGTGATTGCGGCCGGCGACCTGCTGACGATGAACCGGGATTTGCTCGACGAGAAGGACCGTCCTTCCATGCGCGACGACAAAATCAGAAGTTACAAGCTTTCGCATTCAAGCTTTGTTTTGCTCGCCGGCGTACCCCGTCAATACAGCAAGCTGCTGCATCATACGATCTTTTTTCCGGAATCTTATACCAGGGAATTTCAGGAGATTTTCGAGTACGGGCAGCCTCCGCGTCATCCCGCTTTGTATGTTTGCTATTCGGGCTATTCCGAAAAGGGACTGGCTCCGGAAGGCAGCAGCAACCTGTATATTTCAGCCAAAGTGCCGTATCTGACTCCCTTGACCGACTGGGAGAAGGAAGCGAAATCATACGGTGAAAACATCTTGTCCGATCTCCAAAACTATGGACTAACCGATATTGATAAATACGATGTTGTGGAGCTTTACACCCCGCAGAATATTGCGGCCGACACGCTGGCCTATAAAGGGTCCGCTTATGGCATATCCTACAATTCGCTAAGGCAAACTTTTTTTCGTCCGGGCCACCGCAGCAAGGATGTGGAGGGGCTCTGGTTTGTCGGCGGGATCGGTTATTTCGGCGGCAGCACGCCGCTTGTGACGCTTGCGGGCAGACTTGTAGGTGAATATATCGATGCATATAAGGTATAATATGTTTTTAAGATTATTGGACGGATGTTTGTTCTTAAATAGGTTGGTTTGATAAACCGGAATTAGTGTGGAAAGGGGTCACGTAATGGACGGAAAAATTGCCGGAAACCGATCGCTTCTGCCGGAAGCGCCAACGGGTGAACGGAAAATGGAACATGTGCGGCTTTGTTTGAATGAAGAAGTGGGTGGCGTGGGGATTACGTCCGGGCTGGAAAGATACCGTTTCCGGCATAACGCGCTGCCGGAGACGGATTTTAATGGGATCTCGCTGAAAACATCTTTTTTGGACATCCCAGTACGCACTCCGCTGCTTATCAGCTCAATGACGGGCGGAAGCAAAGCGACGGGATTGATCAATGAACGGCTGGCGGCGGTTGCCGAGGAGCGCGGCTGGGCCTTGGGCGTAGGTTCAATCCGGGCGGCCGTAGAACGGGAAGAGCTGGCGGATACCTTTCATGTACGCAAGCATGCCCCGACGATTCCGGTCATCGCCAATTTGGGTGCGGTTCAGCTCAACTACGGCTTTGGAGCGGATGAATGCCGCCGCGCGGTCGAAATCGCCGGAGCCAACATGCTGGTACTTCACTTGAACGGACTGCAGGAGGTATTTCAGCCTGAAGGCAATACCGATTTTGGCGGTTTGTTGTCACGGATCGAACAGGTGTGCAAGCAGATGCATGTTCCGGTCGGCGTCAAAGAGGTCGGTTGGGGGATTGACGGCGAGACCGCATCACGGCTGCTGCAGGCCGGAGTGGATTTTATAGATGTGGCCGGAGCCGGGGGCACCTCGTGGAGCCAGGTCGAGAAGTTCCGGAATAAGGATGCGGTACGGCGGGCAGCGGCGGAGGCTTTTGCCGGCTGGGGCATCCCGACGGCGGAGTGCATCGTTGAAGTGCGAAAGGTGTCCCGGCAAGCCGGTTTAATTGGCAGCGGGGGTCTGAAGGGCGGCGTGGACGCTGCCAAAGTGCTGGCGCTCGGAGCCGATCTGGCCGGATTTGGCCGCAGCGTGCTGGGACCGGCGGTGGAATCTGAGGGAGCGCTGCATGCCGCTCTAGAGCAGGTGGAATTCGAGCTTCGCACGGCCATGTTCGGCATCGGAGCGGCAGATATCGCGGCACTTCGGGGAACCACGCGATTGGCGCGGAACATGGTGTAGTCCGGAGCCGATGCTGGCAGATTGAATCTTTGGGGAGAGCCGCGATTTTACGGGATGGACCGTTTGCCCGCCTTAAAGTGCGTGTTCAAAAAGGTCGGTTTTCAGCACCGAAGCTTATGCTTCCGATGTGCGTTTTTTCAAAACGCTTCAGTTGAATGAAGATAGGGACTGAGGAGCGGAGCGTACATTGGGGTACGTGAGCACCGGAAGGCCCGGCTGAATTCAAGATTCGATGCCGAGCTTGCTTCCTAATTCACTTCGTGATCAAAAGCGGACTTTTTGAACACCCTCTTAAAGCCGTTGATCCGGCTGATGGGTGACCCTGCTCTTATCTTGATGCCCCCAAGGTTCTAATATATAATGGGTAGGATTGAGAGGATTGTGCCTTTCGGTGCAAAAACATCCATTTTATTGATAGATTCAATTCAGGCGTGCAAGCCCATTCTAATAAGAAATAGGAGTGTCATCATCCATGGCTTTGAAAGCAGGTATCGTGGGACTGCCGAACGTCGGCAAATCCACTTTGTTTAATGCGATTACGCAGGCGGGTGCGGAATCCGCCAACTATCCGTTTTGTACGATTGACCCGAATGTAGGCGTGGTGGAAGTACCGGATGAGCGTCTGGACAAGCTGACAGAGCTTGTACAGCCTAACAAAACGGTTCCGACCGCTTTTGAGTTCGTAGATATCGCCGGCCTCGTGCGCGGCGCAAGCAAAGGCGAAGGGCTGGGCAACAAATTTTTGGCCCATATCCGTGAAGTGGACGCCATCGTGCATGTGGTCAGATGTTTTGAAGACGAAAATATTACCCATGTCGACGGCAAGGTTAATCCTGTCAGCGACATCCAGACCATCAATCTGGAGCTGATCCTGGCCGATCTGGAGAGCGTCGACAAACGGATCGAACGCGCCCGCAAAAACATGAAGGGCGGCAACAAGCAATACGAGCAGGAAGTGGCCGTGCTTGAGCGTGTAAAAGAAGCGCTGTACAACGATCAGCCTGCGCGCAGCGTGGAGCTGTCCGATGACGAGAAAGCTATCGTGCGCGACTTGCATCTGCTTACGCTGAAGCCGGTTCTTTATGCGGCCAACCTCAGTGAAGACGGAGTAGCCGATGCGGACAACAATCCGTACGTGCAGCAGGTCAGAGAATTTGCCGCGGCGGAGAATGCCGAGGTTGTGCCGATCAGCGCCAAGGTTGAGGCGGAAATCGCCGAGCTTGAAGGGGAAGACAAAGCTATGTTCCTGGAGGAGATGGGTCTGGAGGAATCCGGCTTGAATCGCCTCATTAAAGCGGCCTACCGTCTGCTTGGCTTGTATACGTACTTCACGGCAGGCGTTCAGGAAGTGCGTGCATGGACGATCCGCAAGGGGACCAAAGCGCCGCAGGCGGCGGGCGTCATCCATACGGATTTCGAGCGTGGTTTTATCCGCGCCGAGGTCGTTTCTTATGATGATCTATTGGCCGCAGGCAGCATGAACGCAGCCAAAGAGCGCGGTCAGCTTCGCCTGGAGGGCAAAGAATACGTCGTCGCTGACGGGGATGTAATGCATTTCCGTTTTAACGTGTAATACTAGAGATGGACTTTAAGGGCTGTCCCAACAGTGCGCTGCACCCGATTGTTAGTCATGTGATTGGCAATGAGGTGCAGCCCGCAATAGGGGCGGCTTTTTTTCGCTTTTCGGCAGGGAGCTGGACAGGCGGCATTTTGGGGTGGAGGGATATAGATCGATTATAAAATTGATTCAGGACGCAAGCTTTTTCAGACAGGTCATCATGTGATCAGGAAAATGTTGCGAAAGTGCATCCTTTTCAGGCATTTCATAGCGTGAAATGGAAAATTGTTGCGAAAGTACATCCATTTGACCATGAATCGTCTGTTTATGCCTAAAAGCTGGGGAAAAGATGTATTTTTGCAAGCTTTCTGGCCATCATTGCCTGGAACGCTAAAATAGATGTACTTTTGCAACTTTTCAGATGGAACAGCCGATCAGCCAATCATTTTTGTCATGTAGGATTTTGCTAAAACCAAAAAGCGAATTCAAGAATCCATTTCATTAATGCCGCTGTTGAAATACCCTTAATATTTTTCATTATGAAATTGATTTATTGTACATTTATTTTTGATACGCCTTTGAAAAACGAGGATCATTGTTGCGAAAGTGCAAGTATTTAAGAGGGATCTTCGCTTTTAGCCTAAATCGACGAAAAAGCCTGCAGATTTGCAAGCGTTTCCTACAAGTGAAGCCATTTTATCAAGAAAAACCGCACTTTTGCACTCTTTCCCTTCCATGTTGACTTCAGAAATATTCGCATTACCACCCATCCAAGCTATTCGCTTCAAGATCAATCCTATATTCTATATCAACCGGCATGATTTAATAAGTGATTGCCTGCCTTGAATCTAAGCGAATGCTTGCGATAATCAGAGCTGCGGTGACGATGACGCTGACAACATGGAATGGGTGCATTGGCGATCGGACACTATAGGAGAAGCGGTGTTTATAAGTTAAAGGGGGAGTATCAGTTGAGTCATGACATCAGTATCTGGACGCTCAAGAAAATGCCTTTGCAGCAGGTCATTCAATATATTGAGCAGAACAGCACGCCTGAATATCGGGCGCGGATGGCTAAGATAAAGAAAGCCGATTATGAGCAGCTGCCGGCCGAACAAGCCCAGGATAAGCTGGTTGCTGCGATTTCGAAAATGAGCGAGGAGGAATATACCGACTATTTATTGGAATTGGTCGATGAATAAACGAGCAGGAGAGGAGTTCAGGAAAAAAACGAATCAGCATCGTAGGAGCGATTTTGCAAGCCGGCCTTATTAGCAAAAATCGGGTTATCAAGATATTGAATCTTGATGCAGATTTTTTCTTTAGATATCAGAATGTATAACCTTCCGGTAAACGGGTCCCGATATCGCAAAAAAATTACCGCTAACCGCGATCCGGCTTCTTAGAAGGTGCATCGATAGAATTTTTCTTAAGATTATAGAATTGTTAGTTTTAAGCGGAGCTTAAGCGTTCTATAATCGCAAGAGAAATTACCGCTAAATGCGGTCTGGCTCCTTAGAAGGTGCATCGATAGAATTTCTTTTATTTTGCGATTTTCCCATCATCCACTTTGTGAATTTTTCTTTTTCTTCAAATTGCTTATGAATTGATTCAGCCAAAAATAAAAAGCGCTGCCGTTAGCGGCAGCACTTCATTCCAACCCAAGGCTTATTCTTTGTCTCCGTAATTCACTTTAATGCTTCCGTTGGTGGTGGCCAGCTCAATCTTGTGAGTACCGTCGCCAATCTTGGCGTGACCCCGTTCGTCGCCGTCTTCAAGGTTCCAAGGTATATCGCCTTTGATGGACGAATTGGTTGTGCGGGCTTTGATTTCGGCACTGGTATTCTCCGGAATGTTCAGTGAGTAGCTGCCGTTTGAAGTGGTGCAGTTCCAATCGCCGCCAATAGCGGATACGCCCTTGATGGAACCGTTCGTCGTTTTGGCTGTTAATCCGCCAGCGATCTGATTCACTGTGATGGAGCCATTGGATGATTTAAGCTGTGCAGATCCGCCGATATCGGACGCGCGTACGGATCCATTGGTCGTTGATGCTGAAGCATTGCCTTTAATCTGCTCCAAAGTGATGGAAGCATTGGTTGTTGTTGCGGCGGCACTGCCTTCAATTTGCTCCAAAGTGATGGAAGCATTGGTGGTCACGGCCGTAAACCCGGCAGCAATTTCTCTGCCTTTAATCGAGTTGTCTTTGGTGTGCACTTCGACTTCAAGCGTTTTGGGGACCTCAACATTCAAATACTCCTCCCCGATGCCGAATCCGATGTTAATAAATGAAACCGAATTATCATTCAGCGAAAGGACAAGCGTATCACCCTCCGTATTAACCTTCCATCTTTCTTCAATCATGCGGTCCGCGTCTTTCTGGTTGTAGGCGTCATGGAAGCGGAACTTGCCGTCATACGCTACCTTGGCATTGTCCGAACCGGTCACGTCGACTTTTCCATGATCCACGACAATTTCAACGCGTTTGATATTGCTGCCGATCTCTGTTGCACCGTGAACCGAGCTTACGTATCCTTGGTTAAACAAAGTGCCCAAGTTTGGAATCATAGTCTGGGCCGCGCTGACGAGCAGAAGGATAATCATTATGGTTACGCTGAAGCCGCCCAGCCGGACCTTTCTATTGGAGTAGATGATGTTGGCGATCACAACTTCGACGCCAAGCAGGATGAGCAGTACAGGCCATACATATTTCAAGGAATTAAACGATAAAACATGATTAAATTGCAGTAAGATAATCACGCCGATGCCGATCAGGCCGATGGCGGAGGTCCACCTGCCGACTTTGATGGTCGGCTGGGGATGGTTGTCGGGAGTGTTCATAAAATTTCATTTCCTTTTCGATCATTTTTTTTGAACAGAAGCGTTAGGCCGTACCCGATTAATACGAGGGCCAGCAGAATGCTTGCTGCATTTTCATGCATCAGCCAGTCCCAAAACCCCGGGAAGACGGTCATAAGCAGCACCATGCCGCCTACAATGACGCAGCCTACGCCGGTCCAGAACGGATTCAGCTGATTATCGCGCGGATATCCGCCGGCAGCCATCAAATCCTGCATCGTCCAGGGATACCCGAACGTATCCTGATTCATCATCATGCGTTCATGTTCAAGGGTTGCGGCTTTCATCCAAGCGGCTTTTTGCAGCGCATCGAACAACTGGTAGCACCAGAGAATGGCCAGCGCAAAAGAGAAAATCATGGGGATGGACGAAATTAAAATAATACTGGTGCAGGCGCCGATCATGATTTGCAGCCCTTGTTTGGTAAAACCGAGGTACAGGTGGCCGAGCCCGGGAATCATCGCGAGCAAAAACGTAAGCCATCTTCTTTTCTTAATCATCGATTACCCTCCTTAAATAAATGATTCACTGAATATGAAAACTTTTGCGTTGCCTGTGAAATGCCAGAGCTCAAATGTTCGAATACGCCGAACTGGAACAGGCAGAACGCCAGACATGCTGCAAGCCCGAAATGGGCGATCATAGACTTGCGGGAATTCCTTGGTTTGAGGCGCGAAACCTCACGCGTATATAGAGGCGGCATCTGCCGGATTTCATTCATGATATCCGCGGTCATATCGGGAAAATTAGAGTCGGTTTCAGGCTGTTGCCAGATGCCGGACAGCTCTTGCAATTCCTTGTGCCATGCTTGGCAGGCAGGACAGACAAGCAGATGCTGCTTGATATAAAGGGAGGATTCGGGCGGCAGTTCTCCTGCGGTGTAAGCCCCAAGTTGATATTGGATTAATTCACATTTCATCGTAATTCCTCTCCTTTCTTCCGCATCATCGCCCTTGCACGGTATAGCTGGGATTCCACGGTTTTAAGGGTGACCCCGCGCCGCTCGGCAATTTCCTGATAAGAACATTGTTCAAAATAATACATCTGAACGGCCGACCGATATGGTTCACCCAGTTCATCGACGATCCTTCGGAGCCTTCGGCTCCGTTCATCGGATAACACAATTTGTTCCGGCGTTTCATTTGTGACCCAATCGTTTTCACTCACCTCTCCCGGACTCCGCCGCGCCTGCTCGCGCTGCTGCGCGCGTTTCCAGTCGAGACATTTGCGGACGGCGATCTGGTAAAGCCAAGTCGAGAAGGAGGAATCTTCGCGGAAGGCGGGGAGCGCCGAATAAGCCTTCATAAAGATGTCCTGCGACAAGTCTTTGGCCGATACGTCATCGGATGTTATTTTGAGGCACACATGATACACCATATTTTGGTATCGCTGCACCAGAAATTTATAAGCTTCCTGATGGCCGGCCTTGACGGCCCGGACCCATTGCAACTCTTCCAGTCTTCTCCCCCTCCTCCTGTTACATTAGGTTTGACGCCGCATAACTTTCGACCCCTGCAAACTTTTTTTGAAAATTTTTTGGGCAATCAAAGAAGCATGGATATTCGCGCTTAATAAGCGTCTGAATAAGTGCGATACTCTATGATTTTCTTAAGTATGAATTTTGCAAAAAAAAAAAGCGACTTTCAAGAAACAATTTGATCATATCACTATTCTAACTTTAAGGGACACAGCGGCCGTTATAAAGATTAATTTCTAACATTATGATTTCTACGGACACCGTTTCGGCCATTATGATTTCTAACGGACACAGCGGACGTTATTGAGGGGATTTTCGACCATTATGATTTCTAACGGACACAGTTGCAGCTATTTCGTGAAAAACACCATTTTGGACGACAAATTGCAGCTATTAAGCGCTGTGGTGTCCGTTAGAATTTGAAAATGGCTGTTTTGGGCCAATTAGCGTCCATGGTGTCCGTTAGGTGCGGGTAAAATCTAATTGGAACTCTTGTTCACTGCTAAATGACCATAATGGGGGCAAGCACTTAGCCTCCAACAGACATAGCGGCCGCTATTGAGGGAATTTCACCATCATGGTTTCTAATGGGTACAGCGAATGCTATTGAGGTAATTACCCACTGTGATTCTCTAACAGACACAGCGGCCGGTATGAAGGTCAATTTCGAGCATTATGATTTATAACGGACACAGATGCAGTTATTTTTATAAAATCGGGGCCTTTATCTAAAAGCAATAATAAATATCCTGTGCCTGGATCATGAAGTCAATAAGGCGACTAAGAACATTTTCTCACCCAATTGATAACTGGTAAATATATATGTTTCATGGTATAATAAAAAGTCGTCTGTCCATGGTTTAATGAAAGGGATGAACGGCGTTTTCTTCATTCATTACTGAAAGCACTTAAAATAACCCCACAAAGTGACGTAATGGCCTCTGAAGCTTATTCCGATTACTTTGCGGGGTTCGATATAATAAAAAACAGGAGAGGTGAACCCCCTTGTTGGACCGATTGCAAGCCTTGGCAGACCGCTATGAAAAACTGAGCGAGCTGCTGTGTGATCCAGATGTTGTAAATGACAGCAAGCGACTTCGGGAATATTCCAAAGAACAATCAGATTTACAGCCCGCCTATGAGGCTTACAATGAATATAAAACTGTAACGGAAGAGCTGGAAGCAGCCAAAATCATGCAGGGCGAAAAACTGGATGACGAAATGCGCGAAATGGTGAAAATGGAAATCGAGGAGCTTTCCGCCCGCCGGGCGGAGCTGGAAGAGCGCATCCGCATTCTATTGCTTCCGAAAGATCCGAATGATGACAAAAACGTGATCGTGGAAATCCGCGGCGCGGCCGGCGGCGATGAAGCGGCGTTGTTTGCGTCCGATTTGTACCGCATGTACACCCGTTATGCCGACAGTCAAGGCTGGCGGGTCGAGCTGATGGATGCCAATACCAATGATCTCGGCGGCTTCAAGGAAGTGATCTTCATGATCAACGGACGCGGCGCTTACAGCAAGATGAAATACGAAAGCGGCGCGCATCGCGTACAGCGTATTCCGACGACGGAATCAGGCGGACGGATCCATACGTCGACTTCCACGGTAGCTGTTATGCCGGAGGTTGAGGATATCGATATCGAAATTCTAGACAAGGATATCCGCGTGGATACCTTCTGTTCCAGCGGCGCGGGCGGACAATCCGTCAACACGACCAAATCCGCCGTGCGGGTTACGCATATTCCGACGGGAATCGTTGCAACCTGTCAGGACGGCAAATCGCAAAACTCGAACAAAGAAAAGGCGCTGCAGGTGCTGCGCGCCCGTATCTTCGATATGAAACGCCAGGAAGAAGAAGCGAAATATGCCGGCGAGCGCAAAAGCAAAGTCGGTACGGGAGACCGAAGCGAGCGGATCCGCACCTATAATTTCCCGCAAAGCCGGGTAACGGATCACCGCATCGGCCTGACGCTGCATAAACTCGATCAAGTGATGAACGGTGAAATCGAGGAAATCATCTCCGCGCTGAATATTGCCGAGCAGGCGGAATTGATGGAAAAAGGGGAATAATGCTTTGCAAGAAACCACATTCGTGATGACGCCAAAGCTAACGATACGGGAAGCCTATGTAGAGGCTTCCTCTTTTTTAAGCGCGTGCGGCGTGACGGAGCCGCAGCGCAGCGCCCAGCTGCTGCTTGAGCATGTGCTGCAGCTTGAAGGGGCTGCCTATTACATGGCACTGCCCGAGCAATTTCCCGCCGAACGGCGTGAGGCATGGGAGCGGGCGGTTTCGCGCCGCGGCGCCGGGGAGCCGGCGCAATACATTATCGGGATGCAGGAATTCTACGGCATCCCGTTTGAGGTAACGCCGGCCGTGCTGATTCCGCGGCCGGAAACGGAGCTGCTCGTGGAGGCCGTGCTGACGCAGGCCAAACGGCTGTGGCCGCAGGGCGCCGCGCCAAGCGGCGGCGCCACCTGCGATGACGGCGCCGAGCGTCCGCTCGCGTGCGCCGACATCGGCACAGGCAGCGGCGCCATCGCGGTCACGCTGGCGCTGCAGGCCCCGCGCTGGCATGTCCGCGCCAGCGACATCTCGGCTGGCGCGCTGCAAGTGGCCGCGCGCAACGCCGCCGCAAACGGCGCCCAGGTTGCCTTCCGCGAAGGCAACCTGCTCGAGCCGTTTGCGGGCGAGCGGTTGGACATCGTGGTGTCCAACCCGCCGTACATCCCTGCGGCCGACATTGCCGGCCTGCAGCGGGAGGTGCGCGACCATGAGCCGCGCACAGCACTGGATGGCGGTACAGACGGCCTCGCGCCGTACCGCATCATGATGGAGCAGCTGGCGCTGCTCCAGGCCCCGCCCCGGCTCATCGCCTTTGAGCTCGGGCAGGGGCAGGCGCAGGATGTGGCAGCACTCCTGCGCGCGGCGGGCCATTGGGACGAGATTGTCATCGTCCCGGACCTGGCTGGCATCGAGCGCCATGTACTTGGCATCTCTAACGTAACGCGGTAATTTTCCTTTGCTTCCGGTTTAAATTACAATAGAGGTATTCAAGGTCGGGGTTGATCGCTTTGAATCCCGAAATCAATTGGAGGACGGGGCATGCTGCAGAAATTCAAACGAATGGATATGTCGATCATATTGGTCTTGCTGGCGCTAATGGCCATCAGTCTGTTTTCCATTTACAGCGTGACTGTAGGCAGGGAAAAAATCGGGCATTATGCGCAGCGTATGGCTATTTATTATGTTGTCGGTTTTGTCGCGTTTTTGGGTTTCTCCTTGGTCAGCTATAAGCTGCTGATCAAGTATGCATTGTACATCTATCTTTTTGGTCTTGCGCTGCTGGTACTGGTCTTGTTCGTCGGCAATGAGTATTACGGGGCAAGAGGATGGATGACGCTTCCGGGCGGATTGAGTTTGCAGCCTGCGGAGCTGTTTAAACTGTTCCTCATTATTTTCATTTCTGCTATGCTGCTGCGAAAGAGGCGCAGCAAGCTGCTCTTTTGGCGCGACGTCGTGCCGCTGGGCATCGTGACGTTTGTGCCGTGGCTGCTCGTAATGGCGCAAAACGACCTGGGCAATGCGCTCAGTTACATGGTCATTCTGGCAGGGCTGCTTTGGATCGGCAACATCAAGTACACCCAAGCCTTTATTGCTCTGGCCATCGCCTTTGCCGCTATATTCAGCGGTATTCAGGCATATATCCATTATCATGACAAGGCGGTCGAGTTTATCGGCGAGAAACTCGGCAAAAAACACTGGATCGCTCGTTTTGATCCATGGCTTGTGCCCGACCTTGCTTCCCGCGACGTCAGCTGGCAGACTTATAACGCGCTGCTGGCCATCGGCTCAGGCGGTATTGAAGGCAAGGGGTACATGAAAGGGACGACGATTCAGTCCGAACGGGTTCCGCTGGCTTATGCCGATTCCATATTCGTGCAAATTGCGGAGGAGTACGGATTTATCGGCTCTTCGGTGCTGCTCTTGCTTTATTTCATTCTTATTCACCGGATGATCCTGATTGCGGCTGACTGCCGCGACAGGGCGGGACCCTATCTGATTACGGGGATTATTTCCATGTTCGTCTATCAGATTTTCATCAATATCGGCGCCTTTATCGGGCTGATGCCGCTGACAGGCATCACGCTTCCTTTCATCAGTTATGGGGGAACCTCGCTGCTCATCAATATGATGAGCGTCGGCATCGTGATGAGCATCCGGATCCACGGCCAGGAAGAAGAGGAGGCGTTTCCGCTTCCCGGGCAGCCTGTTCAAGGAAGTTGGTTTGGAAAAACCTTGCAGCGCATTCGTAAAGGATTTATCAGGAATTGAATATGGTACTGCTATTCCTATACAATAGACAGGTGAGTTTAATAGGCATCAAGGCAAGATAGGGCGTAGAGGCCCTGCTACAGGGGGATAGCACATGCTTCAGAAGCTGAAAAAAGTGGATTATGTCATCGTGTTCATACTTTTTATTTTTATGGGCATCAGTATTATGGCAATATACAGCGTGACGATGGGAACCAAGTTCGAAGGCTCCCACATCAAAATGCTATATTTCTATATATTGGCCTTTGTGATCTTTTTTGGGCTCATTCTATTGGATTATAAATGGCTCATCAAATACGCGCTGTATATCTATTTGTTCGGGATTGCGCTGCTGATCGCGGTCAATTTCTTCGGATCGGACGTCAACGGGGCCCAAGGCTGGTTTCAGATCGGGAGCTTCAGTCTTCAGCCTGCCGAGCTGTTTAAGCTCATACTGATCATTTTCTTGACGTACTTGTTGATGAAAAGGCCCAAGGCCAAGCTATCCTTATGGAGGGATGTGCTGCCGATCGGCGGGTTGACGTTTATTCCCTTTGCGCTTGTTATGATCCAGAATGACCTCGGGAATGCGCTCAGTTATGTATTGATCCTGCTTGGTTTATTGTGGGTTGGCAATATTAAGTTCCTGCATGCTTTTCTTGCCTTAATCATATTGGGGGCCGTTGCCGTAGGCGGCATTTTCTCGTATATCCATTTTCACGATAATATCGAGAACTTTATGAAAAGCATCGGCCGGGAGCACTGGACCGAACGGCTCGACCCTTGGCTGGTTCCGGACAAAGCGACGCCAAAGGCCTCGTACCATACGAAAAACGCCAAACTGGCGATCGCCTCCGGCGGCATGATGGGCGAAGGTTACATGAAGGGCTCATCGGTGCAATCGGGCCGCGTTCCATATACGTATTCCGACTCCATTTTTGTGGAAATTGCCGAGGAATTCGGTTTTGTCGGCGCATCTGTCGTGCTGCTGCTGTATTTCATTTTGATCCACCGCATGATCTTGATCTGTCTGGAGTGCCGAGACCGAGCCGGGCCTTTGCTTATTGTCGGGATCGTGTCGATGATGCTCTATCAGATTTTTGAAAATATCGGCGCCTTTATCGGGCTGATGCCGCTGACCGGGATTACGCTGCCTTTTATCAGCTACGGCGGCACCTCGCTTATTATCAATGTGGCAAGCATTGGGGTCGCCTTGAGCGTGCGCGTTCACGGCCATGAAGTTAGCGATGATATTATCGTGCCGACGGCATCCAAGATGACATCAGCCAAGACCAAAGAGGCTTAAGCCTGATTTTTTGAAAATATGAACAGGGACCGTTCGCCGGATCTTTTAACGAGATGCTGGAGGAACGGTCCGTTTCGTTGATTATGCTAGTTTCATAGAAACCGCAAGGTTTAAACTCTATCAGATCCGGACATACTGGTCAGTATCATAGAAGGATTCGATAGAGGGGGCTGAAACGGCATGTTTCAAGATCAGCAAAAGCAAGACCGTCTCCGGTCTTTGGTAAAGAATACCGCCATTATTTTTTGTATAATGTTTATGTTGGCAATGACCTGGGAAGCTCAAAAAACGGACGCGGCTGTAGCCGGGGGACCGATTCCGCAGGATTCCATCCGTCTTCGCATTTTGGCGAATTCCGATAATCCCGATGATCAGCTTGTCAAGCGCCAAATCCGGGATAGGGTAGTCGATCAGATGAACAGCTGGGTTCAGGACCTGGAAAATCCGCAAAGTCTGGATGATGCGCGCGAGACGATTCGCCGCCATCTTCCGGAATTAAATGATTTGGTAGGAAAAGAACTCGAGAAGAAGGGCATCGGTTACGATTATCAGGTGGAGCTGGGGGTTGTTCCGTTCCCGACGAAATTATACGGCGGCACCTTGTATCCGGCAGGAAACTATGAAGCGCTGCGGATTACGCTTGGCGCAGGTAAGGGCCAAAACTGGTGGTGTGTGCTGTTCCCGCCGCTTTGCTTTATCGATGCAGGCAGCGGCGATGCTGTGGCAGAGCCTGCAGCGGCCAAGGCAGAGACAGGTAAGGGGAAGGGCGATGCAGAGGCAGGCAAGGCAACGAGGAAGAACGTTCAGGCTAAAAACACCCCAAAAAGTGAAGCTCATGCTTCGCGGTTGATTTCGGGGCCCCAGGAACAAACGGCATACAGCCCGGCAAAAGCGAAAGGTCAGACGCCAGGGGCTGAAGGATTGACGCCGGCCAAGGCTTCCGAACCGGAAGTGCGGTTTTTCCTTTGGGATCTGTTTGAGGGGATCATCGGTTGGTTTAAATCCCTGTTTTAGGGGGAGTGAGCGGAGTTGTGAAAGAGATCAGGATTTTGGCGGAATTGCTTGCGATAGATAGAAAACTAGAACTGTGTATAAATTGTTAGTTAAATTGTTGATTATGTAAATGCAATGTTTGAATAAAATCTTGAAGAAATTAATGGACCGGCGTCTACAATAAGTTGAACAAAATAAAAGGATAAGAAATAGGCAAGAGGGAGAAAGATCTAGGGAGAAGCGAGTCGTTCGGCTAAAAGCTTTTTCACAGGAAAGCTAGCATCGTAGGAGTATGCTTTGTGAGCGGATTTCGACCATGAATGAGTTTAAATCAATGAAATCTGGGAGCAACAGCGATCGAAAGAACATTTCAACCGGCTGCCCTTATCCGTGCAAAATCATTGGTTTAACTTATATAGTTTAAAATGGGTCAATTTGGAAATATGGCGGTTGGAAACAAGGCGGTTGGAAACAAGGCGGCTGGAAATAAAGTAGGTTGGAAATACATTAGTTGAAAAATCGGGTGATTGGAAATACAGCGGCTGGTTAAATCTATCGCTAGAAAGCCAGTATTTGAAAATAAAGCAGACTAACATCCGCTAATTGCGGAATAGTAGTTGTCCGAAGTTAAGAGGCTTTAAAACAGGTAATTGCGGAATAGTAGTAGTTCGAAGTTAAGTGGCTTTAAAGCAGGTAATTGCGGAATAGTAGTAGTTCGAAGTTAAGTGGCTTTAAAGCAGGTAATTGCGAAATAGTAGTTGTCCGAAGTTAAGTGGCTTTAAAATCCGGTAATTGCGAAATAGTAGTTGTCCGAAGTTAAGTGGCTTTAAAATCCGGTAGTTGCGAAATAGTAGTAGTTCGAAGTTAAGTGGCTTTAAAGCAGGTAATTGCGAAATAGCGGCTGTTAAGTGGATGTGAAAACCGGCAGGACAAAATCAAGTAACTTAAAAACTTGCAAAACTGCATCTTTTTCCCGGAATTTTCCTGCTCTAAATGAAAAGCATGCAAAAGTGCAAGTATTTCCGGTTTTGCAAGCCGAATTGGCAGAATACCTGATGAAAAGATGCACTTTTGCAGGAATTTATTCAAATTTCAATAAAAAAACTCGAAATAGTTGCATAAACGCAGGAATTTTTGTTATTGCGAGTTGCTGCTGTTCAAAGCGTATAAAAACATATGTAAAGCAGCTTTTCGAACGGTTTACGAACACGCTGAGGCACAGCCAGAACGCGGTATATTGCTGCATGCTGGCTTTTCTCATTCTTGATAATGACATCTCAGGTTATCGTGTGTTTGAAGAAGGTTCTTCGAATATGCGGATCATTAATCGATAGAAAGACGGGATAGAAATGGCGCTTACACACAATGAAAACGGGACGGACCGGCCATCCACTCCATACTGGCGGATCGATCCGGAGATGATGGCCGATCCGGGCAAATTGAGAGAAGGGCTGAAGGAAGCTGCGGATGCGCTTCGCGGCGGCGGTGTGATCGCGTTTCCGACCGAAACCGTCTACGGCCTCGGCGCGGACGCGCGTTTGACATCGGCGGTTGAAGCGGTATTTGCAGCCAAAGGGAGACCGTCGGATAATCCGCTTATTGTACATATATCCGAGGTTTCCCAACTGGATGGGCTGGTTAAGCAGGTAAATCCTGCAGCTCGAAAGCTAATGGATGCTTTCTGGCCTGGTCCGCTGACGGTTGTGCTGCCGGTTAAGCCGGGCGTACTGTCACATCGCGTAACGGCAGGGCTTGATACCGTAGGCATCCGCATGCCGGACCATCCGGTGGCGCTTGCCTTGATCGAGGCATCCGGCTGCCCGGTAGCGGCTCCGAGCGCGAACCGTTCCGGGCGTCCAAGCCCCACGCTCGCCAGCCATGTGCTGGAGGATCTGGCCGGTTCCATTGACGGTATCGTCGATGGCGGCGCGACGGGCGTTGGCCTGGAATCGACAGTCGTCCAGGTGTTGGATGATGGGAGCGTTACCGTATTGCGCCCCGGCGGGGTGACGTTGGAGCAGTTGGCGCAGGTTGCCGGAGCCCCCGTAAAAATGGACCCTGCGCTGATGGCGGAAGCTGGGAGCGGGGATATTCCGGCTCCCCGGGCGCCAGGGATGAAATATACCCATTATGCGCCGCAAGGCACGCTGAGCATCGTTGCCGGGGAATCAGCCGCTGAGGTATCCGATTGGATCAGCCGCAGTTTGCAGGAAGCAGAGGCACGCGGGGAACGGACGGGTGTGCTCGCATTTGACGAGCATATCAGCCGCTATCATGCCGATTGCGTCGAAACCCTCGGCAGCCTGTCCGATTTGGGCACGGCCGCGCACCGGCTGTATGCTGCCCTGCGGCGCATGGATGAGGAGCATATCGATTTTATTTTGGCTGAGGCTTGCCCGGAGGACGGCCTTGGGGCAGCGATTATGAACCGGCTCCGCAAAGCCGCGGGTCAAACCGTGATTCGTCTCGAAAGTCAGGCGCGTTAACTTTACCTGATGTGCAAGTCCATGCTTGTCTTCTCACCGTTCGGTGGTAACGGCACGCCATGCATGCCGCACATCCAAAGCTTGACCGCATGTACAAGTCATGTTTGTCCTCTTGTCCGCATATGTTTGTACAAGAACCTAACGGACTTGGGGGCGTTCAAATGCTTGAGACATCTGCCGATTTGGGGCAGCTGATTGCGATTTTGATTATGGCCGCTGCTTTGGGAATGGACGCATTTTCTCTGGGCATCGGGATCGGCATGAAGGGAATCCGTTTGCTGCATGTGCTGAAGATCAGTCTGCTGATTGGAATTTTCCATATCGTTATGCCGCTTTTAGGCATGTTTACCGGTCATTATGTCAGCTCCCTGCTGGGACAGGTGACAACGTACGCCGCGGGAGGGCTGTTGATCCTGCTCGGGATTCATATGGTATGGAATTCGTTTAAAGGCGGGGAAATCCGCATGATCGACCACCGTTCGCTGCCGGGGATGATTTTATTTGCCTTAAGCGTGAGCGTGGATTCTTTTTCCGTTGGGGTTTCCTTAGGCATGTTCCGGAGCAATTTGGTTCTGACCGTGCTTGCTTTTGGTTTCTTTGGTGGACTCATGTCGGTGCTTGGGCTTTTGCTTGGGCGGAGGGCCGGCCGCAATTTGGGCGATTACGGGGAGGCGCTGGGAGGTGCGATCCTGCTGGCATTTGGCCTCGCATTTATCTTCTGATACAATAAACGCCAAAGAATAATCCGGGAGGTGCGTAAAGCGTGAAGCATATTTTGTTTGTGTGTACAGGGAACACGTGCCGCAGCCCGATGGCGGAAGCTCTTCTCCGCAAAATGGCGAAGGAACGCGGGCTCGGGGTGGAGGCGCGTTCAGCCGGTGTTGCCGCCATGGACGGGATGCCGATGTCCCGGCATGCGGAAGCGGTTTTGCGGGATCATCATATCGATGAATGTTTGACATCCAAAGCTTTAAGCCAGGAAGCGGTGCGTTGGTCCGATTTGATTCTCACGCTGACTCAGGGGCATAAGCAGCATGTGATCCGGAGTTTTCCGGAGGCAGCGGGCAAAGTGTTTACGCTGAAGGAATATGCCGAGAACGATCCGGGTGTGCTGAATGATCTCAAGGAGCTGGACGGCCTGTATGCGACCTGGGAGGTTAAGCGGTCCCTTGGACAGGATTTGAGCGATGAGGAACGGGAAAGTCTGATTGAAATTCAGCAGCGTATCCCGAGCTTTGATATATCGGACCCCTTCGGCGGCACCCGCGAGGATTACGATATGGCGGCGGCGGAAATCCGCACGGCCATTGAACGTTTGTTGGATAAATGGAATGAAGAGTAACTTTTTCTTTGCTTACCCGCCGGTGAAAGCAGGAAGTTGAAAAATGAAGCGTTCTTTCGCCTCGCAGCCGTTGCATTTCGGCAGCGAATGCTTTATGATGATTGTGAAAAACTTCGGTTCCGGTGTAACTGGCGACAAATGTGGATCAACCACGATGGAGCATCGGAATATACGGCCGGTCGCCTGGGCAAAAGAGCAATTCTGCGGATATCCGCGGACTGCTCTTTTTTGTATTTTGAGCGGGTCTCCGCCAAGCATGCGGGAAGGATTCAGAAAGATTCTTCTTGCCGGGGGATTTTCGTCTTGTGACTTCAAAATAGGGTATAATGGTATGAGAAATCACAAAAGCACGAAATTCAGGGAGGTTTTTCAAAAGATGAAGATTGCTGTCGGAACAGACCACGCGGGAGTACGTTTAAAAGAAGACATCATCGCCGTCATTCAGGAAATGGGACATGAGGTTGTGGATGTGGGATGCAGCTGCGCTGATTCCGTGGATTATCCCGACTACGCCCTGCCTGTATGCGAGCAGGTTGTCACGGGTGAAGCTGATCGCGGCATTCTGATTTGCGGTACCGGCATCGGCATGAGCATCGCCGCCAACAAAGTACCAGGCATCCGCTGCGCGCTTGTTCATGATACATTTTCGGCGAAAGCAACCAGAGAGCATAACGACTCGAATGTGTTGGCGATGGGCGAACGGGTCATCGGGCCTGGCCTTGCCCGGGAGATAACACAAATTTGGATCGGTACGCCATTTAGCGAAGGCGAGCGGCATATCGGACGCGTCAACAAGATCAAGGCGATCGAAAGCCGCTATCTGCAGCAATAAGGAGGTATTCGCCATGGAAAATTCTGAACAACGCATTGCATCGGGAGTGTCAATCAGGGAGCAGGCATCAAGCGTTTTACGTGAGTTAGCCAAGCATGCGGGGCTCGGGCCGGGCAAGGTTGTCGTTGTCGGAACCAGTACCAGCGAGGTGGCCGGGCATCGGATCGGCACCTCGGGTGCGATTGAAGTGGCAAATGAGCTGCTGGCAGGAATCCGCGAGGTTCAGGACGAATTTGGTTTTGAGGTAGCCTATCAGTGCTGCGAACACTTGAACCGCGCATTGGTGATGGAACGGTCCTTGCTGAACAGACTGCGTCTGACCGAAGTGGCGGCCGTGCCGATTCCCAAAGCCGGGGGTTCCATGGCCAGCGGCGCTTACCGTGCCATGAAGGAACCTTGCCTCGCCGAAACGATCGAAGCGGATGCGGGGATCGATATCGGGGAGACGCTGATCGGCATGCATTTGCGGCGTGTGGCCGTTCCTTACCGGACGCAGGTACGTTATATTGGAAAGGCACGCGTCAATGCTGCTTTTACCCGGCCGAAGCTGATCGGCGGAGAGCGGGCGGTCTATACGCTGGATGTGCAGCCGAAAGAGGGCGATGCTCATCTTTGCGATTAATCGTACAAGAACAGATAACCTAAGGGAGGAACAAGGAATGATGGATCAATTGCGTAAGAAAGACCCGGCTGTATTGGATGCCATGGATTTGGAGCTGAAACGCCAGCGGAACAATATCGAACTGATCGCTTCGGAGAATATCGTCAGCGAAGCGGTTATGGAAGCAATGGGCTCTGTCCTCACGAATAAATATGCGGAAGGTTATCCTGGCAAACGTTACTACGGCGGCTGCGAACGCGTCGATATCGTAGAAACGATCGCCCGCGACCGGGCTAAGGAGCTGTTTGGAGCAGAGCATGCCAACGTTCAGCCGCATTCCGGCGCACAAGCGAACATGGCTGTATATCTTGCGGCCATTAAACCCGGCGATACAGTGCTGGGCATGAATCTTGCCCATGGCGGCCATCTGACTCACGGCAGCCCTGTCAACGCTTCCGGCCTTTTGTACAATTTCGTGGCCTATGGCGTGCAGGAAGACAGCTTCCTGATCGATTACGATGAAGTCCGCAAAGCGGCTTTCAAACATCGTCCGCGCATGATCGTAGCCGGCGCCAGTGCGTATCCGCGCATCATTGATTTCGAAGCCTTAGCTTCCATCGCGAATGATGTGGGGGCGCTGTTTATGGTCGATATGGCTCATATTGCGGGTCTGGTTGCCGCAGGCCTTCATCCAAGCCCTGTGCCGCATGCCCATTTCGTCACGACCACAACGCATAAAACATTGCGCGGTCCGCGCGGCGGCTTGATTCTGTGCAAACAACCGTGGGCGCAAGCGATCGACAAGGCGGTATTCCCGGGCACCCAAGGCGGACCGCTCATGCATGTGATTGCATCGAAAGCCGTGGCGCTTGGCGAAGCCCTTGATCCTTCCTTCAAGACCTATGCCGGAAATATCGTGAAAAACGCCAAAGTACTGGCTGAAACGCTTGTTAGCGAAGGACTGAACCTGGTTTCCGGCGGAACGGACAACCACTTGATGCTGGTGGATACCCGCAGCGTCAACATCACGGGTAAAGACGCCGAGAAGGTTCTCGATTCCATCGGCATTACGGTTAATAAAAATGCGATTCCATTTGATCCGACCAGCCCGTTCGTAACCAGCGGAATCCGGATCGGTACGCCGGCCGTAACCTCGCGTGGCATGGATGAAGCCGCGATGGTGAAGATTGGCAAGATCATCGCCATGACGCTGAAACAGCCTAAAGACGACACTGTGCTTTCAAAGGCTGCCGCGATGGTGAAGGAATTGACGGATCAATATCCGCTGTACCCGGAACTGAACTATTAAGGCGCGATCAAAAAAGAATAGAGCATTCGATTAGTCTGATAGCGTAATGACGGGCATTTTCCATGCAATTCTGATTCACTTTTTTTGATATGCCTAATTGATCCTGTTCTTTATATAGGAAAGAGGAGCTGTCTCTAAGGTCGGTTGGCCGGGGGCAGCTCTTTTGGTTAGATTATAGAATCTATAAGTTTTAAGCGGAGCTTCAGCATTCTAAAATCGCATGAAAAGCTTCCGCTAAAAGCGGTCTGTCTTTTTAGAAATATAATCGATAGACGTTTTTCTTTTCTTCGGTTTTTAGGTCAACAAGTAAGTGCGCAGGGCTGGATGCGATTTGCTCAAACGGCAGGTATTCTCCAACGGTTTATGGGCCTGAAAAGGTTTAGATATCTCCGGATTATGGCGAAAATAAAACATATTGGGCCAAGGTGCAATTTCATTTAAGGGAATGATATAATATAAAAGATTTGTGCACTGAATCCATTTCATAATGTCGTTGGTTGCCTGGATTCAGGCTGGATATGGATCGGAAACGATTTGGAATTGATATATCCGGCTTCAAATACTCGAATGAATCCATTATGAAATGGATGCTACCTGCACGTATTTACGTAAGCGCAAACCGGCACTGGCAGCTACTCAAGACTTACAATTACCGGAGGGACAAAACAATGGGAAAATTGGTGATTTGCGATCACCCCTTGATTCAACACAAGCTGACTTTTATCCGTGATGTACAAACAAACACAAAGGATTTTCGTGAACTTGTTGATGAAGTTGCTTCTTTAATGGCTTATGAGATTACGCGCGAGATTCCGCTTGAAACTGTAAAAGTTCAAACACCTGTCGCCGAAATGGACGGCAAAGTTCTCGCCGGACGTATGCTTGGACTGATTCCGATCCTGCGTGCGGGTCTTGGCATGCTTGACGGCGTTTTAAAACTGATTCCTGCAGCTAAGGTAGGCCATGTCGGCTTGTTCCGCGATCCGGAAACGCTGCAGCCTGTGGAATATTATACAAAGCTGCCCACAGACGTAACCGAACGTGAATTGATCGTGATCGATCCGATGCTCGCGACGGGCGGATCCGCGATTGCAGCGATTGACGTTTTGAAAAAACGGGGCTGTACCCAAATTAAAATGATGAATCTGATTGCCGCGCCGGAAGGTGTCAAGGCCGTTCAGGAAGCTCATCCCGATGTGGATATTTACGTTGCCGCGCTCGATGAAAAATTGGACGACCATGGGTATATCGTACCAGGCCTTGGCGATGCGGGAGACCGTTTGTACGGAACCAAGTAAGCGAAAAGAGGGTTGTATTTTATGTCAAAAATAAAAGTAATGACCATCTTCGGCGTCCGTCCGGAGGCCATCAAGATGGCCCCGCTCATTCTGGAGCTCGAAAAACATCCGGAACATATCGAATCGGTGGTCTGCGTTACCGCCCAACACCGCCAAATGCTTGATCAGGTTCTCGAAGTATTTAAAATCAAACCGGACTATGATCTGGATGTCATGAAGGACCGTCAAACATTGAATGAAATTACCATTCGCGTGCTGGAAGGGTTAGAGCCCGTGCTTCAAGAGGCGAAGCCGGATATCGTGCTTGTGCATGGCGATACGCTGACGACTTTCCTGGCAAGCTACGCGTCTTTCCTGCAGCAAATCCAGGTGGGTCATGTGGAAGCGGGTCTCCGGACCTGGAATAAGCTTTCGCCTTATCCGGAAGAGATGAATCGCCAGCTTACAGGCGTTTTGGCCGACCTTCATTTTGCCCCTACGCAGTGGTCTGCGGGCAACCTGAGAAAAGAGAACAAAAATGAATCAAGAATATATGTCACAGGCAACACCGTAACGGATGTGTTTCAATATACGGTACAGCCCGACTACCAACACCCGGTGCTGGAGTGGGCGGCCGGCAAAAAGCTCATTCTCATGACAGCGCACCGCCGTGAATCCCAAGGCGAGCCGCATATGAATATTTTCCGGGCGGTCAAACGAATTGCCGATGAATTTGAGGATATCGCCATCGTTTATCCGGTGCATCCAAGCCCAGCAGTCAAGGAACCGGCGCATGCCGTTCTTGGCGGACATCCGAGAATCAAGCTGATCGATCCGTTGGATGTGGTGGATTTGCATAATTTCTACCCGCACACCCACCTGATTTTGACAGACTCGGGTGGACTTCAGGAGGAAGCCCCTTCATTTGGTGTCCCCGTGCTCGTGCTCCGCGATACGACCGAACGTCCGGAAGGTATTGATGCAGGCATACTCGAATTGGTAGGAACGGATGAGCAAAATGTTTACGAGCGAACCAGAGCATTGCTGACGGATCAGACGCTTTACGATTCGATGAGCAAGGCGGCTAATCCATATGGTGACGGCAAAGCGTCGCAACGGATTGTCCAGGCGATTTTGCATCATTTTGGGATTAGAGAAGACGCTCCGGAGCAATTTCACAAAATGTTCACAAATTAATACCGCCCCATATTCTTGGAGCGAAACGCAGAGCATACAGTTAAACTGTACGGTTTTAACGGAATTAAGGCGCCCTGCTATGATTTTTTTCATATTTTCAGGCTGAAATGATATGGATTTGCTCAATTGACAAACTCTTGTTGGATTCAGTAAAATTAACTGGGATTATGAGGGTGGACTTACAATGAGTAAACCTGAAAAGCCACAAAAAACCAATAAAAACGCTGCGAGACCTATGAAATATATGGGGCTTGTAAGCGCAATCGGAATAGATCTGGCAGCATGTACTTTGGGGGGCTTTTATTTAGGCTCCTGGCTGGACAAGATCTGGGGAGGTTCCGGGCTTTGGATCGCCTTCGGCGTGCTTCTCGGGCTTCTTATCGGTGGCGTAAGCGTTTTTATGATTACCAAGGCAGTAATGGGGGAAAGTGATGAATGAATTATGGAAATACCGGAGGGTATTGACCAGAACCACACTTTATTTCATTGCCCTTTGCTTTATGGGGGCTGCTTTCTTCCCGGAATACCGCAGCATTGCGCTGGGCATGGCGCTGGGCGCATGCGTCAGTCTGCTCAACAGCTTTTATCTAAGCTACAAAGTACGGAAAGTAACAGATCAAGCGTTGAGCGGAGAAAGCAAAATGGTGAACATAGGGTTCATGACCCGTGCAGCGGTGAGCGTGCTGGCGATCGTACTTGCGTACCAAAAGCCGGATAAGTTCAATTTGTACGCCGTTGCGTCTACCCTGGTCTTGTCGCAGTTCCTTCTCTTATTCATAGGAATTCGATTCTCTCGTAAACAAGAGTAGATTGTCAACTGAGAAAGGGGTGAGAAACATATGCATAAATCGCCGATTATAGAATTGGGCGGCATTGAATTTGACCTTTCCATTATCCTGATGCTCATTGTGACTTGCGTTATCGTGTTTGTGATTGCCAAGCTGGCAACTCGAAATTTGTCGGTCGAAAATCCTGGCAAGATGCAAAACTTCATGGAATGGGCAGTTGAATTCGTGCAGGGTTTGATTACAAGCACGATGGATTGGAAGAAAGGGAAACACTTCCTGTCTCTCGGCCTTACGTTCATCATGTTTATCTTCGTAGCAAACATGCTTGGTTTGCCGTTCGGCATCGTTACCGACTACCATAGTCCGGAGCATGCCCATATCTTCGGCAAGGAGATTGTCTCCGTGACGAAGGAATTTGCCGACAAACCGGGAATTGAGGAAGTGGGCGTGGCATGGTGGAAATCACCGACAGCTGACGCTTCCGTCACGATGGCGCTCGCGCTTATAGTATTCGTGCTGTCGCATTTCCTCGGAATGACGAAAAATACGAAGAGTTACTTCAAACATTATTTTCAGCCTTACTGGTTCTTCTTCCCGATCAATCTTATGGAGCAATTAGCCAAATTGCTCACGCAGGGCATGCGTCTATTCGGCAACATTTTTGCGGGCGAGGTTCTGATCTCCGTTCTGCTGAAATTGGGCGCGTTAGGTGCCGTGGGCTGGGTTGCATCGATACTCGGGCTGGTTGTATGGCAGGGCTTCAGTGTTTTCATAGGAGCCATCCAAGCCTTCGTATTTACGATACTGACCATGGTTTATATTTCACAATTGACGGAATCGCATGAAGATCATTAGGTTCAAAGTTAAGCTTGGAGTTAGGCTTCACTCTTAACTAATCATAAATTCATACAACTAAACAATCTCTAAGGAGGATTTACAAATGGGAGTTATGGCATATTTGGCAGCAGCCATCGTAGTAGGTCTGGCCGCGCTTGGCGCAGGTTTTGGTAACGGTATGATCATCAGTAAAACGGTTGAAGGTATCGCCCGTCAGCCGGAAGCGAAATCATCTCTGCAAACAACAATGTTTATCGGTGTCGGTCTGGTCGAAGCCATTCCAATCATCGGTGTCGTACTCGCGTTCCTGTTCTACGCAGGCGCATAATACCATGCAGGGTTTGGCGGGGAGGGCCACGGCCATCCACGCCTTCTTTTTAGTCGCCAGATTTTAATCTGTAGGAAGCGAGAGTGAACGGCAGTGTACGTGCACCGGAAAGGAGTGACTAGATTTGAGTATTAACTACGCGTCTTTTGTACTCGCGATCATTGCATTCGTGATTCTCTATCTGCTTCTCAACAAATATGCTTTCGGACCGCTTTTTTCCGTCATGGAGAAACGCCGTGAGCTGGTGATGCAGCAGATGAACGAAGCTTCGCAAACCCGCGAGCAGGCAGTCGCTTACGTAGAGGAGCAGAAGCAAGCCCTCGAAGCCGCTCGCAAGGAAGCATACGAAATTATCGAACAGTCCAAGAAAACGAGCGGCAAACAGGCTGATCAGTTAATGGCTGAAGCAAGAGAAGAAGCAACGCGCCTTAAAGAAGAAGCTGTCCGCGATATCGCTAATGAGAAGAAAAAAGCGGTTCAGGAGCTGCGCGACGAAGTTGGCGCCGTCTCCGTGAAGATCGCTTCCAAGCTGCTTGAGAAGGAAGTAAGCAGCGACAGCGCGCAGGAAGAGCTCGTGGACAAATACCTTAAAGAGGTAGGAGGCAGACCATGAGCCGGGAAACACTAGCAGCCAAGCGTTATGCAAAGGCGCTGTTTGAAGTGGCTGCGCAGCAGCAGAAAACACTGGAAGTCGAGCAGGAGCTGAAAAGCGTCGTAGAGGCTCTTCAAAGCGACGATGTACAGAAGTTTATCTCCGCGCCTAACATTTCCGTCTCCGTGAAAGTGGATGTGCTGAAGAAAGCCCTTCAAGGTAAAGTATCCCAGCCGGTCGTGAATACGATTGAACTGCTCATTGAGCGGGGCAGAGCTGATCTCCTTTCAGATCTTCTGGATAGCTATATTCGGATCGAAGGCGAAAGCCTTGGAATTGCGGATGCTACGGTGTACTCCACTTATCCGCTGAGTGAGCAGGAACGGGAAATCGTTGCTGCACAATTTGGAGTTTTGGCTAACAAGAAAATTCGCGTGAATAACGTGGTTGATAAGAGCCTGCTCGGCGGCATCAAAGTCATGATCGGCGACAAGCTGTATGACGGAAGTTTGGCAGGGAAGCTGGAACGGCTTGAACAGTCTTTTAATAGACGAGCACAGTAGATAGGGGTGAAGACACTTGAGTATCAGACCTGAAGAAATCAGTACGCTGATTAAAAGTCAAATTGAACAATATAAATCAGAGATCGAGGTATCCGAAGTTGGTACCGTTATTCAAGTTAGCGACGGTATTGCCCGCGTTCACGGCATCGACAACGTCATGGCCGGTGAGCTCGTAGAGTTCTCCAATGGTGTCGTAGGCCTGGCGCTGAACTTGGAAGAAAGCAATGTAGGTGTCGTAATCCTCGGCCCTTACACTGAAATCAAGGAAGGCGATCAAGTAAAACGTACCGGACGCATCATGCAGGTTCCTGTAGGGGAAGCCTTGCTCGGCCGTGTCGTTAACCCGCTGGGTCAGCCGCTGGATGGCAAAGGCCCGATTGAATCAACCGAATTCCGTCCCGTAGAAAATAACGCACCGGGCGTTATCGAACGCAAATCGGTTCATGAACCGATGCAAACAGGTATTAAAGCGATTGACGCGATGGTACCGATCGGCCGCGGACAACGCGAGCTCATTATCGGTGACCGCCAAACAGGTAAAACGCAAATCGCAATCGACACGATCATTAACCAAAAAGGCAATGGCGTGAAATGTATCTATGTAGCAATCGGCCAGAAGCAATCGACGGTTGCGCACGTGGTAGAAAACCTTCGCCGTCATGGCGCTTTGGAATACACCATCGTCGTTACCGCATCGGCTTCCGAGCCGTCTCCGCTCTTGTACATCGCTCCATACGCGGGCTGTGCAATGGGTGAATATTTCATGTACAAAGGCGAGCATGCCCTGATCATCTATGATGACTTGTCTAAACAAGCAGCGGCATACCGCGAACTTTCCTTGCTGCTGAAACGTCCTCCAGGCCGCGAAGCTTATCCTGGTGACGTATTCTACCTGCATTCCCGCTTGCTGGAACGCGCAGCGAAGCTGAGCGATGCGCTTGGCGGCGGTTCCTTGACCGCACTGCCGTTCATCGAGACGCAAGCATCCGACGTATCCGCATATATTCCGACCAACGTAATTTCGATTACGGATGGTCAGATCTTCCTGGAGTCCGAGTTGTTCTATGCCGGTCAACGTCCGGCGATCAACGTGGGTATTTCCGTATCCCGTGTAGGCGGCTCCGCTCAAATTAAAGCTATGAAAAAAGTTGCCGGCGGTATGAAGCTCGACCTTGCCCAATATCGCGAACTTCAAGCGTTCTCCCAGTTCGGTTCCGATCTGGATAAATCCACGCTTGCCCGCCTCAACCGCGGTGCAAGACTGATGGAAATTCTGAAGCAAGGGGTTAACCAGCCGCTCAAGGTTGAGCAGCAGGTTGCGAGCTTGTACACGGCAGTTAAAGGCCATCTGGACGACATTCCGGTAGGCGATATCCGCCGTTTCGAAAAAGAATTCCTCGGATTCCTGGATACGAACCATCCGGAAATTCTGGCTTCCATTCGCGATACCAAAGATTTGGTTGCTGAAAATGAAGAAGCTTTGAAAGAGGCTATCGCGAAATTTAAAAGAGGCTTTGCTGTAATGGCGTAAGTCAATAAGAATGAACCGGGCCGCAAGGCTCGGGTTCATCTTTTTCAAGAATATACGGGCCTTACAAAGTAACTTTGGCTCTGCCAAAGTTTAAGCCTATGCTTACGAAGGCAGCTTTGGCTTTCAGTCAAAGCTAAGCGAATGCTTACGAAGTAACTTTGGCTCTGCCAAAGTTTAGCTCATGCTTACGAAGTCAGCTTTGGCTTTGCCAAAGCTTGAAGGTGGTGAAAACATGGCAAGAGGATTGCGTGAAATTAAACGTCAGATCAAGAGTATTCAAGGTACGAAGCAAATCACGAAAGCGATGGAAATGGTCGCTGCCTCCAAGCTCAGAAAAGCCCAGGAGATGGCACAGCATGCCCGTCCTTACTCTGATAAGCTGAAAGAAGTGGTGTCCAGCATCGCTTCCGGTACGACAGGCATCAGCCATCCGATGTTTGAGAAACGCCCCGTGAAAAAGACCGGTTATCTGGTGATTACCTCAGATCGCGGTCTTTGCGGCGGATACAATGCCAACATCTTAAAGAAAGTGATGGCGACGATCAAAGAGAAGCACAAGTCTTCCGACGAATACGTCATTTTCATCATCGGACGCAAAGGCCGTGATTACTTCCGCCGCCGGGAGATGCCGGTTGTTCAGGAGGTTACGGATCTTTCCGATACGCCTTCTTTCTCGGATATCAAATCCATCGCTTATGCAGCGGTACGTCAGTTTGAAGACTCTCAGATCGACGAGCTGTTTATTTGTTACAACCGTTTCGTGAACGCACTGACTCAAATTCCTGAAGTGGATCAGCTTCTGCCGATGGAAAACGTGGAAAGCAAAGCAACCGGCGTAACGGCAAGTTATGAGTACGAGCCGTCTCCGGAAGTCGTGCTTGAGGCGCTTCTGCCGAGATATGCGGAAACTTTGATTTTTGGCGCATTGCTGGACGGCAAGGCGAGTGAGCTTGGAGCGAAAATGACGGCGATGGGCTCGGCGACGAAAAATGCGACCAAGATTATCAACGAATTGACGCTTACCTATAACCGTGCACGTCAGGCAGCCATTACTCAGGAGATTACGGAGATTGTGGCTGGAGCCAGCGCTCAACAATAAAACGAAGTTTTATTTTGTATGGAATAACCATGAACGGAATATGGCCTAAAGCTACTTGCAGCTTACGATGAAGGTTTGCATATAAGCAGACTTGTAGGAGGGAACAAAAAAAGATGAACAAAGGACGCGTAGTCAGCATTATGGGTGCGGTTGTCGACATCGAGTTCGAACGAGGTCAACTGCCGGAAATCTACAATGCGATCAAAATTGAGGGTTCGGTCGCAGGCGGACGCCAAATCAACCTGACCCTGGAAGCATCAAACCATCTGGGTGACAACATTGTACGTTGTATTGCCATGTCCTCCACAGATGGACTGGTTCGCGGTATGGAAGCCGTCGATCTTGGCGCTCCAATCACCGTACCGGTAGGTCCAATTACACTTGGCCGCGTATTTAACGTACTCGGTGAGCCAATTGACGAAGCAGGCGAAGTAACTACTGAAGTCACTAGCCCAATTCATCGCACGGCCCCTAAATATGATGAACTGTCCACTCAAGCTGAAATGCTGGAGACAGGAATTAAGGTTATCGACCTGTTGGCCCCTTACCAAAAAGGTGGTAAAATCGGATTGTTCGGAGGCGCCGGTGTAGGCAAAACCGTTGCAATCCAGGAGCTTATTAACAATATCGCACAAGAACATGGCGGTATTTCCGTATTTGCGGGCGTTGGTGAACGTACCCGTGAAGGTAATGACTTGTACCATGAAATGAGCGATTCCGGCGTTATCTCGAAAACAGCGATGGTATTCGGACAAATGAACGAGCCGCCAGGCGCGCGTCTTCGCGTTGCGCTGACAGGCCTCACCATGGCTGAATATTTCCGTGATCAAGAAGGCAAAGACGTGCTGCTCTTTATCGACAACATTTTCCGATTTACCCAAGCGGGTTCCGAAGTATCCGCCTTGCTCGGCCGCATGCCTTCCGCGGTAGGTTACCAACCTACACTGGCAACGGAAATGGGCCAACTGCAAGAGCGTATCACTTCCACGAAAAAAGGTTCCGTAACGTCGATCCAAGCGATCTACGTACCTGCGGATGACTATACTGACCCGGCTCCGGCAACAACGTTTGCCCACTTGGATGCGACAACGAACTTGGAGCGTAAAATCTCTGAAAAAGGTATTTACCCAGCGGTGGATCCGCTCGCATCAAGCTCGCGTATCCTGGCGCCGGAAATCGTCGGCGAAGAGCATTATAATGTAGCTCAAGGCGTTAAGCAGCTGCTTGCGCGCTATAACGAGCTTCAAGATATTATCGCGATCCTCGGTATGGATGAACTGAGTGAAGACGACAAAATGATCGTTGCGCGTGCGCGTAAAGTGGAACGTTTCTTGTCTCAACCGTTCCACGTTGCGGAAGCATTTAACGGCATGCCGGGTACGTATGTACCTGTCAAAGAAACGATCCGTAGTTTCAAAGAAATCCTCGAGGGTAAACATGATGATCTTCCTGAAGCAGCGTTCCTGTTCGTAGGAACGATTGAAGAGGCCGTAGAAAAAGCAAAAACACTGGAATAAGTCCTGCAGAGGGAAGCTTTGAGCTTCCGATGCGAGCTGTTCAGGAGGGATGAAAGTGAGTACCTTTTTATTGGAAATCGTGACGCCGGATCACTTGGCTTATTCCGGAGAGGTAGAAAGCCTGACGGTTCGGGGTGTGGAAGGCGAACTCGGAATCCTGCCGGGACACATTCCTATGGTTACCCCGCTTCAGGTCGCTCCGCTTGCGATCAAAACTGCCAAAAAAACCAGCTATATCGCGGTCAATGGCGGTTTTGTAGAAGTCCGCAAGGACAAAGTTGTTGTACTCGCGGAAAGCGCCGAAGCAGCGGAAGAAATCGATTTGCAGCGGGCTGAAGCAGCCAAAGAACGCGCAGAACGTCGTCTTGCATTCAAAGACAAACAGGATGAGATTGATTTCCGCCGCGCGGAACTGTCTCTGAAAAAAGCCATGAACCGAATCAAGGTTTACAGCAGCAATAAATAAGCCGTGCAGCCCGTCTCTCTATGATGGAGACGGGCTGTTTTATTGAAATTCAGCATATTCTATGGACGACGAAACCTTAAGGAAATTGTCGAAACAAGCTGGATCATTTGGCTACAGCGCAAAAAAAGGAAATATTTCCGAGGAAATTATAGTTCAATCGCCAGGAAGTAAGCGCTTTTTTTAAAAAAAATTAAAATTAACAAATTTGAAGCTGGATTTCCTAGTGCGAAGCCAAGTATTATATAATAGGTCCTGGGAATATTTTTATGGGAAGTTCAAAAAGGTCGGCTTTCAGCACCGAAGCCTATGCTTCCGAATCGCGGTTTTTCAAAACGTGGTTCAATCGACCGCCGTCATGTAGCGAAGCACCGCGCGCTGGGAGCTGCGCGCGCTTTAGTTGGATGAAGCTAGGGACTGAGGAGCGGAGCTACACGTTTTCGAAGAAACCCCTTCGGAAGCATCTGCCTGCAATCAGGTGTGAATACCTAAAATATTTCCGAAGGAAACATACTTCGAAAGCATCTGCTTAGGCCCAGCTGAATTCAAGATTCGATGTCGGGTGGTTTCCTGATTCGCTTCGTGTTAGATATAGAATTTACAAGTTCTAGCTACGCTGATGGAATTCTATATCGCAAGAAAAACATCCGCTATATGCGGTCTGTCTTCTTAGAAAGTACATCGATAGACGTTTTTCTTAAGATATAAGAAAGTATAAACTACGGGGATCTCACATCCTTATATCGCAAGAAAAAGTACCGCTAAGTGCGGTCTGTCTTCCTAGAAAGTACATCGATAGACGTTTTTCTTATCAAAAGCGGACTTTTTGAATTATTCTTTTAAGGCTAATAAGGATGGGGGCGTCATAGGTGGATTCAAACTTCGGTAATCAGTTGGTTGGCAGTTTAGGCGTCAACGGTTTGATTTCGATTATTGTCTCTCTGATCTGTATTGGCCTATCTTGGTGGGCACTGCAAAATTTGAAGCTGGATTTGTTTATCCGCTTTCCGAAGAGTGCTCAAGGCAAGCTTCTCCATTTGCTGCTGGCCATCATATTGGGGCACTTCGTTGCGAGATTTCTGCTGGACTATTTGAATTGGAGCCAAATGATCAAGTATATGTTTTAACGCGGGCTGATTTGGGTATAAGTCAGTTAGATTTTTGTTTTGACAGGTTTGTCGAACCAACGATATGTTTGTCGAATAATAACATTTTTTTATGTCAACAATGAATACAACAAGATTTTAATGCTTGGAAAATACCTACTGAACGGCTGCCGAGAGACTAACACAGCAGAATCGGTACAAATCAGAATCCCTCCGTATTCATTAAAAAAACCCGGCTGAAATTAGTAGTAGGTCTTTAGACTTAGTTAAAATTGTGTTCTGGGCCTCATTCGCTAAAAAACGCTTGTATCTGTGAATTGGTCGGTGTTAAGATGAAGGTTAGGGAATTCAGAATGTAATTCTTGAAAATAAAGAATTTGTGGAAAAAAATGAACGCGGAGGGAATCATGATGAGCAAATTTATCGTCCGCGGTGGCAATAAACTGACCGGAAGCGTGAAAGTCAGCGGAGCAAAAAATTCAGTTCTTCCGATCATCGCTGCCTCTCTTCTTGGGGAAGAAGGAGTAAGCGTCATTGTCGACGCACCTCCTCTTGACGATGTAATTACAATCAGCAAAGTGTTGGAATCCATAGGTGCAGGCATTACATATGAAAATAATGTAATGAGGGTCAATGCCCAAGCTATTTCCTCTTGCGAAGCACCTTATGAATGGGTGCGAAAAATGCGCGCTTCTTTTCTTGTGATGGGTCCGCTGCTTGCGAGAATGGGGCATACACGAATTTCTTTGCCCGGAGGATGCGCAATTGGAACCAGACCGATCGACCAACATTTGAAAGGCTTCGAAGCATTGGGGGCCGAGATCAGTCTTGGACAAGGCTATATTGAAGCGAAAATTAATGGCAGATTGCGCGGGGCTAAAATCTATTTGGATGTAGCCAGCGTAGGTGCTACTGAAAATATTATGATGGCTGCCACTTTGGCTGAAGGAACGACCGTGATCGAAAATGCGGCGAAAGAGCCGGAAATTGTCGATTTGGCCAACTACCTGAACGGGATGGGCGCTAAGGTTCGCGGCGCAGGTACCGGCGTAATTCGCATTGAAGGTGTTGAGAAGCTGCACGGAACCGAGCATACGGTCATCCCGGACCGGATTGAAGCAGGCACATTTATGGTAGCTGCTGCAATTACCGGCGGAGACGTTTATGTGGAAGGTGCGATTGCGGACCATCTTGCACCAGTCATCTCCAAGATGGAAGAAATGGGTGTCACGGTTGAGCCGGATGAAAACGGCATTCGCGTGACAGCGAATCATCCACTGAAGGCAGTGGATATCAAAACCCTTCCTTACCCTGGCTTTCCTACCGATATGCAGTCGCAAATGATGGCGCTGTTGTTGAAATCGGAAGGGACGAGTGTTGTAACCGAAACGGTATTCGAAAATCGTTTTATGCATGTTGATGAGTTCCAACTCATGAATGCGGAAATCAAGGTTGAAGGACGTTCGGCGATTGTCACGGGAGGAGCCAACCTGAAGGGCGCCAAAGTTTGCGCAACGGATTTGCGCGCTGGTGCGGCGCTGATTCTTGCAGGCCTCGTTTCCGAAGGTACGACTGAAGTAAGCGGAGTCCATCATATCGATCGCGGTTACGTGGATTTGGCAGAGAAACTTTCTGCGCTTGGCGCCGATATATGGCGTGTCTCCATCGAAGAAAAGGCATTGGAGACAACCAAGAAAAAGATGGAAGTGGAAGAAGAGGTTCCGTTATTCAACATTCAGCCGACTTGGGTATAACGGTTGATTGCATTACATTTTCTGTTTTTTCATAACATTGTGCCGGAATGAGTAAGAACATGGACTGTAACAGAGTTCGATATAGCGAGTAGCGAGAGAGCTGCCTTCAAAGGTCATCTGACCTGAGGCAGCTCTTTTTGTTTAAGATATCAGACAGCGTAACCTTCGGGGAGGGGCATCCTGATATCGCAAGAAAGATATCTGTTAAAAGCGGTCTGTCTACCTGAAAGTACGTCGATAGACGTTTTTCTTATTGCGAATACCGCCGAATAAGGACTGGAAAATGGCGAACCCCCGTCATATAACACTACACCGCTCGCAGGGATCTGCGTGGAACTTCTAGTAGCGAGCCCCCGTTATACAACGCCACACTGCTCGCGAGATCTGCGCACAACGTCTAAGAGGCGAGCCTCCGTCAAACAACGCCACACCGCTCGCAGGGAGCAGCGCACAACTTCTAGTGGCGAGCCTCCGTCAAACGTCACACCACTCGAAGGGACCTGCGTGGAACTTCTAGTAGCGAGCCCCCGTTATACAACGCCACACTGCTCGCGGGATCTGCGCACAACGTCTAAGAGGCGAGCCTCCGTCAAACAACGCCACACTGCTCGCAGGGATCAGCGCGCAACTTCTAGTGGCGAGCCTCCGTCAAGCAACGTCACACCGCTCGCAGGGATCTGCGTGGAACTTCTAGTAGCGAGCCCCCGTTATACAACACCACACTGCTCGCGGGATCTGCGCACAACTTCTAACGGACATCACGGCCGCTAAGTGGCTTAAAACAGCCATTTTAAAAATGTAACGGTCACCACAGCGCTTATTTGCTCCGAAATACCGCGAAAAGGAGATTTTTTTCAAAATAGCTGCATCTGTGTCCGTTAGAAATCAAAATGGTCGAAATTGGACTCTATAGCGGCCGCTGTGTCCCTTAAAGTTTTGCATGGTTTTACGTTTCGGCTGTTTCTCCTTATAAGGATGGATAGCAGCACTGCAGATTGCGGCATGTTTTCCATCGATGATGCTTTTTTCAAAAAAAGCTACAGCTTCCGTAAATCTTTCCCCCAGGTTCAAAATTATAAAATGGTTCTTCTTTTGAATATGGATCGCTCTCGCCTATTCCTTATTCTTTTCTTTTGTTCGTTTTTTTTCCTTAGTTGTTTTTTTCTTAGTTCGTATATAGATCCTTTTTCGTCATTTCCGCAAAAACGGAGAGTGTCGATTAAATGACAGCTTAGCGCTGCCAACGCTGCCACTGTTGGAGCTTCCCGATTAAGATGACCGTTTTGGCAACGAAAGCGCAGATCTACATCCAGCTGACGGTATAAACCGGAGAAGGTATCGATCGATATTTCCTAACGGCGCTGCAAGAAATACACGAGGAATCTCTTGTCTATATAATGATTGCAGTCCAATTGGCGCGGCGTGGCCATTCATATGAATCTTTCTTTTCTCTTAAAAAGCGGTTCTATCATCTGCAAAAAGCTCATAACTATAAATATCGGCAAAGAGAGACAGGGGAGCTAGAAGCGTCACCCTGGCACTCGATATGGAACCGAAATCGCTGCACAGCTTTCAACGTACGGTTTTGAGGCTTGCCATTGACGGCGGTTCACCGAACAAACTCTATCAGCAAAACGGATGATCAAGAACCAATGGAGGTTGAAAGAATATGAACGACCCGCGAACGCAAATCAAGGTATCGGTTGCACAAAGAAATGAAGCGGCGGAGCCGAATATTTCCATAGATCAACCGGACGTACAAGCGGAAGCAAAGTCCGGCCGGCAGCATAGCCCGGCCGACGGGACCTCACCGGGCCGGAACCCCGGCCCGATAGAGAGCCGGCAGCGCCTAAGCGTGCTGCCGGGCGGGGCCGCGCAGCCGCCGCAGGCCGCTGCGCCAGAGCCGCCGGAGCCGCGCGAAGCGCTCCGGCATCCGCAGCCGGGCGCGCCAGCAGGCGCCCGGCCCGCTCCCGGGCGGCGGCCATGGGCCGCGCCGTCCGCCGTGAGCGGCCGCCGCAAGGCCTGGCGGCCGCAGGGCCCGGGCAGCGCCCGCAGGCAGCCCCCCGCCGCCGTATGGGCGGGGGGGCTGCTCGCCTTGGCGCTGCTGATCCCGGCGCTGGTGGTGACGACGCACCAGCGGCCTGATCCGGCGCCGGCGCCCGTACCCGCGCCCGCGCCGGCAACCCCGGCTGTGCCCCAGGTGTTCACACAGCCGGAGGTGTCCGTCTATCTGTCGAAGACGGGTAAAGTGGAGACGCTGCCGCTCGAAGATTACGTCGTCGGCGTGCTTGCGGCCGAAATGCCGGCCAAGTTTGATCTCGAAGCATTAAAAGCCCAGGCGGTAGCTGCACGGACCTTCATCATGCGCCGGATCGCCGACGGGGACCGCAGCGGTGTTCCCGACAAGCAGGCAGATGTAACGGATACGGTTAACCATCAAGCTTACATTTCCAAGGAACAGCTCGAAAAGCAGTGGAAAAGCAAAACAGCTGAACTGGCTAAGCTGAAACGGGCCGTGGAAGAAAGCCGCAATACGATTATGACCTATCAAGGCAAACCGATCACCGCATCCTTTTTCTCTAGCGGCAACGGTTATACCGAAAACTCGGAGGATTACTGGAATCAAAAGATTCCGTATTTGCGCAGCGTGTCCAGCCCTTGGGACAAGCAGGCTCCGGGATATGAAGAGACGGTCAAGATGAGCCGGGAAGCCTTTTTGACCAAGCTTGGATTAGCCGGGCAAGCGGTTCCGGCAGCGGCGACGGGCGAACATCAGCCTTTCATTCAAATTCTCTCAACAACAGCAGGGCACCGGATTAAGGAAATCTCTATCGGCGGCATGAAATTCAGCGGACGGGAGATCAGGGAGAAGCTGGGTCTCCGCTCCAGTGTATTCAGCTGGAAGACTTCCGGCAGCGATGTTTTGATTACAACCTATGGTTATGGACATGGCGTAGGCATGAGTCAGTGGGGAGCGGAAGGTATGGCCAAAGAAGGTTATACCGCAACCCAGATTCTGAAACATTACTATACCGGCGTCCAATTTTCGAAAGCTTCGGATTTTCTGAAGTGAGGATTTTGAATATCCCAAAAGAGACCAGGCGCTTGGAATCGATTTTGCAAGATCCTTAGCTAAAGCAATTCTTATCACAAGACAATGTATATATCCGTAATCTTATGATTGGCTTAAAGTCATGACGGAAATCAAAATAATAGATAATATGTACAGTCTTCAGAGTACCATGCATGTACTGTCATAGAATATGATATTAAAGTGTTGCTAACCATAATCATCACAAGCGTTAAAGACATTCTCGCAGCATTGCTGATTCGAAAATTTCCTTCAACTAAAAAGAAGTGATGTGGAGAGAGTCCGAAACCCCTCAACATTGCAGTAAAACTTTAGAATCTCGTGTTTTCAGCGACCTAAGCTCAAAGAGACAATTATTCCTCCTATTAGTTGGACGCATATGCCTTAAAAAAAGTTCACTCTTTGCTGCATTTTATAGAAAGATTTTATTTAAGAATCTGTTTATTGATATCTGCCAAGCTACTAGGAAAACGGAAAAACGCAGAAAACCGCAGTAGATAGAAGGTTGAACGAAAGACGATAGAAGATCGAAGAGCAAGTGAAATGAGCCCAGCCAGACCGCGTTTAGTGAAAGTTCCTCTTGCGACATAAGGGTGCAGGACCCTCCAAGCTCCTTTATATCTATATAAGTTGAACAATAGAAAATGAAAAGGGATAGGCAAGAGGGTTCAATATTCGAAAGAGGAACATTTTAGAATGTTGTACCTAGGGGAGAGATTTACGGAGAAGCTAAAAGCTTTTTGGTAAAAAGCTGCGTCGGAAGCCTGTGCTGCGTTCGTCTAGAAGCTTTCCGCAGGAAAGCTATATAAGTTGAACTAAAGAAAAGCATAGGGGATAGGCAAAAGGGTTCAATATTCTAATGGAGAACCATTTTAGAATATTGCACCTAGGAGAAAGATTTACGGAGAAGCGAGGAGTTCGCCTAAAAGCTTTCCGAAGGAAAGCTAGCATCGTAAGCATATGCTTTGTGAGCGGATTTCAACCATGAAAGTATAAATCAAAGAAATCTGGGAGCGGGCAGCGATCGAAAGAACATTACACCCGGCTACCTACATCCGTGCAAATCATTGGTTCAACTTATATAGCATCGTAAGCGCATGCTTTGTGAGCGGATTTCTACCATAGATCAGGTTCAAATCATAGAAATCTGGGAACGGGCAGCGATCGAAAGAACATTACACCCGGCTGCCTCCTTCCCGTTCATAATCATTGCTTCAACTTTTATCAATTAGCCGAGAATACTCGTGACTTTAGTCATGCAGATGAATCGGCTTCAGTTGAGGTATAGCTTTAGCTATGTTAATCAACTGACGTATGTTAAGCTTAAAAATAATAAGAAGTGAGGTGAATGCCATGCTTCGACATAAAGCTTATAAGTTTCGGATCTATCCAAATCAAGAACAGCAAATATTAATCGCTAAAACTATCGGTTGTTCCAGATTTGTCTACAATCACTTTCTAAATATGTGGAATACAGCTTATTCAAATACAGGAAAAGGTCTATCTTACCCTTCTTGTTCTGCTATGCTTCCCAAAATGAAGGAGGACGTTGAGACTTGTTGGTTGAAAGAAGTCGATAGCATCGCACTCCAATCCTCTCTTTTAAACTTAGCGGATTCTTTTTCTCGTTTTTTCAAAAAACAAAATAAAAGGCCTCAATTCAAAAGTAAAAAGAATCCCGTTCAAAGCTATACTACGAAGAACGTGAATCAAAGCATTGAAATCAAAGAAAGCTACGTGAAGCTACCTAAACTCGGATTCGTAAAGTTGGCTAAAAGCCGAGAACCGAAAGGACGTATACTTAACGCTACCCTTCGTAAAAATGCGAGTGGAAAATTCTTCGTCTCCATCCTGTGTGAGGAAGAAATCGATGAACTACCGAAAGTGAATTCCGCGATTGGTATTGACTTAGGTATCACAGATTTTGCAATTCTATCGGATAGTCAGAAGAAAGATAACCATAGATTCACTGCCCAGATGGAAAAGAAACTGAAACGAGAACAGCGCAAGTTGTCACGTCGTGCCTTCCTGGCTAAAAAGAAGGGAATCGACCTTTTTCAAGCAGAGAACTACCAAAAACAAAAGCGAAAAGTCGCTAGACTCCACGAAAAAGTGATGAATCAACGTACCGATTTTCTAAATAACTGTACATGCCAATAAACACTTCAAGAAATTGTAAATTCAAAAAAGCTGACAGTATCCCTATGCAGCTCTAAGCTGTGTTTGAATTTGAGCGAGAGCTACTCCGGATAGAGCTTGTTTATAGACATACTCAATCCAATGTTGCTTTTTTTCTCGTCGATATTGGTGCAATCCATCCAAAAGATTGCCCTGACCGCTGTAAATGCAGCACATCGAAACAAAAGATAGCAGCGCCCAGTAGCGATCGATCGCTTTCGTAGATCGAACCTGATATCGATCCAAGCCGAGGTGGACCTTCGCCGCTCGAAAATACGTTTCAATCGACCATCGCTTGCTGTAATAGCTCAGAATTTGCTTGTTGGTTAGAGAAACATCTGTACTTAGAAAAGCTTTTACTTGCTTTGGGTTCAGTTCTTCTCCTTCTTTCCAGCAGAAAAGAACGACTCCATTATCCAGCAAATTGAGCTTTCCTTCGTATCGATAAACGCGATAAGAGTCTACTCCGATGGTCACGAGATCGGTATCAGACTTCGAAATAAACGAAGCAAATTCTTTAATGGATTGGCGAATCCCTTGGGGGTAAATGATGCGATTGGTCTTCAGACCACTAATGACATGGAATCCTTGCTCGCTACTCACCTGAAGAACAGAGGCTGAAGGATACCACGAGTCCATTAATACGTACGTAGGGTGATGAGACCTGGGCACTTGCCGAATCATGTCACAAACCAGATCAATCTTGCTCTTGCTTTTGGATTCATAACGTTCTGTTGCAAAAGGATATACGACATCACCCGCCCGAAGCATGGCTTCCACTACAGCATGACCATAGACCTTCTTGCCCTTGAGATGAGAGTGGTGAAAGGCTGATCCCTGGATCGAGTCAACCGCCTGTGACGAAGGTTTGGTTTTTTCACACACCGTATCATCTACGAGGACAAAGATCGGACTGTTATTGTGTTTGGCGCTGAATTTGACTTGCTGATAGGCGATATTACGTACGATGTCCTTCAGGAACTGTTCATCCCACTTCCCATGGGATAAAAAATGGCTTAAGCTTCTGCGATCCCGATGGTGCAAGCTTTCACGATGTATGTCTGTTAAGGTACCTGTAAATCCAGATGACAACATGCCATCTACAAAGTGAGTGATGTGACTCATTACAGATTTGGAAAAATACAACGGGAGTTTCCATTGCCGAAAGATATTGTACCAATTGCGATGCTGTGTTAACGTATACGTATGAGACATTTCTTGTTCTCCTCTGCGTAGAGTGGTTGGTCGCACTTCTATTTTACACAGAGAGAATCAAGGATGTCTCTTTTTACATTTCATTACAGTGAATTTTGGCATGTACAGTAAATAAGTTAAGTACAGAAATCATCAAAAACCACGATGTGATCTGTATAGAGGACTTAAACACAAAAGGTATGTTGCGTAATCGTAAATTAGCGAAAAGCATCTCTGATGTATCCTGGTCTAGTTTTGTAGAAAAGTTACAATACAAAGCCGACTGGTACGGTCGTCAAATTGTAAAGGTAGATCCATGGTTTCCCTCAAGCCAGATTTGTTCTGAATGTGGACACCTAGATGGAAAGAAACCGCTCCACATTCGGGAATGGACTTGCCCCATTTGTCATACCCATCACGACCGTGATATCAATGCGAGCAAAAATATCTTGGTTGAAGGATTGAGAATACAAGCTCTATCATAGACCAGACACAAAGAACCGTAGGTACTACGGGGATAGCTTGGTAAATAAGAGAAACCGCTGATTGTCGTGTATGCCACGATCGATCAAGTATGCTCTCTTCCCAAGAATCTCGTGACTTTAGTCATGAGAGGTTCAAAAGAGAGTACTATCCAAAATATTTTTTTGAAAAATAATATAAGAGATACGTATAAAAGGTTATGCCCCGGTAACAATGATTACTGAGGTGATAACCATATGAATGAACAAAACAAAAGTAATCAAAACCATGGAGAAACTCCTAAAAAATCACAGGGAGAGCTGGTAAGCCAGCCATCTGCATGGAAGAAGCTGTTGTCCAAACGGTGGGTGTACCCGGCAGCTTATGTGGCCGCAGCAGCAATTATACTAACCTTAGTTTGGGTCTACCAGGATGTCAGCCAGAAGAGACTCGCACATGACCCTACTAAAGTGACGGAAACCGCATCGGTACCTGCCACAGGAAAAATCGATAAGGAAACCGCCAAAGAGCCGAAAGCCCAGGAAGTAACCGCAACCGTGAAAGACATGGCATGGCCTGTGGCCGACGCCAAAGAAGTCAAAGTCGTGAAGCCTTTCTTTGATGAGAATGAAAGTGCCGAAAACCAGCAGGCAGCCATGGTGCAGTACAATGACACGTTTAGCCCGAATGTCGGCGTGGACTTAGGTCGCGAGGATGACAAGGCGTTTGACGTCAAGGCCGCACTCTCAGGCAAGGTCAGCCGGGTCGAACTCAACCCTCCTCTGACAGGGACGGTCATTGAAATTACGCATGACAACAATGTGAAAACCGTATATCAATCCCTTTCCGACGCAAAAGTGAAAGAGGGCGATACGGTGAAGCAGGGGGATACAATCGGGACAGCTGGACGCAATGAAATTGAGAAGGATCTTGGCAACCATTTGCACTTTGAAGTGATTGAAAAGGGAACTCAGGTTAATCCGGAAAAGCTGCTTCCCAAAAAATAAATAAACCATGAAAAAGGCAGGGGAATCCCTGCTTTTTTCGCGATTTCAGAATTTATAAGTTTTTTGGGGGTCCCCGCAAAGTAATCGGAGTAAACTTCGAAGGCCACACGTCACTCAGTACTTTTGCTTCGCAAAAGCACCCTTCAGGCGCCCTTACTTCTTTCCGGTACTCTCCGTACTTTTGCTCCGCAAAAGCGCCCCTCTTTGAAGGGCGCCCTTACTTCTTTCCGATACTTTTTGTGGGGTTATTTCGTGTTCAGAAACCCCGATAGGCATCAGGAATAAAGTTTATAAAATGGCGTCAGGCTTGGCGGTTTTTTGGCAGTATAGAATTTATAAGTTTTTTGGGGGTCCCCGCAAAGTATTTGGAATAAGCATCGAAGCATAGGCTCCACTTTGTGGGGTTATTTTACGTCTTGCGAAAATAAATGGGCCTTATGGAGCTTGTCAGGTCCTGAAAGCGCGAATATATAGGCACGCCCCTCATATAATGTACCAAACTATCCACAGTAGGGAGGCGGGAGCGTGCACGATTACATCAAGGAACGAACCATTAAAATTGGCCGTTGTATCGTGGAGACAAAGCACACGGTCCGGACAATTGCCAAAGAATTTGGCGTATCCAAAAGCACAGTGCATAAGGACTTGACCGAACGTTTGCCTGAAATCAATCCTGATCTGGCTGACCAGGTCAAGCACATACTCGAATATCATAAATCGATCCGTCATCTGCGGGGAGGAGAAGCCACCAAAATCAAATACAAAAAGTCGAAAAAACGCGAAGCTGTGGCATCTGCCAAATCATAATTCCTAAAATCGCCCGATGCTTTAAACCATTGAATCCGTCCCCTGAAGTATGATATGTTAAAAGATGGTATGAGGTCGAAAAATGTGATCCCTGATTCCCTATATACATCATTCTGCTGCATCTTGTCGAAAAGGGACTTTTTGTTAAGCCAGGGACTCTTTTACCATAAAATATGACTTTGGGGGCTCTTTTCATGATGTTTGGCAAGGATATTGGAATTGATCTGGGTACGGCTAATGTTCTTATTCATGTGAAAGGGAAAGGTGTCGTTCTTGACGAACCTTCCGTAGTTACAATTGAAAGCGACACGAAGAAAGTACTTGCTGTCGGTGAAGAAGCCCGCAGAATGGTAGGACGTACGCCGGGGCATATTGTGGCGATCCGTCCGCTGCGGGATGGCGTCATTGCGGATTTTGCTATTACGGAAGCGATGCTGAAATATTTTATCAGCCGTGTTGGCGGCCGCACTTGGAGCAGCCGTCCCCGTATTTTGATCTGCGCGCCTACCAATATTACATCGGTGGAGCAGAAGGCGATTCGCGAGGCTGCCGAGCGCAGTGGGGCTAAAGACGTATTTCTGGAGGAAGAACCAAAGGCGGCGGCCATTGGCGCCGGCATGGATATTTTTGAACCAAGCGGCAATATGGTCGTTGATATCGGCGGCGGTACAACCGATGTGGCCGTGCTTTCCATGGGCGACATCGTAACCGCCTCTTCCATTAAAATGGCGGGGGACAAGTTTGACGAGTCGATTATCAAATTTATCAAAAATAAATACAAGCTTCTGATCGGTGAGCGCACCTCCGAGGATATCAAAATCAAAGTCGGCACGGTACGTCCAGGAGGACGCCAGGATGAGATCGATATCCGCGGCCGCGACATGGTATCGGGACTGCCGCAGACGGTTACGATTTCATCTGCCGAGATCCAGGAAGCCTTGTGGGAGCCGGTCTCCTCGATCGTTGCGGCAGCCAAGTCGGTTTTGGAACGGACACCGCCGGAATTGTCGGCGGACATTATCGACCGCGGCGTTATTTTGACGGGTGGAGGAGCGCTTTTGCACGGATTGGACGAGCTCCTTTCCGAGGAACTGCGCGTGCCGGTGCTGATTGCGGAAGATCCGATGCACTGCGTCGTGAAGGGTACGGGCATCATGCTGGATAATTTGGATAAAGTCGTTAAGAAATCGATCTGAGTCGCCGATAAATACAATATAATTACGAACCGAATGGATTAAAAAGGGGGCTCCCACTCAAATGATCAGAGGACTTTATACGGCGGCTGCGGGCATGATGACGCAGGAAAGCCGGCATGACACCGCGGTGCAGAACCTGGCTAACGTAAATACCCCGGGGTATAAGCAGGTGAACAGCGTGGCCCGTTCTTTTCCGGAAATGCTGCTGAGGATGGTCGGCGGGAACAGCGAAGTTCCTGAGCCGAGGATCGGCAAGCTGAGCACGGGGGTGTTTGCGGAAGAAGCTCTATCCATTTACAAACAGGGCGTTGTGACGGAGAGCGCCAAACCGACAGATTTCGCGCTTGTATCCGATATGGAGATGAACGATCCGGCAACCGGTCAACCTATTAAGTTTGACGGCTCGGGTAAATACATAAGCGCAAACGGCGATGCGATCTACAAACCTGAGGCCTTCTTTACGGTGCAGGGACAGGATGGGCAAATCCGCTATACCAAAGACGGCAGCTTCAAGGTTGATACGACCGGCCGGCTGCTGACATCCACCGGCTACCAAGTATTAGACAGCAATAATCGGCCGATTGTATTGACAGGACCGGTTGACAGCCTTAAAGTTGACGAACAGGGATATATTCGGAACCCGGATACCGGGGCTCGCGGCGCCCGTTTGGGTGTGTCCGTCGTTGCTCAGCCTTACCAAATGGTGCGTGACGGCGAAGGCGTATTCCGGATCGATGATCCGCGGGGAGCCGGCGTACGCGCCATGGGCGGGACAGACCGCGTGGAAGTGCGTCAGAACTATATCGAGACTTCGAACGTGAATCCGTCCGACGTCGTGGTAGACATGAATATGGCGCTCCGTGCTTATGAAGCAAACCAGAAAGTGATTCAATTTTACGATAAAAGCTTGGATAAAGCCGTCAACGAAGTCGGCAAGGTTTAAAACCCGGATATGAGGCCTAAAGGAGGTTTATGATGAATAACTCCATGATCAGCGCCATGGTGTCCATGAACGGCATTCAGCGGAAGCTGGATATCATCGCTGACAATATCGCAAATGTGGATACGGTGGGATACAAGCAAAAGAATACTTCCTTTGAGGATACGCTGACTTCGGTGATGCAGCAGCCGAAAGATTTCAAGCAGCCGGGAAGATTCTCCCCGCCGGGCTATACGACCGGATATGGCGTTCGCACAGGAGATGTCTTCCGCGACATGACGCAGGGCCCGCTGGAACAAACGAACCAGCCGACGGACCTCGCTATTGAAGGAAGCGGGATGTTCGCGGTCGAAGCGGGCGGTAGGATTGCATATACCCGCGAAGGGGCGTTCCATTTTGTTCCGGATCCAAGCGACCCTAATTCGATGGTACTTGTAAACAATCAAGGTTATTTTGTGCTTGACGAGAATAATGAACACATCAAAGCGCCGAAAAATGGCAAGGTTGCGATTGATGCTGACGGCAAAGTCCTGGTGGATCGAAAAGGCGTGATTTCGGAAGCGGCGACGCTTAAAGTGCTTAAGCCGCTCCGCGAGAATGCGCTGCAGCAGATGGACGGCAATCTGTTTGTCGTTCCGGCCAGCATGACGGAAGCTCAAGTGTTTGAAGTGCCCCCAGGGGGCGGACTTCCGAAAGATACCTCGATTCGTTCCGGTTATCTGGAGCAATCCAATGCGGATTATATGGGCCAAATTACGGACATGATGCAGATGCAGCGTGCGTATCAGCTGGCTGCGCGGGCGATCGCTTCCAGCGATACGATGATGAACCTGGCCAACAATATGCGGGGTTAGGTGGAAGCGTTTATGAATGATACGAAAAAGCCGTCGGACCAATTGGCGAGAGTCCGGAACGGGAAAGAGGCATCCGGCCAGCCGGGTGCCGATCAGGACGACTGGATGGAGCCTGCCAGAAGAAAAACGGCGCGTTGGAGAGTTGTCATGCGCTGGATGATTCCGCTGTTCTTGGTGCTCGCTTTGGCCGGCGGAATGATCTGCGGATATGTGATCATCGGCAAGCAGAGCTTGTCCGAAGTGTTTGATTGGAAGACATGGCAGCATGTCATTGACCTGGTTTTCGCTCCGTAAAAGGGCGAGTTCAAAAAGGCCGGTTTTTAGCAACAGAGTGACAAAAACTCCTTCGTTAACGCGCGGGAGTTTTCTTTTTTTACTCGGAAAATGTATAATGATGGGGGACTTGAGTAAGCCAAAAGGGCCCCGTCCGGGCCGATACCCACGAAGGAATCCGGCTGGCGGAGAAGAGCCCCTTATCTGAACCTTCACTTCTGCAGATAATGAAGGATACGTATAGTTTTTTCCGTATATTCATGCTTTTATGCAAAAAGGCAGTCAGTTAGCCTCTTGTTCAACATATGATAAGAATCAGACCGCATTTAGCGGATGTTTTTCTTGTGATATGAGGATGTGAGATCCCTGAAGCCTATACTTTCTTAAATCTTCAGAAAGGCAATGCTGCCTTGAAGACATCCGCCTACTCCATCCACCAAGTGGACGGCCTGGAGGATGCCATTTAAATCATGCCTAATTTGGAAGGAGATTTGCTGTTGTGCTTAACGTAAAAGAGATTCAGGATATTATCCCGCACCGCCCTCCGTTTTTGCTGGTGGACCGGATTGTGGAGATGGAGGTCGGCAAGCGTGCGGTCGGCATTAAAAACGTGACGATCAACGAGCCGTTTTTTATTGGACATTTTCCGGAGTATCCGGTGATGCCGGGTGTTCTGATTACCGAAGCATTGGCTCAGGTCGGAGCCGCAGCCATGCTGCAAGTGGAAAGCAATAAAGGCAAAATCGGCTTTTTGGCCGGAATTGACGGCTTCCGTTTCAGAGGCCAGGTCGTGCCTGGCGATACGCTTCGTTTGGAAGTGGAGATTACCCGGTTAAAAGGAAGCATAGGCAAAGGGCATGCGGTTGCCAAGGTCGACGACAAGGTTGTCGCCGAAGGCGAAATCATGTTTGCGTTATCCGACCCATCCTAAATTTTAATAATCGATGCCGTCAGCTTAGACGGGGAAAGGGGAAAGAGTATGGCAGAGCTTAGCAAAACAGCAGCAGAGAATGTACAACGCTGGCTTTCCGATCCTTTGATTGATGACGAGACGAAACGGGAGCTTCAAGAACTGCAGGAACAACCTCAGGAATTGGAGGAACGTTTTTATAAAGATTTAGAATTTGGGACGGGAGGGCTCCGCGGCGTCATCGGCGCCGGCAGCAACCGGATCAATCGTTATACCGTCGGCAGAGCAACGCAAGGTTTTGCACGCTACATATTGGAGCAGCATGGCCAGGCAGCAGGGAAACCTTCGGTAGTCATCGCCCATGATTCGCGGCATTTTTCACCGGAATTTGCGCTTGAAGCCGCGCTTGTGCTTGCAGGCAACGGGATTACGGCCAAGCTGTTTCCATCCCTGCGTACAACGCCGCAGCTTTCATTCAGCGTGCGTCATCTGAACGCAACCGGAGGCATTGTCATTACGGCAAGCCATAACCCGCCGGAATATAACGGCTACAAGGTTTACAACGCCGAAGGCGGACAGCTTGTGCCGCATCAGGCGGAACAAGTCATTCAATATATCCAGGAGATCGATTCTTTTGCGTCCGTCAAACGTCTTGAGCAGTCCGAGGCGGAAGCAGAGGGACTTTTGGTATGGCTTGGCGATGCCGAAGACGAAGCTTTCGCGGAAACGGTCGCCGGGGTAAGCGTCAACCGGGAAAAGATAACTTCCGAGCTGGGTAAAGATTTTAAAATCGTGTATACCCCGCTGCATGGAACGGGCAACATCCCTGTACGGAACGTACTGAACAAAGTTGGTTTTACCAACGTCCATGTTGTTGCGGAGCAGGAGCAGCCGGATGCCGAATTCTCGACCGTAAAGTCGCCTAACCCTGAGGAACGTGAAGCATTCACCCTGGCGATGAAGCTTGGCAAAGAGGTAGGAGCTGACATTCTGGTCGGCACCGACCCGGACTGTGACCGGATGGGCGCGGTTGTGCTGAATGATGCGGGTGAATATGAAGTGCTTTCCGGCAACCAGTCCGGCGCCGTCATGATTCATTATTTGCTTAGCCAGCTCCAAGAGCAGGGCAAACTGCCGGACAACGGAGCGGTGATCAAAACGATCGTTACGAGCGAAATGGGAGCGGTCATTGCCCGTCACTATGGAGCGGAAATTTTCAATACGCTCACTGGCTTTAAATATATCGGCGAGAAAATGACTGAATTCGAACAGACGGGCAAATATACATATTTGTTCGGTTACGAGGAAAGTTATGGTTATCTGGCCGGAAACTATGCCCGCGACAAAGATGCGGTGCTTGCTTCGCTTCTGATCTGCGAGGCTGGCGCTTATTACAAAGCGCAGGGCAAAACGCTGTATAACGTGCTCCAGGAATTGTACGCGGAGTTCGGATATTTCCGTGAAAAACTGGAATCCCGCACATTGAAAGGCAAAGACGGCCTGGCCCAAATTCAGGCGAAAATGGCCGATTGGCGCGAGAATCCGCCGCAAAAGATTGCGGGCGCAGCCGTGACGGAGGTTCTCGACTATTCCAAAGGGCTTGACGGCTTGCCGCAGGAAAATGTGCTGAAATATATGCTGAATGACGGCTCATGGTTCTGCCTGCGCCCATCGGGGACGGAACCGAAGATTAAAGTTTATTTTGCCGTTCGCGGCAATTCGCTGCAGGACGCTGAGGAGCGCATCGATAAGCTTGCGGCAGAAGTCATGGCGCGCGTTGACGCCTAGCCTATATAAGTTGAACTAAAAGAAACGGATAAGGAAAAGGAAGAGGGTTCAATCTTCAACAGAAATCCGTTTCCGAAGATTGAGTCTGGGGGAAATGATTTCTTGCGCAGCTGGAAGCTCTCTAAAGATGTATCTCATCTCTAACGAAACTATAGAGCGCTAATGTCTCAAAAACAAGAGCAAATGAAATCTAACGAAACTACAGATCGTTATTAGGGGTAAAATGAGGCTTACGGGCACTTTTTTAGCTTAATAGCGATCCCCTGTTTCGTTAAAATTTCAAAAAGCCCTTTTTGTTGCAAATAGCGATATCACGTTTCGTTAGAAATGAACCACCCGGCTGCCTTCATCCGTACAATCATTGGTTCAACTTATCTAGAATCACCAGAGAGATGGATATCCGTGTAAGCCGCCGCACAGACGCGGCGGCTTGGGCGGAGTTATTATGAGGAGGTACTTTTCGTGCATCAAAAATGGCAGCATTGGGGCACGGCATCGCGCAAGTGGCTGTGGATCCTGGTCATTGTGGGCATCATCGCCGCCCTTCCAGTCGCGTACGACCGATACCAAACGGAATCATCATCAAACAATGTGGAGCTCGTGTTCAACTATCGCGGCTTAGCGGAGGTTGCTTCTTACCAGGCGCATCCGGAACAATTTTTGGACGAGCAGTTGGATAAGTTGAAGGCGGCTGGAATCACCAGCATGGCGATGTTTGAAAGCACGCTGGATGATTTCAAGAAAAGCCGGCGGCTGATGGTGTATAACGCCCAAGATATTGCGCAAATGACGCAAAGCGTTGTTCCGACGAACGAGAATTTCACTTACATTCTGTTTACCAATGAAGAGAATGCGGGCCGGTTGACGCCTCTCATTGAAGATACGTTCAAGAGTTTGGGCATCAACGTGAAGCCTTGGGAGTTTCATAAACAAAAAGGCCTGATTGTGGAAACCTCGCCGGAGGATGCCGCGCTGAAACCGATGCAGCCGGACCCGATTGCGTTCGAAATGCTTCACAGCAAAGGATTCCACGTCGTTCCGCGGATGTCGGACAGCCTTCCTTATGATCAGGAAGCGATGGATAAGCTGCTTGCTTATTATGAAGCCAATGACGTTAAGCGCATTTTGTTCGAGGGCGATTCGGTTAAAGGCTTTAACGACAACGCCAAGAAGCAGAGCCTGCAAAGTTTCGCCAATCTGCTGAACCAGCATGGCATCGGCATTGCGGCAATCGAAAATACGAAGAAACCTCAGGCCGGCCTGGCTAAGCTTTCGTATTACATCCATTATAATGTGGTCCGTCTGTATTCCCTTAGCGATAAAGACGCCCAGGCGCTGGATGAGGATACGATTGCGGACCGGTTTGCTCTGGCAACGAAAGACCGGAACATCCGGATGATTTATATCAATACATCGGCAAGCAAAAGCACGTCCAAGGCCATGGTGACCGATTCGATCGATAATATCATCAAGAGCCTGGAAAAGCCGGGCAATGCGGTGAAGCAAATGGAGAAAAACGGCTTTACAATGGGCCGTGCCGAAGCTTTCCATATTCATGATTCTTCGCTGCAGCGTTACTTTAAAATGGTTGTCGTGCTGGGCGGAGTTGCCTTTATCGCCTTGATGATTTCGTTCTTCATTCCGTCGCTGACCGTGCCGGCTTTTGTGCTTGGCCTTATTGGCAGCGCGGGCTTGTACGTACTCAAGGCAACGCTGTTTGAACAGGCGCTGGCTCTGATCGTCGCCATCAGTGCTCCGACCATAGCGATGATTCTGGCGATACGCAAAATCAATGCGGTTAATGCCGAGGATCCCGAAATGGCGGTGGGACGGCGAGTTTCGCTTTCGATTGTGCTGTTTATCAAGACATCAATCATCTCCATGGCAGCTATTCCATTCGTGGTCGCACTGCTGAACAATATTACGTACAGCCTGGTATTGAGCCAGTTCCGCGGCGTAAGCCTGCTGCATGCGGCTCCAATCATGCTGATTGCCGTGTTTGTCGTATTGTACCGCGGCGGACGTCCGCTTCAGCAAATGGGCAAGCTGTTCAAAACGCCAATCACGCTGCTGTGGGTTATCGCAGCCGTAGCGGTTGCCGGCGTCGGATATTATTATCTGAGCCGTACAGGCAACGGCGGCAAAGTCAGCTCGATTGAAATGGTCATTCGCCCATTCCTGGAGAACACGTTCCATGTGCGTCCGCGCAATAAGGAAATTATCGCTCATCCGTTGTTCCTGCTTGGACTGTTCCTGTCCGTGAAGTATCGGAACGCGATCTATGTCATGATTTTCGCCGTGATCGGACAACTTTCGATGGTGGATACCTTTGCCCATATCCACTCGCCGATGAAAATCTCCCTGGCCCGCGACCTGCTTGGTCTCGGAATCGGATTTATTCTCGGCCTGATCGCAATCGGCGTATGGCAAATTGCTGAAGGGTGTTGGAAAAAATGGTCACCTCGCCTCAGAAGACAATAGTCATCTCGGGATATTACGGTTTTAAAAACAGCGGCGATGAGGCTGTGCTCCAGTCCATCTTGACGGCTCTGGAACAGCAGGGCAAGCAGGCGGGCGTTCGGATCAATCCCGTCGTGCTTTCCATTGATCCGGAATGGACCGCCTCCACGTACGCCGTGCAGGCGGTTCACCGGATGAAAATTGGCGAAGTAAAGCAGGCGCTCAAAGAGAGCAGCGGCCTGATCAGCGGCGGTGGCAGTTTATTGCAGGATGCCACCGGCACGAAGACCATCCCGTATTATCTGGGCGTCATCAAGCTGGCGCAGTGGCTGCGCAAACCCGTGTTTGTATATTCCCAGGGAATCGGTCCCGTGAACCGGAAGCTGTTCTATCCTTTGATCAAAAACACGTTCAAAAAATGCGAATATATTTCAGTCCGGGACATCCAGTCCGCGGAGCTGCTGCAAAGCATGGGACTGCAGAGTGGCCGTATTCAGGTCGTACCCGATCCGGTCATGGGCCTTACTCCTGATGAGGAAAATACGCCGTATATGCATGAATCGTCCGAACCCGGACTGCCTGTAATCGGCATTTCCGTACGATATTGGGATAAGGAGCGCAGGGAGCTGCAGGGGATCGCCGAAGGGCTCCGCAAAGTATGCCAAAAGCAGCCCGTGCATTTGAGATTCCTGCCGTTTCATTTTCCGGATGATGAAAAGGCTTCGCAAGAAATCATTCAAAATCTTGGCGATCTCAGCGCGCAAGGATGCAAGGTGTCGGTATGCAGGGAGGCGGTTCATCCGCGACAGATGCTGGCAGAGGTAGGACGCTGCGATCTGGTGATCGGCATGCGACTGCACAGCTTGATTTATGCCGCGAATCAGATCGTTCCGCTCATCGGCGTTTCCTACGATCCGAAGATCGATCATTTTCTGGACAGGCTGGATATCATACCGGTCGGAACCAGCAGCATGGTCGATCCCGGGGCGCTAGCGGCGGAAATTTCGCGTCTGCTGGCAGGGGCCGAGGCTTGGAAGGAAACCGCCAGACCGCGCATCGATAAGCTGAAACAGGAAGCGCAGGAGCCTGCGCGGCATATTATTGATTTTTTGAGCAGTAATGGATAAGGGGATTGACACCGTGAACCAATTTGAACAAGTGCCTACGGTCTCCATCTATGGTTTGCAGGTATGCAAATGGGGGATGGAAGACACAGTCAAGTATTTGACCCAAGTGATCGAGTCGGAGGAGCACAGGCCTTTTCAGGTGATTACGGCGAATCCGATCATGGTGATGAAAGCTCTGGAAGAGCCGGATTACATGCGGGTGATGAAAAATGCGGAACTTCTCGTCCCTGACGGTACCGGCGTGGTCTGGGCCGCCTCCAAAGTGGGAACGCCCGTGCAGGAGCGCGTCGCCGGATTCGACCTTTTACATGAACTTATGCGAGTCGGAGAAAACTATCATTGGAAGGTGTTTTTGCTCGGCTCGACGCCGGAAGTGATTCAGGCGGCCGCAGAGCGGTTGCATTTGCAATATCCGGGCGTTGAAATCACGGGATACCGTGACGGATATTTCAAGTCCGACCAGGATGCGGAAGTGATCGCCCAAATCCGCGAGGCGGCTCCGGACATGCTGTTCGTTGCGCGCGGAGCGGATACCCAGGAACCGTGGATTGCCCAGCATAAAAAGGAACTTGGCGTCCCATTGATGATGGGGGTCGGCGGAAGCTTTGACGTCATTTCGGGCAAAACGAAACGAGCGCCGAAGCTGTTCCAAAAGCTGCGTGCGGAATGGCTTTATCGCCTGCTGACGCAGCCGACGCGGGCAGCAAGAATGCTTGCGCTGCCGAAATTCGCCTTAAAAGTGCTGCGGGATAAAGAAAACGTGACAAAACCGAGATAAAAGCCTATATTGAACCGCAAAAACCCGATTTTTTGCTGAAAAACAGGATTGGTTTTATTTTTTTGATGAGAGTATAATTCAATCCGGTGAAGAAAATGGGGGTTGAACGTACAAATGTTAATGATAGCCATCATCGGATGTATTGTGTCATTAGCCTTGGCACTGCTGCTAACGCCGCTGGTGAAGAAATTGGCGATTAAAATCGGAGCAGTCGACGTCCCGAACGCTCGTAAAGTGCATACCAAAATTATGCCGCGGCTAGGCGGTCTGGCGATATATCTGGCATTCATGCTGTCCATGTTTGCAGTTCTGCCATTTGTATGGGATCTGTTTTCCATGCGAGATGCAAACTTTATCAAGGCCTTTTTGCTTGGCGGGTCGGTGATCGTGCTGATCGGCGCTTTGGATGACCGCTTTGAGTTATCGGCTAAGGTGAAGCTGCTCGGACAAATCGTCGCCGCATGTATCGTTGTTTTCGGCTTTGACATCACTGTTGATTTTGTAAATATACCTTTTAATAATACCTATTCGTCACTCGAAAGCTGGATTGCCATCCCGCTTACGATCTTCTGGATTGTCGGCGTCACGAACGCCATCAATCTGATTGACGGTCTGGATGGATTGGCAGCAGGCGTCTCGGGTATCGCGATCGGAACGATCCTGGTCATGGCCCTACTGATGGGCAACCTCACAGTCGCCCTGTTGTGCTTGCTTCTGCTGGGAGGGGTCGTCGGATTCCTGTTCTTTAACTTCCACCCGGCGCAGATCTTTATGGGCGATACGGGCTCGCTGTTCTTGGGCTTCAGCCTGGCGATGCTGTCGATGCTCGGATTTAAGCAGATCGCAATCGTATCGTTTATTACACCGCTGATTATTATCGGCGTACCGCTGTCGGATACATTCTTTGCCATTGTGCGGCGCTGGATCCAGAAGAAACCGATCTTTGCTCCGGACAAAGGCCACCTGCATCACTGCCTGCGGGAAATTGGCTTCAGCCACCGCCAGTCTGTTCTCATCGTATACGGCATTGCCGCATTTTTCGGCGTACTGGCTGTCATTCAGTCTTCCGCCGCGATGTATGAAGCGAATTGGGTCACTTTCGTCGTCATCTGCGTCATGATGTTTTTCATGCAGATCGGCGCCGAGGTCATCGGTCTTGTCGGCAAGACGAAACGTCCGATTCTGGATTTGATAGCAAGGCTTCGAATGAAAGTCAGCGCGGAGCGCAGTTCGAAATAATCTCCAAAAAGATTTAGCTATTATACTTTCGTTTCTATCTAAAATAGAGCATTCGTCATTCTTAGGAATGGCGGATGCTTTTTTTTATCTTCAATAAAAGGGAAAAAAAGTAACCCTGAAGAGGGGGTTTTTTATTAAATCTTCTTCAAAATCAAAGTGCTGAAACCGATAAAGAAAATAACATGGTCAAAAAGGAGAGATAAACGCATGCAACGAATGAAGAAATCATTCATATGGATGGTTTTAATGGCGCTTGTTGTATCCGTCATGCCGCAAAGCATAGCCTCTGTAGCATATGCCGATACATTGCCCGACGCGCAAACGAGTTATTTTACACCTGACATCAGCGGCATTCGAAATACAGTAGCATTAAAACAAGAGGAAACCAACAGCAGCAGTCCAGCCTTTATTTCGCGCGAGAAGCTGTATCAAGTACAGGATTCCCAACTGGCCGTTACGGGTACATACACCAAAGTAACCGGATCTACCTTGGGCGTTAACGTGCAGCAGCTCAACTGGGATAACGGCCAATGGGTTGCAAGTCCTACGCACGTCACTCCAGGGGTGATTACGCTGGACATGGAACGTCCGGATAACCGTTTTAAAGCCAACTTGACCTTGTATCAAGGGGTTAACAAAATTACGTTTACAGGCTCTCAAGGGTTTAACGAGCGCTCCGAAACCTTTTATGTATTGTTTGATACCGTTCCTTTTGTAGAGAAGCTTACGGTGCATGGCGGTTCGGACAAGCTGAATCTGAACGAAGGCGCGCAAATCGTTGTGCCGGTTCAGCAGATCACGATTGAAGGTAAAGCCCAGAATGCAACGAAAGTAACCATTGCAGCCAACGGCGGTTCGGCACTGGCAACGACGCTGCTGCAGGACGGAACCTTCTTTACGCCGCAGCTTCAGCTGAAACCGGGTATCAATGATCTGAAGCTGGTTGTGCAGAATTCATCCGATTCCCTGACCTTCAATTATCAGCTCTATTATTATGATGAGAAAAGTCCGATTGTAAGCATGTATTTGGCGGACTCTGCCGATAACGGCCAGAGCTTGCTGAATGAAGTGCCTGTGTTTACCGAAAACAAAGACAGCGGCAGGCTCTATGTGCAATTGCTTGTTCCGGACAGCGGAAGCCCTTTTGAAGGCAGCGCAAACGTGCAGATGAACAGCAGCCCTGCACCAGGATTGCAATATTATAAGGATATCAAGCTGGATGGAGCAAAAATCAACAAAACGCCGGGACAGGAAATTTTCATTCCTTCCGTTTCGCAGAATACGCCATCTTACCGCCTGGTGACATTCTCTGTTGATCCGCTTACTTTCAATAAAGAAGCCAACGGTGATATTTCGTTGAATCAAACGCATAACTTGTCTATCACTTATGGCACAAAAACGATCGCCAAAAAAATCGAATTTCAGTACATGCAAGGCAAAACCGTCATTACGGATCTGAAATATTTGACCGGATATACGGGCACAGGCGAAGTGCCTGCAGGCGAACCTTTGAACGGGGCCAAGGTAAACTCCAGTGATTTTTATATCCTGGTATCAACCAACAGCACCCCAAGCGATCCAGCCAGACTGCAAGCCCAATATCTGCCTTTGGGAACAAAGTCGATCGCGATAAGTTATGTTTCCAAAGTATCGGATACGAAATACATTTATAAAATCAGCGACTTCCAGAACGGGAACCAGACTGTCCGTTTTAATTACGAAGGTTCCAGCGCATATAAGGACGCCGTTATTTCCTTTGCGTCCAAGAGCTACATCTATGTATCCAATTTGACCGACGGACAATCTTACAAAATGGATTCAAGCGGCACCAACACATTCCCGATTAAAGGTCAATACATTGACTTCGACCTGAAGAGCCCGTATTTTACGGCTTCGCTTTACGTGAACGGCACCAAAATTACATCCGATAATTCATGGCTTGACGGCCAAGGCAACTTCAATCAAGCACCTGTGGTCGATGCGAAGAAAGGTCCGCTCGTATACGGTGAGAACCGGATCGTCCTGTTAGGTACTACCAAAGACGACAAAGGCCAAACCCGTGAAATCAAAAAAGAACTGCGCATTTACATTCTGGATCAGAACGTATCCACGATCATGAAGTTCCAGCCGGCGCTTGGCAAAGACCGCCCTGCGTTCCCTGCGCGCGACTTTGACGATAAGAACGAACAGCTGGCCAAAATCTTCAACTTGACGCCTGATTTCGTGTATAAGGACACTCAGTTCAAAACTAGTCTGAAAACATACGATATCGTGCTCCGAGGCAGCGGCGCCGTTAAGGCCAACCTGAACCTCGGCACCAAAAACATTCTTTCAGTAGACATCCCAGCAAACTTTACTGAAAATGAAAAAGTCACGTTTGCGGATAATAATCAGAGATATACGTATGAATTTGCCGGCAGCCGGAAAGATTTTGTGATGCGGATCCAGGATTTTACGTCCAATATGCCGGGCACATATGTATATACGCTGGAACTCATTAATGAAACTGGTGCTAAGACCAGTCAGAAGCTGGAACTGGTACGTGAAGAAAGTGCGTACAGAATTATTTCCCCGCAGCCTACGGTTGGCGGCAAATACGTGGTCACCAAAAACTTCCTGCACTTCGATATTGAAGCTGAGGGAGCCGACTCGGTGAAAATTGACAAAGAAGAGGCCAAGAAACGCACCGATCTTGGAGAACACCGTTTCGTATTGGATTATGTCGGACTGAAACAGGACAAATCCAATAAAATTAAAATTACGATTACTAGAGGCAAAGTTACGAATACGGATACCATCGAGGTTTATTACAGCGGTATCGTTGACGTCGATGCCGAATATATGGCGCCGAAAGTAGCCAATAAATATACGGTATTCAACAAAGCGGTTCAATTAAGCTTCCCGAAAGGAACTGTGATGCAAAGCACCGATATCCGGGGACTTAAAAAATATTATCCGGAAACGAAGCTGCTGTTCGGTATCGCCGATCCGGTGAACGGTATCGTGGAACGCCGCAACGACTACGGCAACATTATCGGCTTCCCGGGTACGGGCGAAGACAGCGGGCAGCCGACCTGGTCCATTCCGGACGAATACATGTTGAGATTCGGTTCTACCGGAAATACGAATAACTTTGTACGCGTGTCGAACGTTTATTGGATCAGCGGCGGCATGGGCGAAACAACGACGCCATATTCACCGGCTACCAATGGACTTCCGCCATATTCCGTTTCTGGACTGTTCGGTGATCCGACCATTCCTGCCGAACGGAAAGTCACCCCATCGCAGCGGGGAACGCTGACGCTGTCTTACAACCCGAGCGTCGTGGATGAAGCCGGATATACGATTACGGTTTTCCGTTATAACGCGAAACGCGAATGGGAGAACATCGGCGGGGAAGCGGATGCGAAGAATCACACCATCACGGTTCCATTTGATCAGTTTGGTTATTATACGGTTATGAAAATGAGCCGCGGTTACTCCGATGTGACCAACCATGCTTGGGCACGGAATATCCTGAACGCTCTTTATTCCAAAGGTTTCATGAATAATCTCCGCTTCGAGCAATTCGGGGCCGACGACCAAACGACAAGAGGCGAATTTGCGACGCTGCTGGTTAAAGGGCTCAACCTGCCTCTGAATTACGACGATAAGAACACCTTTGTCGATCTCGTGCCGACAGCCCGTTCGGCGACATGGGATTACGAACATATTGAAACGGCGGCCAGAGCCGGCATTGTAACGGGACTGACGGACGGGGTGTTTGCTCCGGACCAACCGCTTACAAGAGAACAGGCGGCGGTTATGATCGCCAGAGCGCTTAAACTGAAGCTTGCTCCTACCGATCAGAAGCTGAAAGACGCCTTGGCGAAGTCATTCCTGGATTCCGGCAAAATAGACGTATACGCCTTGTCCTCGATTCAGGCTGTCACCAAAGCCAAAATCATGGCCGGATCGCCAGTGACCCAGCCGGGACAAAAGAAACCGCAATACAACTTTAATCCGAAAGCAAACATGACTCGCGCCGAAGCGGGTAAAATTGCCGTAGAACTGCTCAAAAAAGGCACCAAAGTATTCCCTAAAAACTTGAGCTAAGGAATGGATTTGTTCAAGAATAGAGAGAAGCCTCTGCTAATAAAGCAGAGGCTCTCCTTTTTGCATTAATATTAACTTGTTTTTGTGAACTGAATCGTATACGGTTTATCGTAATTATTAATGCCGTTATCAAGCACCCGGAAATAGACTTTCTCGCCTGCTGGAATGTACGCGCTAATAGCTTCAGGATATCCTCTGCCATTGCCATTGAGAAAATCAAGATAGGTAATTGAACCATCTTCTCTCATCTGAACAATTCCAAGAGCAATATCGAAATTTTCCGGTGGAGTTACAATGACAGTGTATGTGAACCCGGAAGATCCTTGTGTGTTATCAACGAGATAGTAGTCGTTATCATCCATACCATGTAAAGGGATTGTCGCACTATAGTAAGGGGATTGCTGAACGTTTGAGTACATCACTTGCGCGGTTTCCATTGTGTCGCCCCAACCGTAAGCTGCAAATGCCGAATTAGAAGCACTGAATACCGTCAAACAAGCAGCCAATGCCACTGATGCAAAGAATTTCCTTGATCTCTTCATGTTCAAACCTCCAATTTTACTAGGACTTAGCAATCCTGTTTAATTTGAAAAGTGAAACATAAGATGTCAAATAATTCTTCTCTTAACGGTGGTTGGCCAACCATACTCGAAATATACCATATAAGTATAAAATATGTAAACAATTTCTATGTAAATATTTGTTATAGTATTTTCTTTTTGGCATAAATTATTATTATTTTCGGGACGTTATCGTAAATATTTCTGAATATTAGGATAGTAAAACTAAGTCCTGTTTTTGATTTAATACAGGCACTTGTTTAAGCAGTCGAAGGCCAGGGATAATCTTACTTTTACCGTTAACTAAAGTGGACCTTTTTTAATTTCCAATTACATATCTTTGTAATTTGTCGATCTTTAGGATACAATGGCGTAGAATACAATTTATAATTTGAAGGGTGAAGGCTATCTTATGAAACCGATCTATTCCAAAGCTCAATTGGACTATTTGCGTGCAAAAACCAAATTTGAGAATAAGGCCAGCACATTGGAGAAGAAAATTGAGCTGACTCGCAAGACGAGAGAGATTACTCAAGAAGTCATGGAAGGCCTTGTTATGGAGACGGGCTTTCATGATGCCTTTAATGAACTGACTCTTTCCGAAAACCAATTGATCGAGTGGTCCCATTCGACGATCAAACACGAGAAAACATACCGCGAGAACAAACAGCCGATTGAGCAAATGTACCAGAACTTGAATACGAGTCCTGAAATGCGTGCCCAGATCATTGAACTGGCTATGAAAATCCGTTAAGTTTTTGTAACTATTATACTTACATCCAAGAACGCCTGCGGGCGTTCTTTTTTCTTGCCATATAATAAGGGACGGGCAGATCATCCTGAGATGGCATATATTTCTTGTACAAGTCATTATTTTCGTTATAATGAGAAAGTCGGGTAACAAAATTGAAATTTTTTAAAAAAAGGTGCAACTTTTTAGAAACTCGTGCGTCTAAGATGTAGAGTCAATTACGATGGGCGTACCAAAGATGACCTGTACAAGAAAAATGTCTATAAATTAGAAAAATGTTCTTTACGACATCTTGACCCCATTGTATAATACTTAGGTAGGATTAGGAATCTACTCTTTTTTTGTCGTATTCCAAGTTTACCAGTTTCTGTGATCTCGTCACAGACATCATTTATATGAAACTCTGCTCAACTCGGGAAAGGGGGTGCACGACAATATGAGTAACACGAGCTACCCATTTAAAGAAAACTCTAATGTGATGAAAGTTCAAGGAGGAGAACAAAAGGTTATGAAGAAAATTTTGACAGTCGCTCTGTCTACAGCAATGGCATTCTCTATGTTTGCTTCTGTAGCATTCGGTGATTCCGCAGTAACTCCGCAACAAAAATTCGACGCTCTGGCAGCTAAAGGTGTATTCAACGGCTACCCAGACAAACAAGCACACTTGGAAAGAGACATGACTCGCGCTGAGTTCGCGAAAGTCCTGACTAAATTGCTCGGACTGAAAGAACTTCCAGACGCTACGCCTTCTTACAAGGACAAAGGTTATGACAAAAAGAACTGGGCATTCCCTTTCATTGAAGCAGTAACTGCTGCAGGTGTTATGGAAGGTCAAGACAAAGAAAAAGGAATCTTCAACTACAACGGTAAAGTAACTGTTGAAGAAATGGCTACTGCACTTGTTCGCGCTTTGAAAATCGAAGCTCCAGAAGCAGGCGACAACAAAGCGTCCGGATGGGCTAAAGGTTATGTACAAGTAGCAATCGATAAAGGTCTGATCTCTAAAGATTGGAACTTCCAAGGTAACGCTACTCGCGAACAATTGGTTTACGCTTCTTACGCTGCTGACCAATTCCTGAACCTGTCGGTTGCTTCTTACAAAGTAGCTGAAAATGGTAAAGACATCGAATTCACCCTGAACACTGGTGAAGTCGTAAAAGTAACTTTGGAAAAAGCTCTTGAGCCTAACAAAGAAACTGAAGTTACATTCGAAAATGCAGCTAAACAAAAAATCACTACAAAAGTGACTTGGAAAGTTGATGAAGCTACAAAAGTTTCGACTGTTGAAGCTTCCAACTTGAAGCAAGTTGTAGTAACTTTCGACGGAACTGTTGATCCTGCTTCCGCTGAGAACATTAACAACTATATTGTTGATGGAAAAGCGATCGATAGCGTAACGGTTTCCGAAGACAAGAAGACTGCAACAATCTTGCTTGACAAAGACAGCACTCTTACAAACCAAAAGAAAACCTTCGTACAAGTTAGCAATGTGAAGGGTTCAGTAGGTACAAGAACAATTACGCAAAAAGTGGAATTCACTCCGCTTGACGTAAAAGCTCCGGAAGTTACAGAAGTTAAAGGTCTGGGCACACAAGCATTCAAAGTTAAATTCAGCGAGCCGGTTAAACCAGAAGATATGATCTCTACGAACTTCCGTATTGACGATCAAGCAATCGCTGCAACTGTAAAATACTCTTACCCAGATACTGCAATTGTGGTAACTAACATGTCTGAAGGCAACCACACACTTCGTGTGAGCAACGTGAGAGACTTCTCTGGTCTTGCAATTGCTCCTGTTGCTAAAGAATTTACGGTAACTAAAGATACTGAAGCTCCAAAATTTGTATCTGCTAAATCTTATGATTTGAAAAAAGTAACCGTTGAATTTGACGAAACAATCAAGAGCGTTTCTGGCGCTTACGCGAATGTTTCTTCTGTGAAAGCAAGCAAAATTACAATTAACGACAACAAAGTGACATTGGAATTTGCTCAACCATTGGGTTACACAGAAAATACTATCCACATTTCCGGAGTTAAGGACTACAGCGACAACTCTGCGGATATTGATGCAAAAGTTACTCCAACACTGGATACAACTCGTCCAACGGTTGTGACATCTAGTCTTACTCAAAACACTGATACTGGAAGATTCATTGCTGAAATCAAATTCAGTAAAGCTGTTCTGAAAGAAGATGCTGTTAAACGTGAAAATTATGTATTGAAAGATGCTGACGGCATTGCGAAAATTAACGGTGTGAACAAAGATGGAAATCCAGTTCGCCAACCAGAATTGAAAGCTGACGGTAAAACTGTGGTTATCGATTTTGGATCTGATCTTAAAGACGTTGATTACACTTTGACGATTTCTGGTGTCAGAGACACTGCTTACGTTGGTAATGTATTGCTTCCACAAACTGTAACATTGTCTGCCAAAAATGCAGCAACAGGTCAAATCGACCGTGCATGGAAAGGTAACGATGGTTGGATTTATGTTCAATTTAATAAATCCTTGAGTGTAAGCGGAACTGGTAATGCGGCTGATCCTGCGAAGTATACAGTTGATGGTAGAGTGCTGACTACTACTGCAGCTAATGTAGAGCTGGTTTCGACTAATACAGTTCGCATTAAGCCTGATAAAGCACTTGATTTGCCTACAGCACCTGACTATAAGATAATCAAGGCAAATTACATCCAGGATGTTGATGGCAACTACCTGCGTGAGAAGGGCACTGGCTCTTACACACTGTCCGCAAAAATCAAGAAACAAGATGAAGCAATTATGATCGATGATGTTAAAATTACCGGAACAAAAGAAGCAAAGGTAACTTTTGACGCTCCATTGAGTGATGTGCGTGCAGATGAATTCTCGCTTAAGCATACAGACGGACGCATCTACCGTGCTAATGATTATAGCTTGAGCAGCGACAATAAAACTGTAACTCTGAAATTTGAATCGGAATTGCCAGCTACTTTCGAAGGTAAACTCGTAGTTGATGGTTACTATACTCGCGATGCTTTTGGCAATATTGTTAATATTAAAGGGTTCGATGTAAAGAACTCGGTAAGACCATCTTTCAGTGAATTCGGAAAAGTCACTCGCGAGAACTATTCTACAGTTGCGAAATACTCTATTGAAGTAAAGCTTGACAAGAATGTAGATGTATATTCTACTGCTGCTAATTTGTTCACGGTTCAAATTGGAAACTATAAAGTAGCGAATGTACCTACAAAAGAACCAATCACAGTGAGCAATCAAAAACAAAAAGACACGCTGGTTCTTACATTCGAAGTACCAAAAGATACTCCAAATGAAGAGATCCGTGTATCGTTCAACGGCGATGCGAATAATGATAGCAAAGCAATTGTCGATGCAAACCGTAACGCATTGTCTAGCTTTGAAAAATTCCATTCCGCACCAACTCCTGTTGATAACACCACACCAGGAAAAGCTCCAGAAGGTGTGACAGCATCGCCTGCTACTGCTGCAGGAAATGATGGTAAAATCACTGGTGTTGACGCAACAATGGAATACAAAGGTTCAGATAATGTTTGGAAAGCCGTAACAGGAAATGAAGTTAATGGCTTGACCCCTGGGAAATACGAAGTGCGCGTTAAAGCAGTTGATGGTAAACCAGCAAGCGAAAGTGTTACTGTTACAGTTAAAGGGGTAGCTCCTGCAGCTCCTGCCGTGACAGGTGAAGACGCTCCTGCTGGTGGAAAAGGAAAACTTCTGGGCCTTAAAAAAGGAATGGAATATCAATTAGGTGGTGCAAATAGTTACACACCAGTAACAGAAGATGGCGATGTAGTTGTTCCTGCTGGAACTTATTATGTTCGCTATGCTGCAACTGATGTACTTCCAGAAAGCGCGCCTACTCCTGTTGTTGTAAAACAACTGTAATAAGAATTAATCCTTTTAGAAAAGCTCAGCCTTCGGGTTGAGCTTTTCTTTTTTTGTATAAGAACCTCCCAGTTCGATGGCGGTTCAAAAAAATTATAGCTATTATATAACTGATGGAAGACCGGCTCAGCCTGTGGTTATGACGTGTAGGTGCAATTTTGTTAATCTGTTTTTAATTTAAATCAAAAATAAGCAACCCAAAATTGTTATAGTGAAATAAGCTTTAAATATACCAAAAGGAGGCACTCACTAACATGAAACCATATTGGAAAATCGCAATGGCTGCAGTCGCAATTGGTGCTGGGATATGGATCGGAACCATATATAGCAATATTGCTATTGGCGCAGGTACAATTCAGCCCGGCACTCCCGACGACCCTGTCGTCACCAAAAGCTACGTTGATCAACAAATTCAAAAAGCATTGGGTGGAGGCATAAACACAACACCAACAAAGCCTTCGAACCCTAATAATACAACTACACCACCTAAAGATAATGCAACTACTACAACGCCAAAACCGACGGACAAGCCCGTAACCACAGTTGTTGAGAATACATTAACCATTGTTACGGTCAAACCAGGTGTAAAGCTGATTGCCAAAGCTGGAGCCGAGTTTGTTGTACGTAACGGCAAAGCTGTTGTATACAGCGATGCCGAAAATGGTGTGGCAGATCTTACTGCAGGTAAAGATATCAAGAACGGCGAAGCCGTTGAAAACAATCATTTGCTGTCCTTCCCAAGAGAAGGACGCGGTATCATGGTACAAGAAGGCAATACCTATAGCTTGACCGTTATGGTACGCGGCGGATATATGCTTCAATGATCTATAAAAAAGCGACGTAGCGGAGGGGACGGAATCGATCTGAAGAAGCGGTAGCGGTCGCGGTCGCCTTTGTCTCCGAATTTTGACAGTATTGAAGAGATATAATCAAGAAAATTTGGAGACAACAGTGATCGGAAGAACGATCCGTAACCGTAGCGAACAACTCGCTTTTTAAGCTGTATTTTAACTATTTCCATAAGCTTATTTTTGCCATAAGTAACAATCATTTATACGTCTCAAGACCAATATAAATACAAATAATACTCTTGCAGTACCATCATGCAGGAGGTGCATTTACATGGCCAGAAATAATAATCGTAAAGTTGTTCCCGAATCCCGTCACATGCTGAATCAAATGAAATATGAAATTGCCACTGAATTAGGAATTGGATCGGCATATAGATCAGGAGGCAGCGGTGCGGATACGGAATTCGCAGGCGAATTAGGCGAGATTGGGGGGGTTTTTGCTCAAGGCGGCTCTTATGCCGGACACCTCACTTCACGCCAAAATGGATCGGTCGGCGGAGAGATGACCAAGCGGTTAGTCCGCCAGGCGCAACAGTCCTTATTGTAACCAATATTTATAATCCTCCTTTCGTTGACATAGGTTGACAAATGCGTTAATATGTCCATTGAGGATTGTCATGCAGCCTTTTCCTGCCTGGGAAAAGGTTCATTTTTTGTGTAGGACATACTTAAAAGCCTTTGTCATAATATCCTTATAGGAGGTTGATACTATGTCTGTAAAAGGACGTCATCTGTTTACATCAGAGTCCGTTACGGAAGGACATCCGGATAAGATTTGCGACCAAATCTCCGATGCGGTACTTGATGCTTTTTTGGAAAATGATCCGAATGCGCGCGTAGCTTGCGAAGTATCGGTTGCGACCGGACTTGTGCTTGTGATCGGCGAAATCAGTACTAAATCCGAGTATGTCGATATCCCCGCTATTGTTAGAAATACAGTAAAGGAAATTGGGTATACTCGCGCCAAGTTTGGCTTTGACTATAATACGATGGCTGTTTTGACATCGCTGAATGAACAGTCAGCCGATATCGCGCAAGGCGTAAACGCTGCTCTGGAAAACCGTGATCCGGCTCAGGTTGATAAGGAAACGGAAAATATCGGTGCAGGCGACCAAGGTTTGATGTTTGGTTTTGCAACGAATGAAACCCCTGAACTTATGCCGCTTCCGATTGCGCTTTCTCACCGCATTGCCCGCCGTTTGTCTGAAGTCCGTAAGGACGGCACGCTTGAGTACCTCCGCCCGGATGGCAAAACGCAAGTAACCATTGAGTATGTCGATGACAAACCGGTACGTGTGGACACCATCGTTGTATCTACGCAGCATGCTGAAGATGTAACTTTGGAGCAAATCCAGGCCGACATTAAGGAAAAAGTCATTCTTCCGGTTGTTCCGGCGGAACTGCTGGACGATCAGACCAAATACTATATCAACCCTACAGGCCGTTTCGTTATCGGTGGACCACAAGGCGACGCCGGATTGACCGGCCGCAAAATCATCGTGGACACTTACGGAGGTTACGCTCGTCACGGCGGTGGCGCATTCTCCGGTAAGGATCCAACGAAAGTGGACCGTTCCGCAGCTTATGCTGCTCGTTATGTGGCGAAAAACCTCGTAGCAGCAGGTCTCGCAGACAAATGCGAAATCCAGCTTGCATATGCGATTGGCGTAGCAACGCCGGTTTCGATCAATGTGGATACGTATGGCACTGGCAAAGTTAGCGACGAGAAGCTTGTCGAGCTGATCCGCAACAACTTTGACCTTCGTCCTGCAGGCATTATCCGCATGCTGGATCTGCGCCGTCCAATCTATAAACAAACAGCTGCATATGGTCATTTTGGCCGTACAGATGTGGATCTGCCATGGGAACGCGTGGACAAAGCCGAAGAGCTTAAAGCGCAAGCAGGTCTGTAAGTTAATCTATCAAAATATCATCCCCGGACAGGGCTTTGGCCTTCCGGGGTTTTTTGCGTTCAGAAAAACGCCTCCCGTCTTCTCATAGTTTCGAAGAATGAGGCTAAACTTCGATCCTATTTTGACCGAAAGTAATATAGAGGACTGCTTTTTGGAGGATTTTGCAAAATCCTGATGTACATAAAACTCAAAGCTGCTGACAAAATGATTTAGATCGAGTATGAAATAGTGTTTGAAAATAAGCGATATAGCGGAGGGGACGGAATCGATCTGAAGAAGCGAAGCGTTCGCCTAAAAGCTTTCCAGAGGAAAGCTATCATCGGAAGCATAGGCTGTCTCCGAATTTTGACTGTGTGTGGTTATATAAATCAAGAAAATTTGGAGGCAACAGCGATCGGAAGAACGATCCGTAACCGCAGCGGTCACTCGCAAAACGTCAAAACTAGTTCAGGTGCTAAAGCTAAATTTTATCCACAGAAAGGAAGGTTGCTCACTCATGAGGAAAGCTCTCATTTATTTATTGGTGGTTTTAATCGCATTTGTGGATCTGGGTAGCGTCAAGGCATTGGCGGCTGCCGATCCGGTCGGGGATGGTCCGGAGATTACGATATCGATTCCATCATCTTCGGATAAGAATAATGTCTCGCAAAAACCGGAGATCCAGTTTAAAGCCGACAGGGCTGTTGATTTAATGATAGGAACCGATAACAACGGACCTGGAATACGGGTGACTGGAGGTGGTTCATCGATTACGATTGGTCCTGCGAATATAAAAGTAGACACGAAATCAGGCGATACGGTTTATTATGCTCAACTCGATAATCCGTTAAAATCCGGAGTGGAATACTTGATTCAGGCGGACCAAGGGGCGTTCAAGGATAAACAGAGTGGCGCACATTCGAAGCAAGTCACATATGACTTCACTACGATCGCAAAATTAGACGTTACAGCGACAAATCCAGTGAATAATGCAACGGGTGTCAGCACTTCGTTAAAGGAATTAACCTTAACATTTAATGATACGATCAGCCTGGTCAAAGGCAGCGTGAAATTATACAAGTCGAACGATGTATGGGTGGAAGATATTTCGGCCGATAGCGGAAAGTTAAAAGCCAAAGAAAACCAACTGATCATTTCTTTGTCCAAAGCTCTGGAGGAAGGAACCAACTATTATGTAGTTGTCCCTAAAGGGACCGTGACTTCCTACGGTACTGAATATGAAGGCAATAATTCAAGCCAGTGGACGTTCAAAACCGTCGTTGGCAAAACATTCATCACTAGCAAAAGCCCGGCCAACGGGTCAACAGGCGTATCTCCAGGCACCAGGCTGCAATTGACGTATAACCAACCGGTTTATCCGTCTTCTGGCAGCATAAGCTTGTACAAAAACGGCAGCTGGATCAAATCTATCACTGCTAATTCCTCGCAGGTTTGGGGCAGTGGAACAAAGACGATCACTATCGATACAGGATCATCAATTGACTATAATGCCAACTACTACGTGCTGGTTCCAGATAACGCTTTTCGGGACAGTGATAACAACAATGTCGCAGGGATCAGCTCCAGCAATGAATGGTCCTTTACCACTTCAAGCACGACCAGCGGCACATCACTTAACGTGGACAGTTTTTCTCCAACCAACCGCAGCACCGGAGTTGCGCAGGATGCGGATTTGGTCATGAATTTTAACAGGGAAGTGCAGCGTGGATATGGCAGGGTGAGCGTCCGGAAATCGGGCAGCGATCAGGAAGTGCCTACGGATGTGTTCACCTATGGTACGAGAGAGGTCAGAATTCGGCTTTTGCCGGGGTATCGTTATGATACGGATTCGACATATTACGTAACGATTGAGCGTGGCGCTTTTTATGAGAGACAAAATCCGAACAATGTTTATGCCGGTTTAAGCGGATCTTCCTGGACGTTCTCGACATCGGTTACCGACAAGACGCCGCCTGTTCTCAAAAGCAGCGAGATGTACAGCAATTCGACGATCCGGCTTGTATACAATAAAATGCTGTATTCCGATTCATGGCTGTCGACCAGCATGTTTACCGTAACGGTAAATGATGAGACGCGCAGAATTTATAACGTCTACACCTCGGGGGATAGTGTATATATTTTATTGGAAACCGGGGTTGCCGTCGGCCAGAATGTGAAAATCACTTACAAAGGCGGAACGAACGGAATTCGCGATAGTGCGGGCAATGCCGTGCCTGCCATTAGCCAGCGTGAAGTGGTGAACGGCATTGATACGGCGCTTCCGAAGCCGAGCAGCGGTTCCGTGTCCTACAACAGGGTGACTTTGAATTTCAGCCAACCGCTCAGAAACGTGTCATCCAATGCATATGAGCAGTTTACGGTCAAAGCGGACGGCTCTCCGATGAATATTCAATCGATCAGCCAAAGCGGACAAACTCTGTATTTGACGCTGAATGTCAACGTGTCCGACGGACAGGTGATTACGGTTAGTTATACGCCGGGGAATAATCCGATCCAGGATGACAGGGGACAAAATATTAGCGCCTTTAGCGACTTCTTCGTGCGTAACTATCTCGATACCAAACCGCCGGTATTCCAGTCTGCGGAAGGTGCGGGGAATAAAGTCGTATTGACTTACAATGAACCGCTCAGCACGTACAATATTCCGATGAAAAGCCAGTTTTCAGTACTGGTGAACGGGGCTCCGAACTACGTCAGCGCCATCGAGATTAAAGACAATAAGGTGACCTTGACGCTGACTTCGGCTTTAAGCAAAGATGCGAAGGTAACCGTTTCGTATGTGCCGGGATCGGGCTCCACCCGGTTAACGGATTTGAACGGAAATGCGGCAGGTTATGTCAATCTGGAAACGGTCAAAGTGTCGGAGAACGGTTTGAATGGCGAAATCAAGGCCTTGATTGTTCAAGGCGATATGATTCAAATTATCTATAATAAAACATTGCAAACGCAGTCCTACGTGGCCAAGGAGCAATATCAGGTGTACGTGGACGGCACACTGCGCGGCGTAACCCAGGCTTCGGCAAGCGGGAATACCGTCACGCTCAAGCTGAGCAGCGCGGTGACAAGCGGACAGCGGGTAGAAGTTACTTATTTGCCGGGAAGCAGTGGCGTAACCGATAGCAGCGGAAACAAAATGTCCTATTTCAACAAGCTGCTTGCCAGCTATTCGACCGGAAACAGCTTTGATCCCAACCGTCCTGGTTATTTGATCTATAACGATTTGAAAGAGTTTGGGACATCAACATTCAGTTTAAGCGACCCGTCTTTGGTGATGAGCGATATCACATCGCGAAATAATCAGCTCATCAAAAAAATAAGCGTCGATCCGGAAAAACTGAAAGGCGCTTTTGATTACATTGGTACTGCAAACGAAAAAACGCATATGCTGATGTTCCAGGCGCCGACCGGTTACAGCTCTATTTTGGTGAGCATCCCGCTTGATGCGCTGGAGATCGCCTTCGGCAAGGACAAAAATGCGGTAATTGCCGTGCGTGCGGGAGACGCCATGCATGTTCTGCAGCTCAGCCAGCTGCATACGGCAGAAATCTCCAGAAGCTTGAATGCTTCGTCGAACAGCATCGCGCTAAACATCGTGGTAGAGAAGCTGGGGGCAGAGGCGGCAGCGCAGTACAACACTAAAATCAGCTCGGCTTCCATGCAAAAGGTGACGGAACCGTATGATTTTTATGTCACGGCCGTCAATACGAACAGCAGCGCAAGCTCCATCGATGTTACGATGAACAATCAATATTGGATGATCAGCGGCATGGCCACGCCTGGAAATAAAATAGGTTTGTTCAAGTGGGATGCCGCATCAGAGACCATGACGTTTGTACCTGCGCTGGTACAGGCCGGCGGCGACCGCCAGGTTTTCCGGGCTAAGATCAAAGGGAATCATACCGTTTTTGGCGGGACGACGTACCAATATTTCAACGATGTCGGGAACCACTGGGCGAAGGAAGCGGTGAATACGTTGGCAGGCAAGCTGATTGTCAGCGGCCGGACCAAAACCAGCTTTGCCCCGAACCAAAACATTACCCGGGCGGAGTTTGCCGAGTATATCGCCAGAGGCCTTGGCCTAGCGGGAGAAGTCGGCATGGCGCAGCGTTTTTATGACGTCACGAATACGAAGGAAAATGCGTTTATCGGGGCCGCGGTCAAAGCGGGCATTATTACCGGCTATTCGGACGGTTCTTTTAAACCGAATAAATCGATTACGCGCGAAGAAATGGCGATGATGATGATGCGGGCGATGAACTACTCCGACTATCGGACGACTTTGACTTTCGCACCCGAGAAGTATTTGCAAAAGTTTAAGGATTATAAGCAAATCCAGGCTGTGGATGCCGTGGCCAAGCTGCTGAATGAAGGCATTATCCAGGGCGTCAGCGCGAATGCCTTCCAGCCTAAGGGGCAAGCCACCCGGGCGCAAGCGGCGGTTATGCTTCAAAGACTGCTAGAAAAAATACAATACATGTAGTGCATGTTCAAAAAAGGCCGGTTTTCAGCACCGAGAAGGTTGAATGAAGATAGGGACTGAGGAGCGGAGCGTACATTGGGGTACGTGAGCACCGGAAGGCCCGGCTGAATTCAAGATTCGATGCCGCCCCCGCTTCCTGATACACTACGTGATCAAAAGCGGATTTTTTGAACAACCTCATGTAAACTATCGACAGCCTGCCTCTCCTCATAGTAGGGGGGGCGGGCTTTTTTTTCGCCAAATCGAGCAAATTCGTTAAAAAATGCAGCTTTTTCCGTAACTTTTCGGGTTTTAAACAGTCTATTAAATAGTACGGAGGTTACAGGTTAGTAACTTTTAAGATTATAGAATTTTTTTCTAATGTTCATTATTGCTCAAAAAGTAAATCTTTCAGTTTGCAATAACGTCAGTAGAGATGTAAGCATTCTTTTGAATGAACCAGAATCGAACGCGTTTTCAAAAAAAGATGGGAGAGTAGCGCTTCATGAAATGGAACCAAAGGCAGAATGAAAGAAGACAAGGGTTGTATTCGGGGAAAAAATGGATGGTAGTGTCGCTCGCAGGCTTGCTTTTTGTCGCTCCGGTCGTTGGCAGCGGAATTCCGCTGAACGGGTATTCGATTTCATCTGTGGCCAGCGCAGCGGCTTCAACCGTAACGAAGATTTCGGAAGAACCGGTCACGGCGGGTGCGAATTTGATTAAATACAAGTTTACGACCACGCGTTCCGGGAAAAAGGCGACGGCTTTGGCGGATGTGGTTAGGGTAGACCTTAAGAACCCGAATGTCAAACTGGATGTCATGAACGGCAAAAACGGCCAGTTTACGACGAAACAAAGCACAGGCGGCATGGCGAAGGAAACCGGGGCCGTCGTGGCGGTCAACGGAGACTATTTCAATACGGCCGCGGATGGCGCCCCGATTGGCGGACAAGTGACGAACGGACAGCTGCTGTCTACGCCGTCGGATATTAAGGGGATGTATGCCTTTGCGGTAACCACCGGCGGCAAGCCGATGATTGACGAGTTTTCTTTTGAGGGAGCGGTTACGGCTGAAGACGGTGCTTCCTTCCCGCTGGCGGGGATCAACAAAACTTCCTATAATCCGGAATCCAGCGGTCAGACTTACAGCCATGTCGATGCCATGTATATTTATACAAGCGCATGGAAGTCGACGGAACGTCCGAAAAACAGCTCGACCTCGCCGGTAGAGGTGATGGTAGAAAACGACGTGATCACGCAGATTTCCGATGTGGGAGGATTCGTGGGCATGTCGGCGCCGCAGAACGGATATATTTTGCGGACGCATGGCAAGGCAGCCGATTTCGTAAAAAGCCATTTGGCAGTCGGCCAAAAGCTGCAAACCAGCTATAAGCTGAACTCCAAGACGATGGGACCGTCGGTAAATCCTGCCGACCTGCAGATGATGATTGGCGGCCATACGATTCTGGTGAACAACGGAAAAGCGACATCGTACTCGCGCAGCGTGTCCAGCATTGGGGGATACCGCGCCCGGACCGCGCTGGGTTATTCGAAGGATGAGCGTTACGCTTACATTGTCGCGGTAGAGAAAAATGATAACAGCTCCGGCATGTCGCTGAGCGAATTGCAATCTTTTATGATCGATACCGGCGTATGGAAAGGCATGAACCTGGATGGCGGCGGTTCGACGACCATGGTTAGCCGTCCGCTCGGGGACACGGATGCGGTGCTGACTTTTAATACGGAATACGGTACGGAACAGCGCAGCGTTGTCAACGCGGTCGGCGTGTACTCGGAAGCTCCGAAAGGCGAGCTGAAAGGGCTGAAGATCAGCGGATCGTCGGCGATTCTGATCGGGCAGCAGGCAACATTCAAATTAAAAGGTTATGACAGCTACTACAACCCGGTGGATGTTTCCAGTCTGACGCCAACCTGGAAATCCAGCAACGGCAATATTAAAGTCAGCGGCCAAACGGTAACCGGCGTTAGTCCGGGAACGGCCAAAATCACCGCTGTAAGCGGACAAGCCAGCGCCACGATGGAAGTGAAGGTGCTTGGCGCGGACGACCTGAGCGCATTGACTGTGGGTTCGGCAACGGCGCCGCTGAAAGCAGGAAGTACGGTGTCCGTGCCGGTTACGGCAACGACGAAGGACGGCCAGAAGATCGATGTGCCTGACAGCGCCCTGAAATGGGAATTCATCGGATTTAAGGGCAGCGTGCAAAACGGCAAGCTGACTGTCAATTCGGTTGATCCGGACGCCAAGGTCGGTTACGCGATTGCACGATATAACGGCTTCAGCACGACAGTGGTATTGTCTGCAGCTGGTGAAGATGTATGGGAAAACTTTGAAAATGTCAGCTATCCGGTGAAATTTACAAGCAATAATCCGCAGGTGACCGGTACGGCCAGCATCACTCAAGGCAGCGGCGATCATGCCAATTCCAAAGTGCTGCAGCTGACATACGACATGACGGCGGGAACGGGCAAAATGTACGCTTACGCCGAATTGAACGGCTCCGAAGGCAAGACCATTTCGGCTCCGGCAACCTCGATGTCGATCGATGTCTTGGGAGACCACAGCCTGAACTGGGCACGGGCGGAACTGATAGACAGCAAAGGCAACACGATTTATCTGGATCTGGCCAAAGCGATCGACTGGGACGGCTGGAAGACCCTGCAAATCGATTTGAGCGATAAGGGCATTGCTTTCCCTGCGAAGCTCAAGCGCCTTTATGTCGTGAATGTGGAAGAAGGTCAGGATGAACGCGCCAAGACCGGTACGGTGGCTTTTGACAATATCAAATTGACGATGCCCTCTTTGTCCAGCGAAGCGGGGCTGCCCACAGGCAAAGTAGTCATGTCGGTCGGACAAAAGTCCTTCACGGCTGATGATAAAAAAAAAACGATGGATACAGCACCGGTCGTAAAGGGTAGCAGTACCTATATCCCGATCAAATACGTGCTCGACACGTTTGGCGGGAGGGCTTCCTGGGATGCGGCCAATCAGAGAATCACCGTCGTCCGTGGCGGAAAAGTCATGGATCTGAAGGTTGGAAGTAAGGATTTTATCCTGAATGGCAAGCGCAAAGGTGCAGATGTTTCGCCTTTCATCAGTCAAAATCGGACTTTAGTCCCACTTAGACTCGTATCCGAGCAATTAGGATTAAATGTAAAATGGGAACAAAACACGAAGACCATCACCATTGAATCATGATATGGTATGATATGTATAGAAATGAACTTGGACGAGGATAGAAGCTCATTCTATATAGAACTGTAATGGTAAGAAATGGAGAAGACATTCGTGGATTTTCAAGCCGATGCGATTGACCGCGTCATTAAGAACGCCATTCATGTGGTGGAGAACAGCAAATACCAGATGTTTGAGATTCTCGAGGCGGCCCGTGATGAACTTGCCACTTTGAATCAGGAACTTCAGCATGTGATGAAGGAAACGGTGGAGACGCTGCAGAAGGTGGATCAGCTTGAGCTGAACTACCGGCGTTCCCGCATCCGGCTGACGGAAGTCAGCCGGGACTTCGTCCGGTACAAGGAGGATGATATCAGGCAGGCGTATGAGAAGGCGACCCAGCTTCAGCTCGATCTGATGATTTATCGCGAGAAGGAAATGTATCTGAAGGCCAGACGCGATGAATTGCAAAAAAGGGTTCGGAATGTCGAGAGCTCTGTTGAACGTGCTGAATCCATCGGATCACAGATGGGTGTGGTGCTGGAATACTTGTCAGGCGAACTTGGACAGGTCACGCGGATTATCGAAACGGCTAAAAACCGCCAGCTAATCGGTCTGAAAATCATATTGGCTCAGGAAGAGGAACGCAAACGCATTGCCCGCGAAATCCATGATGGTCCTGCGCAGCTGCTCGCCAATCTGGTTCTCCGCACAGAAATTGTGGAAAGAATGATGGTGAAGCAGGAATTTAAGATGGTGCAGGACGAAATATTAGATTTGAAGGGACAAGTTCGCTCCAGCCTGGAAGAAATGCGGAAGGTTATCTTTAATCTCAGGCCTATGGCCCTTGATGATTTGGGTCTGATTCCTACACTGCGGAAATACGTGCATGATTATGAGGAAAAAACCAAGATCCGTTCGATTTTCGAAACACGGGGCAAGGAGCACCGCCTTTCCTCCGCGATGGAAGCGGCCATTTACCGCTTGGTGCAGGAAGCGCTCAGCAACGCGGCCAAGCATGCCTATCCGACTTACGTGTTAGTCGAAATTACATACCAGGCCCAGATGGTCAAAATTATGGTGCAAGATAATGGACTGGGTTTTAATGTTGAACTTCTGGAGCAGAAATCGAAAGATCATTTCGGCCTGATCGGCATGCGTGAGAGAGTAGAGCTGCTCGAAGGAAGAATGGAACTCGAATCCGCAGAGAACCAGGGCACAAAGATCGTAATCCATATCCCAACGAACGTGGAGAAGGGAAAGGAGTAACAGGATGGAAAACAGGGATTCTGGCAAAACAAACATTAAAGTCCTCTTGGCTGACGATCATCAACTGTTTCGCGAGGGTCTAAAGCGCATTTTGAACATGGAGGATGACATTGAAGTCATCGGCGAATGCGGGGACGGAATTCAGGTATTGGAGTTCTGCAACGAAAGAAAACCGGATATTGTACTCATGGACATCAACATGCCTGTCGAAAACGGCGTGGAGGCAACCGAGAAGCTCCGGGAGTTGTTTCCGGACGTAAAAGTCATTATTCTATCGATTCATGATGACGAAAGTTATGTGTTTGAAACGCTGCGTAAAGGCGCGAACGGCTACCTGCTCAAAGATATGGAAGCCGAATCGCTGATTAACGCGATCCGCTCGGTACAGGAGGGATATGCTTTTATCCATCCGAAGGTAACGGGGAAACTGATTCAGCAGCTGCGCCGCATGACCTTCCTCAATGAGACGGGGGCCATGACAGAGAGCGGAGTCAGGGAAGCAGGCGTGAAATTTGTGGCCGGCGAGAACAACCCGCTCACCCGGCGCGAAGCGGAAGTGCTGCGCTTGATGGCAGAAGGCAAAAGCAATAAAATGATCGGCGAATATCTCTTTATCAGCGAGAAGACGGTCAAAAACCATGTCAGCAGCATCTTGCAAAAGATGGAAGTCGATGACCGTACGCAAGCGGTAATCAATTCGATCAAATATGGATGGGTGACCCTTTAAGTGCGTGTTCAAAAAGGGCGGTTTTCAAAAGCGAACTTTTTGAACAACCTCTTTAGATTTGGGGTTACCCCTAAACCAGGTTGTGAAATTTCCCACTGAACCTGGGCTGCAGCCGTGACCTATATGATAGGTGTGGGCATAAAATACGCTTTCATTCACCGACCTCCTTATACCGGCATATAGTGTTGGTATACGGGGAGGTGAGTCGGCATGTGGACGACGTTATTGTGGATCTTGATGGCGTATGCGTTCGCGGTTGCGGCGGTTCATGCTTTTCATATTTGGCAGAAACGGAAGGATTTCAGGCGGATTCATTATATTCTGGTGACTTCCAACCATGAGCATCAGATCGAATGGTATATCCGCGCATTGGGGCTGTACGCCCTGATCACAGGCACCAACATACGGCTAACGGTGGTTGACATCGATTCGGCCGATGATACGCTCGGCATTATCGAGCGGCTTGGGCGTTATGGCAATTTGGAATTGTCCGTCACGACGGATTATTCGATTCTGAATCATGCCGAGCATTCGGATATCAGGATGATCGATTTGCGAAATCCGCATGAAGCGGGGCAAATTCCTTATGTATAGGATACGGCCTGCGGCCGATTGCGGCATACGGAGCTTTGAACAGTGAAGCACACTTCGTTACGGGGGAACCGTGGGAGGTGTGTTTTTTTGCTGTGCAGATTTTGGTTCGATATCTGATTAGTGATCGACAGGGATCGGCCATCGATCCACTGAAGAAGCGGAGTAACGGAGGGGGCAGAATCGATTCTTATGAAGCGGAAGCGGCGTTCACCTATAAGCTTTCCGAAGGAAAGCTGGCATCGAAAGGCATATGTTTTGTCAGTTAATTTTATACGAAAATGTGCTTTTGCGTTTTGAGACAAAACTCATAACATTTTTATCGTTGGTGGTGACCGTGAGGTCATGTGGATTCTAACTTGTGTAAGGCTATGATCAAAAAAATTGGGGACAACAGCGATCGGAATAAGGATCCGGAGCCTCAGCCGGCCAACCCGTACTATTAACAAGAACTAATTTCGGTATTGAGCCTACACTTCTATAAAGAAAAGAAAAAGGAGCGGGCAAGTGGAATCATTATTTTTCGCATTAAAGTGTTGGTGGTGGCCGTGAAGCTAAGCGGGTTTCTAAATGGCCTCCAGCCTTTTCGAGACTTGTCCCTCTGCTTTGAAGCGATGAAATCCTGTGAATGAGTAGGAATTCGTGAGATGAACGCTTGAATACGAGGTACGGATACAGTTGCAGCTATGGGAGGTAATTCCGGTGATTGTGATTTCTAATGGGCACAACAACCGCTAAAGAGGGTGATTTCGGCTAATATGATTTCTAACGGACACTGCAGCCGCTATTTAGTGAAAATGCCCCCTTTTGGCAGTAGTTTGCATCAATTAAGTGCTGTGGTGACCGTTAGATTTTGAAAATTGCTGTTTTTTACGAATTAGCGTCCGTGGTGTCCGTTAAGCGTGACTGATCAGGGGGGAGGGAATATTTTGCGTGTTGCGGTTTATGCGCGTGGATTCAAAGGGAGTTGGACGATCAAATGGTCACTCGACATACGAGTAGATGTGCTCTGGTGGAAACAGCAGGTGGATACACATGGCTGCAACGGCAGGATGGTATTTTTGTCCGGGGCGATGGCGCTGAGTCAGGCAGCCGAATTGGAACAACGATTTGAAGAGCGCCCGGATCTGCGGAACTGGGACTTACGGAGATGGGAGTTTTGGCTGAAGGAGCAGTTAAGGGAAAAGAAAGAGCGCGTAAGGCATGAGGGTTCTTTCTTTGGAGGACAAGCGGGTCATGGAACCACTTCCGATGAAGATGGAAACCGTGAACTATGGCTGTGGGATTTGCTCAAGACTCCGCCGGAAGCTGTTTTCCGGCTCCTTGAAGAACCGGCGAGCGCGGGACGGATGAAGCAGCGCCTGCATGAAGCGGGAGCAGTAGACGAACTGAGTCGGCAGGCCGACATGTTAACAGAGCTGCTGCGGGGCAGATCGCTGCTGGCAGCGGAGGTGGATGCGCTGCTGCAGGAGACGGCGCCCATGCTTGCGGGCGCCTGGCACAGCGCCGCCCAGCTGGCCAGCCTGCAAGGCCGGCTGGTGCTAGATGCGGGCCTCACGGCGGATGCCGGCCCGCCACGGGGTCGCGGCCTGCTGCGCACGGGCCGCGCCAAGCTCCCCCGCTGCCGGCGTTGCGGCAGCGAAGCCACCGGCGCCGCGGCGTGCGCCGCGTGCGGCCGCGCGGACTGCGCCTACTGCGAGGCATGCCTCGCCTTGGGGCGCAGCCGCGCCTGTTCGCTGCTGCTTCGCTCAGCAGCGGGAAGGGCCCCGGCCGTGCGCGCAGCGGCCGGGCAGTCCACCGCCGCGGTGCGCGGGCGGTGGGGGCTTAGCGCAGCGCAGGGCGATGCCGCCTGCGCTGCGCTGGGTTTTCTGGCGGAGCCGCCCCGTGGGGGCTCCGCAGGAGGGCGCGGCCGGGCATGGCGGCCGCAAGAGCACGGGGCGCGGCGCGGTCACGCCCCGGCAGCGCCGTCACGGTTTCTGCTATGGGCCGTGACCGGCGCAGGCAAAACCGAGATGATTTTCCCGTTGCTCGGCTCCATCCTCGATAAGGGCGGGCGCGTGCTTGTGGCCACCCCGCGCCGGGACGTCGTGTTGGAGCTTGCGCCCCGACTGGCGAAGGCTTTTCAAGATACGCGGATCGTTACTTTATATGGAGGCAGCACCGAACGATGGCAGGCAGGAGAACTGACCCTGGCAACCACCCATCAGCTGATGCGTTTCTATCAAGCTTTTGATCTGGTGGTGATCGATGAGCTTGACGCTTTTCCTTACCATAACGACCCGATGCTGGCTTTTGCGGCCCAAAACGCCTGCAAGCCGGACGGGAAATTCGTTTATTTGTCCGCCACCCCGCCGCGTCCGCTGCAAAAGGAAGCGGCCCGCGGCATACTGCCGCATGCCAAGGTGCCGGTCCGTTTTCATGGACATCCCTTGCCTGTACCAAGGCGCATCGCACTTAAAAGCATTGAGCAGTGCCTGCGCCAGCCGCTCCTGCTTCGGCGTTTATCGGATGCGTTAAGGAAGTCATTGGAACGGGATGCCCAGGTATTTCTATTTGTTTCGCGCATCCGGCATATTGAGCCGCTTGTACAAATTTTGCGCCGCGCGTTCAGCGGGTACGTTGTCGAAGGCACTTCATCGGAGGATCCGCAGCGTGCCGATAAGGTGATCCGGTTTCGCCAGCGCGAGATCCGGCTATTGGTGACGACGACGATTTTGGAGCGGGGCGTTACGGTGCCTCGCAGCGATGTTTTTATCGCCGACGCAGACAGCGGGTTATTCGACGAAGCCTCGCTTGTGCAAATGGCCGGACGGGCGGGCCGTTCCTCTGAGGACCCGGCAGGCAGAGTCATCTTTGCGTCCCCCCAATGGACCCTTTCCCAGAAAAGGGCCGTAAAACAGATTACGGCCATGAACCGGACCGCTCGCAAACGCGGGTATATCAAATAATCGGAAGGATGTTACGATATGAATTCCATTCCCTCCTTTTTTACCGGATTGATCCGTGAGCTTCTGGCCCCTCCTGGGGATGTCTGCCTTACCTGTGGCGGCAAAACCCGTTTGACGCGAGAGTGGCCCGGAATTTGTCGGCGCTGCGCCGAAGGAATTCCCTGGATCGAGCATCCCCGCTGTCTTTGCTGCGGGAGAGCCATCGGCTGTCCGGATTGTCTGAGGCCGGAGGCGCAGCAGCGTTTTTTTGTCATGAACAGAAGCGCGGTCAGATATAACGAAGTGATGAGAGAATGGCTCGCCCAATATAAATACAGAGGCCACGAGCGATACGCAGCTTTGCTTGTGAAGATGTTGGGACAGGCTTTGACCGGTATGCAGCGAGAGATTTCCATGGCCACCTTGGGGACAGCCGCGAGAACGTCGGCCGAGTCTCATCGTCTCAAGCTGCTAAACCAATCCCGGCTCTGGCGTCCTGATGTGGTGACGTATGTTCCGGTCAGCGCGGAAAGGCTTACGGAGCGCGGTTTCAATCAGGCGCAGGTTCTGGCCGAAGGAATTGGAAAAGCGTTTCGCTTGCCTGTGGCGCCGCTGCTTGTCCGAAGCGAACATACGAGCAAACAAAGCTTCAAGACGCGACAGGAGCGGATTGAATCCATGAAACATGCGTTTGATATCCATATGGATGGTTTTCGATTGCTGAATCGGCTGCGAACTGCGGAGCTTAAATCAAATAGCAGTCGCTTACGTGAAATGGCATTGCATGACAGTGGTAGTGGTCAACCGCACCCTCTTACACCAGGTGTTAATAAAACGCCGCAGATTCTGCTTATCGACGATATCTATACGACAGGAAGCACGATTAATACTTGCGCCGGTGTGATTCAGGCGGGAGCCCGTCATTATTTCGGAATTGTGCCAGACATATACAGCCTGACCTGGGCAAGATCATGAAGTGGCAAAATCCGCCAAACCCATACCGATTTCGCGAAAAAAGATGGACGAAGGGAGGATGTATCATGTAATCTATTATTAACAGAATGATTGAGGAATTTTTTATAGTTTATTTCAAACTGTAATTTGATTTGTTAAAGATATAAGGGGGCGTAATCGTGAATCTGGCTAACTGTCCTCGGTGCGGCCGATTGTTCGCTGCGAATTTTAAAGACATGTGCCCGAACTGCATTAAGGAAATTGAACATGAATATGAAAAATGTGTTCAGTACCTGCGTGAGGAGAAGGGCGCGACAATTCAGGAGCTTTCGGAGGCTACCGAGGTTTCCATCAAGCAGATCACCCGCTTTATCCGCGAGGGACGGATTTCGGTCATGAATGCGCCGAATTTGATGTATCCTTGTGAGGTATGCGGTACCCTGATCCGCGAGGGTCATATGTGCGATTCCTGTCGCTCGCGTCTGACCAAAGAACTGCATCAGGTGATTAAAGACGAAGCCAACAAGGACGCCGATCCTAAAAAGCAGGGCGATGGAACCTATCGCGTCGTGGATAAATTCCATAAATAACAGACTACCGCACTAAAAACAAATACAACTATAAATAATGTCTCATTTGCGGCCGATAAACTTAGTAAAGATTTATCGGTTTTTTACGTTGATCTGGCATATGATTACCGCTTGGATGCCACGTTTTTGACTGATGCGAGAATCGCCTGAAGGCGTCCTTATAGTGCGAGTTCAAAAAGGCCGGTTTTCAGCACCGAGAAGATTGGATGAAGATAGGGACTGAGGAGCGGAGCGTACGTATGGGTACGTGAGCACCGGAAGGCCCGGCTGAATTCAAGATTCGATGCCGAGTTGCTTCCTGATTCACTTCGTGTTAGATATAGAATTTATAAGTTATCAGCTACGCTGATGAAATTCTATATCGCAAGAAAACCTACCTTTGAATCGCGGTCGCTCATCCATGATGTGGCCTCGATTAAAGGTTTACTTATCAAAGGCGGACTTTTTGAACAACCTCTTATATATTTGAAAGAAGGTGTAGGATATGAAAATTAATGATACCGGACGAATTGGCGGAGTAAACCCCTATCAACGGAATATGGAGACCCAAAGACAGGAAACCAGAAAAATGGAACGCCGCAAGGATGAGGTGTCCATTTCCTCGGAGGCGATTGAAATGCTCGAGGCTCAGGAGCGCAACATCGACCCTGAAAGAGTGCAGCGAATTCAGGATCTCAAGCAGCAGGTCTCTACCGGCACTTACCATGTCGATGCTGGTAAAATCGCCGAGAAGCTTTTGCCGTATTTCAAAAACCGGGGAAACTAGGTGATCGCAATTGTCTTCTATTGAGTTGCTTATTACGGTCTTGGAGAATTTAGATGTTCAACACCAGCAGATGCTGGAAATTGCAAAGAGCAAAAAGAATGCAATCATCGGAAACGATATTGATACCCTGGTCAAACTGATGAATCAGGAGACCAAGGGACTAAAACAAATAGAGCTTTTGGAATCGAAAAGAGCCGAGATTGCCCAGCAGTACTTGCATGAACGAGGTATTAAGTCCCAGTTGAACTTGAATATAACGGAATTAATCCGGCTCGTCTTTGATGTGGAGGATAAGAAAAGATTGCAAAGCGTGCAAAAGCAACTTTCCGATACGCTGCATTCGCTTAAGCAGGCTAATGACCTTAATCAAAAGTTAATTGAGCAGGCCCTTTCATTCATTGATTATTCTTTGAATTTGTTAGTGGACACTCCTTACCAGGAAGTTACATATCAGAATCCTTTAACGGACGGGACTGGGGGGAAATCACAATCGGGATATTTTGATTCAAAAGCTTAAGCACTGAATTCTAATGTTTATATCAAAGGTGGGGACGAAATGACATCAACATTTCATTCGATCGAAACGGCAAAACGAAGCCTTTTTACTCAGACAGCCGCTTTAAATACAACCGGACATAATATCGCCAACGCAAATACGGAAGGATACAGCCGGCAGACTGTTAGAATGCGTCCGTCCTTGCCGATTGAAGCATTTGGAATGAACCGTTCCAATGCGCCGGGGCAGCTGGGGACAGGGGTGGAATTTTCCGCAATAGAACGGATTCGGGAAAAGTTTCTCGACGGCCAGTTCAGAGGCGAGAACAGCTCGAACGGAAGCTGGACCGTCAAATATAACACGCTTGATAAATTACAAGCTATCATTAATGAGCCTTCGGATACGGGAATACGGACTGTGTTGGATAAGTTCTGGAAAGCTTGGTCCGATCTTAGCAAGAATCCTGAAGATCCAACAGGCCGAAAAATAGTCGTGCAAACCGCACAAGCTTTGACAGATGGTTTAAACCATGTAAGCCGTCAAATTAATAACCTTGATAGAGATCTCAACGCAAGTGTCGATTTGAAGGCCCAGGAAATTAACGGATATCTATCTTCCATTTCCGACTTGAACCAATCCATAGCCCGAATTGAAAGTCTCGGAGACAATGCCAATGATTTGCGGGATCAACGGGACTTGCTTACGGACAAGCTCTCCAAAATTATTAATATCTCGGTAACGGAGACGGAACAGGGATACAATATTTCATTGGGGGCTAACCAGCTGCTGCTTGAGGCAGGACAGCCGCCGGCCGTGAATGTGGATGGCGAGTTTCTGTCTACAGCGTTCGACAGCAATAGTTTGACTGATGGCGAAGTCTACGGGATGATTTATTCCAGTAGAAATTATATAACCAACTATAGGAATCAACTGGACCAACTTGCGAATACGATTGCAACGGGAGAGACGGAAGTCACCATCCCGCAAGGTTCAAGGCTGCCAGCCGGAACCGTGCTATCGGAAAACGCGGAGATTACTTTAAATGGAAATGTCAGCATGCTGCCTGCAGGGCAGGCGATGCCTGAAGGGGCTGTCCTGAATAAAGACGCAAAAATGATCGTTAAAGGCTTAAATGGCCTCCATCAATTGGGATATACCATTGACGGAACGGTAAATCCGGGCAAACCGTTTTTTGTTGGGGAAGCATCGGCAGGGACCATTCAGCTGAACCCCGAAATTGCTGCCAATCCTTCTTTAGTGGCCACATCGCTTAGAGTGGATGGTTTAGGTACTGATGCACATGTGGTAACGGGGAACAATTCGCTGGCAATTTTGCTTGCCAACTTGAAGGACAATATTTTTGTTCCCACTCAAAATGGGCAAAAGGGGACCATAGGCTCGCTGTTTAACTCCATGGTAGGGCAGCTTGGGGTAGAGGCGCAAGATGCGCTGCGTCAAATGGACAATTCGGAAACATTGGTTGAACAAGTGAATAATCAACGCCAATCAGTGAGCGGCGTTTCGCTGGACGAGGAAATGTCCAATATGATCATGTTTCAACATGCATATGGTGCTTCCGCAAGATTCATGACAACCTTTGACCAGCTTTTGGACAAGCTTATTAATTCGACCGGAGTTGTCGGCAGATAGATTTTAGGGAGGTGTTAGCTTATGTTACGCGTGACTTCTAATATGATGAACTCGCAATTGATGTTAAACCTGAACCGGAATACGTACCAAATGAGCCAAACCCAGAATCAGTTGGCATCGGGACGCAAGATTAACAAACCATCCGATAACCCAGTGGGCATTACATATTCTCTTCGTTATCGGACAGAGCTTTCTTCCAATGAACAATATCAGAGCAATGTGGATAGTGCTTTATCATGGCTTGATTATAATGATACGGTACTTAACCAGGCAGGAGATGTGATTCAGAAACTCAGGGAGCTAACGGTACAAGCTGCCAATGGGACGAATCCCCAATCCGCGCTGGACAGTGTTAAGGAAGAAGTAAGCCAATTGAAAGAGCAGCTTGTTGACATTGCCAACAGCAAAATCAACGGGAAATATATTTTTAACGGACAAACATATGATAAGAAGCCGTACCCGGATAGCGACAACGCCAATAAAGTGATCACTGACTCCGGACAAGTGAATTTTATCGTGGGTGAGGGTATTAAACTCCCTATTAATGTAACCGGGAATGATGTTTTTGGTACCGACCAGGATCAGGACAATTTGTTTACCGTTGTCGATACGATTATGGATGCTCTTGAAAAAGGAAATTTCCCCGAATTGTCGAAGCAGCTGACCAATATTGATACAAGAGTGGATAAGATTCTGACCGTAAGAGCGGATATTGGAGCAAAAACGAATCGGGTAGAACTGATGCAGGATCGTTTAAAAGATATGGAGCTGAACCTGACGGATCTGCAATCTAAAACAGAAGACGCAGACTATGCTAAGATCATTATGGACTCAAAAATCCAGGAAAATATCTATAATGCTTCTTTGTCTTCAGGTGCCAAAATTATTCAGCCTTCGCTGGTTGATTTTCTAAGATAACGGGGTGCAGGATATCATGCAGGCGATGATACAAATTAGGCAAAAACCTGCTCTTTTAGGAATAGAGGCGGGGCTGGGAGAATACTCAATGCGCCAGCCAAGGGCGAGTTTAAGCATCTCGACAACGCCGGGTCAATTTGATATTCAACATACTAATCCTCGACTGACCGTGGATCAGTCCAAGGCCTGGGCGGCTTATAATGGCGGCCCTCCTTTGGAGATGAACCAGCGGATTTATTCCGGGATTCGAGAGATCTTTTTACAAGGGATCGCCCATAGAGTGGAGCAGGGGAATCGCATCGCTGCAATTCATCAGCCAGGCAATACGATTGCCGAAGTTTATGGGAGAGATACCGGCATCCCTGCATTACCCGAATTCCGGGGACCGGCCTCGGTAGATAATGTAGATATCCGCTTTGATATTACACCCATACAAATTGAATACAGGGAAGGGACAACGGATATTCAAGCTCAAGCCAACCCGCCCGAAGTTGAATATCATAGAGGAAAACTAAATATTTATATGAGGCAGTACCAGTCAGTTGAAATTATTCCGCCAGAACTCGATACTCAAATTTAGGTGTAAAAAAACGGCTACAGTCTTTTTTCTATAAAAGCCTGAACCGTTTTTTTCTTATTTTATTTATGGCTCAACATCATGATTAGTACTTGGCAATAGGCGAAAGTAGCGGAGGGGACGGAATCGATCTGAAGAAGCGGAAGCGTTCGCCTTTGTCTCCGAATTTCTACGCCTTTGAAAAATACAATCATAGAAATTTGGAGACAACAGCGATCGGAAGAACGATCCGGAGCCGCAGCGGTCAACACGCAAAATGTCGAGAACTAATTTGAGTTGAGCCTTATTTTTGATCTCGAAAAAGGAGTGAAATAACTTGATTATAGAAACAACCTGGGGGCCATTGGAAATTGATGAGCGGGATGTATTTCATTTTTCAAAAGGGATTCCCGGCTTTGCAGCAGAAAAAGATTTCGTATTGATTTCCAATCAAGACGATCCGTTTCAGTACCTGCAATCGACTCGTGAAAAATATGTATCCTTTCTGATCACCGATCCGTTCCTGTTTTACCGTGACTATGAGTTCGAACTGCAACCGGCTGAGGTGGACGAGCTGAAAATAGAAGATGAAATGCTAGTAAGAAGCATTATTACGTTAAAAGATCCGGTTGAGAAATCAACGATTAATTTGTTGGCTCCTATTGTATTAAATCCTAAACTACAGATCGGAAAACAGGTTGTCCTGCATACTTCAAAGTATGGCGCCAAACAAGAGCTGTGGAATATGAATGGAAGGGAGAATGCAAGGGATGTTGGTTCTTTCACGTAAGAAGGGCGAAGCAATTGTCATCCAGGATCAAATAGAAATTACAGTGTTAAGTGTAGAAGGTGATACGATTAAAATTGGCATCTCTGCTCCCTCTGACGTGGATATTTATAGAAAAGAGGTGTACCTCTCGATCAAGGAAGCCAACCAGGAATCGGCCTCTCCGGCAGCCGCCAACTTGGAGGCGCTCAGGGAGCAGCTAAAAAAACGGAATTAATTTCAAAAAAATATTTGCGAAGCCTATAAAAATATCAAAGGCGTCAGTCGATATAAGTATTACAAGCTATTTTGTGGGTACGGCCGACTCACGGAATAGATGTAAGAATAGCCACATGGATGTGGAATAACGAACTTCAAGGAGGAAAAAAGAAATGATTATCAATCACAATATTGCGGCACTGAACACACACCGCCAATTGGGCGCAAACACAACAGCTTCTTCTAAAAACCTGGAGAAATTGTCTTCCGGTCTTCGCATCAACCGTGCAGGCGATGACGCTGCCGGCTTGGCAATTTCCGAAAAAATGCGCGGCCAAATCCGCGGTTTGGACATGGCTTCCAAAAACGCTCAAGACGGTATCTCTTTGATCCAAACAGCTGAAGGTGCATTGACTGAAACTCACAGCATCCTGCAACGTATGCGCGAACTGGCTGTTCAATCTTCCACAGATACAAACACGGACAAAGACCGTGCTAACCTGCAAAAAGAAGTGGACCAACTGGCGCAAGAACTGACTCGTATCGGTAGAGATACAGAGTTCAACACCAAGAAATTGCTCGACGGTTCTTTCCAAGGAACTTTCCACATCGGTGCTAACGAAGGACAAAACATTTCTTTGACTGTAGGCGATCTTCGTGGTTTGAATCTGGGTGTAGTTGGTAAATCTGAAGTTGATGTTGCAGGTACAGTTGTTAATACCGATAAATCCTTTGATGCTTATAAAGGAAAAGAACTTACTGTAGCAGCAGATCCAAAAGATTCTTCTAAGTTTGTGTTGTTGAACGATGCAGGTGAAACTGTTGCTACATCCGGTGATGGCCTACTATTCAAAGCTGTAGCGAAAAATACTGATACTATTGAATTCAAGGATGCTGTTAAAGTTGGTTCTAAAGTAGGTGTTACTTCTGATACTGCAGCGACTGGAGTTACAGAATTTGATAACAAATCCTTACAAGCTGGCGACTATAAAATCGTTGCCAACGGAACAGATTTGGAACTTCAAGATCAAAATGGCAACGTATTTGCTAAGGCCGATGCTGCTGATCTGAAAACATTTAAAGATGCTGATGGTAACCCAGTGTTCAAATTAAAAGCAGATGCTGCAGCTGGCCAAAAAGTACATGTTGGCGGTACTGACATTTCTTCTGCTAAAACAGCTAACAAAGCCATCACTACAATCAACAACGCTTTGGAAACTGTATCCACTGAACGTTCCAAACTTGGTGCTTACCAAAACCGTCTGGAACACACAGTAAACAACTTGGGAGCTTCTTCCGAGAACCTGAGTGCTGCTGAATCCCGTATCCGCGACGTGGATATGGCTAAAGAAATGGTTCAGTTCACAAAGAACAACATTCTTACTCAAGCAGCTCAAGCTATGTTGGCTCAAGCAAACCAACAGCCTCAAGGCGTTCTGCAATTGCTTCGTTAAGATTTATTTTAAAGAAAGAGACCTTAGAATTTCTAAGGTCTCTTTTTCAACCCATTTTTATGAGAGGTAGACCTTAATGGAAGAATACATGGAAGTAATGAGGAGATCGCTTGAGCTTGCTGAAACATGCAGCGAAGGATTGTACTATATCAGTAATCAATTATATGCGGGTAGTATGGAAAAGACAGTATACATATTAGAAGATATTGTACATGGGTTTTGCCAAATCGCTAATGCTCTATCTTTGTTGGACCCATTCCTTTCTGATCATCATATCCAAGATATGATGAATAGAATTGAAGCCATATTCAATGATCTTATAACCGCTTATGAACTATATGATATTCATTCTGCTTCCTCTAAGTTGAATCAGTTACTATTGCCTTCATTTCAAATGTGGAGGGATGAACTGACCAGTTCTTTTCAAGTTTACATACTTTCTTGAGACTCCTTCAATATTGCAGTATAGCTGCCGATAAACATCTAAAGAATGTTATTTGCACAAGGAGATGAAGGATATGACTAAGACCAGGGCTTTATTAGTTCCCGCCTATATGGAGCAGTTCACCTGCATAGGTTCGGAATGTGAGGATACCTGCTGTGCAGGCTGGCAAGTAGAGATCGATAGAGCGACCTATAAGAAATATAATAAAGTTCATTCCGACTTAAAACCATCGCTGGATAAATACGTGAAACGAAATCGCACAAGCAAAGGCGACAGGGATTATGCCAGAATTGAGATGGTGTCCGGTTCCTCTTGTCCTATGCTTAACGAAGAGAAGCTTTGCAATATTCAGTTAAAGCTTGGGGAAGCTTATCTCTCCAATACATGTTCTACGTATCCAAGGGTTACTAATGTCGTGAATGGCGTTTATGAGAAATCGGCCACTATGTCATGTCCTGAGGCTGCTCGTTTGGCTCTGCTCAATCCGAATGCAATCGAGTTTAATGAAAGTGAAGAGTCGGTCGAGGTACGCAATGCTATTAGCAGGCGTATAAATACCGTCTCTGATGAGCAGCATGAGCCAATTGCGCAATATTTCTGGGAATTGCGAATTTTTTCAATCCAGGTGCTGCAGAATCGCAGCTATACTTTAGCTGAGAGACTGATAATTCTAGGTTTGTTCTACCAAAAGGTAGAAAACTATATTGCATCAAGCCAGATTGCTCAAATCCCCGATCTCATTGCCTCATATACCGGACTGATTCAAGGAAATGGAGTTTCGGACATCATAAATGAAATCCCATCACTTTCAATCATTCAAATGGAGTTACTTAAGGGCCTGGTTGATGAACGAGTCATCAAGGGGGTTCGAAGTCAGCGCTATTTCGATTGTTTTGGTGAATTTTTATCCGGAATCCAATACACGAAGGAATCTTCAGTAGAAGAAATCTCATCCCGTTATCAAGCGGCATATCAAAACTATTACTTGCCGTTCATGGAGAATCACGAATACGTTCTTGAAAATTATTTAGTCAACTATGTCTACGTGCATCTATTTCCTCTTGGAAGCGGAAAAGATGTGTTTGAAGAATATATCATGATGATTATTCATTACGCTATGATTAAGATGCATTTGATTGGTGTAGCAGGATACCATAAAGAGCAATTCGGCCTGGATCATGTCATTAAGTTAATTCAATCCTTGTCCAAAACCATTGATCATAATTTATCGTATTTACGTGAGGTCAGGGAATTGCTTCATAAAAATGGATTTAACACCATGGCCTACATGGCTATATTAATTAAAAATAATTAGCATTCCATCCAAGCAGGTTGCTTTCTTGAAAAAATGGCAGTCTGCTTGTTTGCGTGACTGTTATATCTTTACAAAATATATTAAGCTGTTGGCTTCATTTGCCGATATATATATTAATATAATTATGATAACCGGAGGGTTAATTTATGAGCGATGTTTCACTTTCGGGTAGAACACAGTCCATGAATACGGCATCTCAGACATATCCCCCTGTCAAAAAAGCATTGGAGCAGGAACAAGCGACTGCCTTGATGACCAATGAAAAACAAGTAAATCTATTGGAAAGACAAGGAGCAAATGTATCTATCGGAGAAGCGCAACTTATTAAAGCGATTGACCGGGCTATAAAGGCTCTTGAAGGGCCTTCTACAACGTTTGAAGTGAGTGTACATAAACCAACCCAGTCAATTATGGTCAAAGTCCTGAATAAAGACACAGGCGAGCTGATCAGGGAAATTCCGCCTGAGAAGACCCTGGATCTGGTAGCGAAAATGATGGAATTTGCAGGGATACTGATTGATGAACGCGTTTAAGCATAAGGAGGTATTATAATGAGAATTTCCGGATTGGCTTCAGGTATGGATGTCGATAGCATGGTTCAGCAGTTAATGAAGGCTAATAGAGTGCCTTTGGATAAACTGAATCAGAAGAAACAAACCTTGGAATGGAAACGCGATAGTTATCGCACTATTAACAGCCAGTTGGTAGATTTTCGTAATAACAAGCTTACTGCATACAGAAAAAGTGAGGCTCTGAATGTTTTTAAAGCGGAAGTTTCCGGAGATGACAAAGCCATTAGCGTAAAGGCCACGACCAACGCAAACCGTGTTCCGATGGAAGTGAAAGTTGAAAGTCTGGCCACTCAATTTACTTATGGTGGAGAAACCCCGGTAGCTGCAAATGCCAATGCTAAAATGACTTTGGATCAGCTTCAACCTGGAGGTCCTGACAAATATACTCTATCGGTTAGTCGGGGGCCCAACGATCCGAATAAAGTGGACTTTGAATTTTCTAAAAATGAAAGCATAGGCAGCGTTATCAGAAAAATAAATAGTGAGCTCAAGGCGAATGTTACGGCATCCTTTGATGAGGCTACAGGGAAGTTTTCGATTGCATCCAATGAATACGGCAGTAAAGCTTTACAACTAGATGGCAGCGACTTTTTAAACGCTATGAAGATTGATCCTACTAAGCCATCCGGCGGCGATAAAGCGAAGGCCACTATTAATGGAAATCCCATGGAATTCAATTCCAATAAAAATACGATCAATGGTGTAGAGATTACATTTTTGGCCCCTTCAAAGCAAGGGGAAGTGTCCAAAATAACCACCAAAACAGATTCAGACAAAATTTTCGAGACCATTACTTCTTTCATTAAAGACTATAACAGTGTGCTTGACGCTCTCAACAAGAAAGTGGATGAACAACGTTACCGTGACTATACTCCTTTAACCGACGAACAGAAAAAAGCAATGAAGGAAGATGAAGTCAAACTATGGAATGAGAAAGCCCAAAGCGGACTTCTGAAAAATGACGAGATATTGCGGTCGGCAATAGCCAGCTTGCGTCAACCGGTCGTTACGGCATCCGTTACCGGCTCCACGATGAAGTTAAGCGGAATCGGCATCACGACAGGGGAATGGTTTGAAGGCGGCAAATTAAGCATTTCAGACCCTGATAAGCTTCGAAAAGCAATAGAAGAGCACCCTGACGAAGTTATAGAATTGTTTACCGGAACGGGTGTCTCCTCACCCTCGCAGCCCAAAGGCTTTTTTAATGACTTATACGATGGCTTGGATAAACCCCTCAAAATGTTGGCCGATCGAGCAGGGACAAACAGATATTCGGCTGACATTAGTGTTAAATTTAATGAACAAAGTATCATGGGGAAGGAACTTACCAGCCTTAAAGATAACATCAAAGTAATGACCAAAAAACTTACGGAAATGGAAAAGAAGTATTATACTCAATTTAATGCAATGGAAACGGCAATGAATAAACTTAATTCCCAATCCGCGAGCCTAGCCAATTTTGGAATGAAATAAGAATTTTAGGAGTGAAACTTCATGATCACATCTCCCTACGAAAAATACAGACAATCCTCTGTACAAACCTCCAATCCGGCCCGGTTGCTTATTATGCTTTATGACGGAGCTATTCGGTTTGTTCGGGCTGGCATAGAGGGGATTAATGAAGGCGACCATCAAAAAACCAATGATTATCTCAAAAAGGCTCAGGCCATCATCACTGAATTGACGGTAACTTTGGACCATTCTTTTGATGTGTCAAAAGGATTGTCGGCGTTATATGAATATATGAATTATCTGCTGATAGAGGCGAATGTGCGAAAAGAAGCTCATTATGCGGAGGAAGCGCTTGGTTATTTAATTGAGCTGCGCGAAACATGGGTTCAAGCTTCGAAGATGTCTGGTTCCGAGGGCCAGCACGCAAGTGAGGTTTAATATGGATGACAATATAGAATATTTAATTTCTAAGTTGGAAGACGCAGCTTCTCAAATGATAGGCCGGCTTCAAATGGTTTCCTATGAGGAATTGGTTTCGTATGTCGATGAGAGACAGGATATCATCAACCAATTAGAAATGAAATTAAACGTAAATCCTCCGGATGATCGTCAGAGGGCAAGAATAAGCGCCATTATCGACAGTGATTCTGCGGTGAGAAGGAAAATCGAATTGTTTAAAAATGAGGCTGCAGATTGGCTTCAACAAAAGGAAAGAAAAAAAGTCCAGAGAAATGCATACGAATCGGTGTATCAACAACCGGACAGCATTTTGCTGGATCAGAAAAAATAAGTTAAATGCAGGACTAAGCTATAGAAATAACTGCTTTTCGAATTTCATGATCGGGAAGCAGTTGTTTGATTTTGAGTTTACACAGTCGGGCGGTGTAAATTTATTGAAGTAAACCACTTTCCTTTCCAATTGACAAAAGACAAGGCCTAGTGGTATATTCAGGAATGTGGACGAAAGTCACACTTTATTTGATGACGAAGGGAATGTTTGTGCATGCAAGGTAAAGTAAAATGGTTTAACGCAGAAAAAGGATACGGTTTCATCGAGACTGCAGACGGTGGCGACGTATTCGTACACTTCTCCGCAATCCAATCCGAAGGTTTCAAAACTTTGGAAGAAGGTCAAGACGTGGAATTCGAAATCGTTGAAGGCGCACGCGGACCTCAAGCAGCTAACGTAATCAAATTATAATCATCCGGCAAGGCCGACCTACATATAGTGGTAAGATGGTTAAGTAATTGAAAAGCGATAGCGTAAAGCTCTGGAGTCAATCCAGAGCTTTTTTATTTTTGTGAAAGGGCTGTCTTTCGCAGAATGTATCCGGGAAATGTCAAGTACCTCTAATAAGGGAAGCGTCTTCGAGATTTCGATCCATCCACAAAAACGCCTTTTTACTTAGCGTTAACAATTGTGATATAATGGAATTGCAAAGGAGGAGTGCCTTATGAAATTAAGTGTTCGAGGTCAACAAATTGAAGTGACTGAAGCTTTAAGAGACTACGTTGACAAGAAGCTGCACAGACTTGATAAGTATTTTGATGCACCCCTTGCCTCGGAAGGCAATGTAACGCTGAGCGTCGTTCGAGGTTTGCACACCGTAGAGGTGACGATTCCGCTCCCAGGCGTTGTGCTTCGGGCTGAAGACCGCAGCGACGATATGTATAAGTCGATAGACGCCGTCGTGGACAAGTTGGAGCGCCAAATCCGTAAACACAAAACGAAATTGAACCGCAAGTTCCGTCAGGAAGGCAGCCTGAAGACGATTACCGAGGTACCGGTACAAGCGGACGCAGCGCCATCCGCGCAACAGACGGAAGAAGAATTCGAAGTGGTCCGCACCAAGCGCTTTACGTTGAAACCGATGGATGTGGAAGAAGCGATTTTGCAAATGAACATGGTCGGACATAATTTCTTCGTATTTTCCAACATCGACACCCAAGAAGTAAGCGTTGTTTACAAACGCAACGACGGAAGATACGGACTGATCGAGCAAGAGTAATCCGCATGAATTCTAACAGGCATTACTTCTAAAGGTACATTTTTCATGATGATGTAAAAATTAAAAGTGAAAATATTCAAAAAAAGAGCTCATATCCTGCAACGGATAGGGCTCTTCTTACGTATATAAATAGTGGGGTAAAAATCCGCATGTGCATCGTTACCCGCACTGTTGCGGCTTTACTTACAAACTGTTACAATTTATGCAAACGCCATTTTCAACAATTTATATGTATATTTCAAACGAATTAACTTCAAACGGTAATTTTTTGTCTGGATGGAGTCGATTCTTTCATCGAATACATTTCATTCAAGCAGTCGTCTGCATTTTTTGTGTGAATCCGTTCGCGAACGAATCCCGTCATTCAGCACATGTCTGTGAGATGGGTTCTGCGGATCGATTTTATTTGATAGTAACCCTGATTTCTTGAAGTTAATTTAACCATTTGTTTTGCGTGAAAGGGGTTAACCATGCTAGGACTTGTTAAGAAAATTTTTGGTGACACAAATGACCGCGATGTCAAACGCTTGATGAAGACGGTCGATATCATTAACAAATTAGAGCCTGATTTCGTTAAGCTCTCCGATGAGCAGCTGAAAGCCAAGACGGCTGAATTCCGTGCGCGTTTGGACAAAGGCGAGACGCTCGACGACCTGCTCCCTGAGGCGTTTGCTACGGTTCGTGAGGCGTCCAAGCGCGTCCTCGGCAAAAGACACTACGATGTGCAAATGATCGGCGGTATGGCGCTTCACGAAGGCCGTATTGCGGAGATGAAGACCGGTGAAGGTAAAACCCTTGTCGGTACGCTCCCCGTATACCTGAACGCACTCTTGGGCAAAGGCGTGCATGTCGTTACGGTCAATGACTATTTGGCGCAGCGCGACAGCCAGGAGATGGGTCAAATTTATGAGTTTTTGGGTATGACGGTTGGCGTCAACCTGAGCGGTATGGACCATGCGGATAAACAGGTTGCTTATGCCTGCGACATTACGTACGGTACAAACAACGAATTTGGTTTCGATTATCTGCGCGACAATATGGTGCTTTATAAGGAACAAATGGTACAGCGTCCGCTCTATTTCTGTACGATCGACGAAGTGGACTCCATCCTGGTCGATGAAGCCCGTACCCCGCTGATCATTTCCGGACAAGCTCAAAAATCGACGCAGCTTTATTATGTTGCCGACCGTTTTGTGAAGACGCTGCAGGCGGAAGAGGATTATACGGTTGATATTAAAGTGAAATCCGTTGCCTTGAGCGAAAAAGGCGTAGCTAAAGCGGAACGCGCTTTTGGCATCGAGAACCTGTATGATCATGCGCATGTGACGCTGAACCACCACATCGTACAGGCGCTCAAAGCGAACGTAATTATGCGCCGCGACGTCGATTATGTCGTCACCGAAGACGAGGTTGTCATCGTCGACGAATTTACGGGCCGTCTGATGGCCGGCCGCCGCTACAGCGACGGTTTGCACCAGGCGATTGAAGCGAAGGAAGGCATCGAGGTACAGAACGAAAGCATGACGCTGGCCACGATCACGTTCCAGAACTATTTCCGGATGTACCGCAAGCTTGCGGGCATGACCGGTACGGCGAAAACAGAGGAAGAAGAATTCAAGAAGATCTACGGCCTGGAAGTTCTCCAAGTGCCTACCAATAAACCGAACCAACGGAATGATATGGCTGATGTGGTCTACAAGAGCGTTAACGGCAAGTTCAAGGCCGTGGTCGAGGAGATCGTGGAACGCCATAAAAAGAACCAGCCGGTGCTTGTTGGTACGGTATCGATCGAAAACTCCGAGCTGATTTCAGACATGCTGAAACGCAAAGGCATTAAACACCAAGTGCTAAACGCCAAATACCATGCTGAGGAAGCCGAAATCATCTCCGGTGCCGGTCAAGCAGGTGCGGTAACCATCGCTACCAACATGGCTGGCCGCGGTACGGATATTTTGCTGGGTGACGGGGTTGCCGATTTGGGCGGCCTGCATATCATTGGTACGGAGCGCCACGAGTCGCGCCGGATCGATAACCAGCTTCGCGGACGTGCGGGACGTCAGGGCGACCCGGGCTCCACGCAGTTCTATCTGTCGCTTGGCGACGAACTGATGAAACGTTTTGGCGCGGACAACGTGCTGAACATGATGGAGCGTCTCGGTTTTGAAGAAGACCAGCCGATCGAGAGCAAAATGATCACGCGTGCGATCGAGTCCGCTCAGAAACGCGTCGAAGGCAATAACTTCGATTTGCGTAAAGTCGTACTCCAATATGACGACGTGATGAACCAGCAGCGGGAAATCATCTACAAGCAGCGCCGCGAAATTCTCGAATCCGAGAACATCAAGGAAATCGTCATGGATATGATCAAGCCGGTTATCGATCGCGTTGTCGAAGCACACTGCTCGGATGAAATTCCGGAAAACTGGGAGCTGCAAGAGGTTGCCGATTACGTAAACAGCAAGCTTTTGGATGAAGGCGCGGTAACGCGCGACGATCTGTGGGGCAAAGAAGTTCCTGAAATCGAAGAGCTCATCTTCGAAAAGGTTAAGCATAAATATGACGAGCGCGAAGAGAAAATCGGCTCCGAGCTCGTGCGCGAGTTCGAGAAGGTTGTCGTGCTCCGTTCGGTAGACAGCAAGTGGATGGACCATATCGATGCAATGGATCAGCTTCGCCAAGGTATCCATCTCCGTGCATACGGCGGTACGGATCCGCTCCGCGAATACCAATTCGAAGGCTTCGAAATGTTTAATGAAATGATTGCCAGCATTCAGGAAGAAGTTGCGACATACGTCATGAAGGCTCATATCGAATCCAACCAGGAACGCCAAGCTGTTGTCGACGAAAGCAAAGTAACGACCAACAGCGAGCCTACAGAGAAAAGACCGGTACATGTCGGCGAACAAATCGGACGCAACGATCCTTGCCCATGCGGCAGCGGCAAAAAATATAAACATTGCCATGGTCAAGAATAGCTGATTCTGTATAAAATGAATTAAAGGAAAAAGCGACTGTATAGAATCAAGCCGTATCCCGAAAAAGGGACGCGGATCGAAACTCCCTTGATCCAAAGGGTTCTGGCGCGAAAGGAATGCATGATGCGCCACTTCCCTTTGCTTAAGGGAGTTTATGTCGATAAAGAGGTGAAGAAAGTTCATGATCGATCCAAATGTCAAACATGATCTGCGAGAAATCGCGACCAAACTAACCAATCTTAGGGGGTCTCTTTGACTTAGACCTCAAACAGGAGATGATCGCCAATTTCGAAGAAAAGATGTCCGCGCCGGATTTTTGGGATGATAATGAAAAAGCGCAGAGCGTCATCGCCGAAATGAATGCGGTCAAATCTTCCGTAGATCAATATGAGAAGCTACAGCAGGAATATGAAGACGCAGCCATGATGGCGGAGCTGGCAGATGAGGAAGGCGAAGAATCGCTTATGGAGGAAATTGCCGAAGCGGTGGCAAGCCTGAAAAAGAAGCTCGAGGATTTTGAGCTGAACCTGCTGCTAAACCAGCCTTATGATAAAATGAATGCCATCCTGGAGCTGCACCCCGGAGCCGGCGGCACCGAATCCCAGGATTGGGGCCAGATGCTGCTGCGGATGTATACGCGGTGGGCGGAAAAGAGGGGCTTCAAGGTAGAGGTTCTCGATTACCTGCCTGGCGATGAAGCGGGAATCAAAAGCGTAACGCTGCTGATTAAAGGCTTTAACGCTTACGGCTATCTGAAAGCCGAGAAGGGCGTACACCGGCTGGTACGGATCTCGCCTTTTGATTCGTCGGGCCGGAGGCATACGTCGTTTGTATCCTGTGACGTCGTTCCGGAAATTACCGAAGATGTCGATGTGGAAATCCGCACGGAGGATTTGAAAATCGATACCTACCGGGCCAGCGGCGCGGGCGGACAGCATATCAATACGACGGATTCGGCGGTACGGATCACGCACTTGCCTACAGGCATCGTGGTGACCTGCCAAAATGAACGTTCACAGATCAAGAACCGCGAGCGTGCGATGACCATGCTCCGTTCCAAATTGTATGAGCGCAAAATCGAAGAACAGCAAAAAGAGCTGGATGAAATCCGAGGGGAACAGTCGGATATTGCCTGGGGCAGCCAGATCCGATCCTACGTGTTTCATCCCTATAGCATGGTAAAGGACCACCGCACATCAGTAGAAACCGGCAATGTCGGCGCCGTGATGGACGGAGATCTGGATCTGTTCATCGACGGTTATTTGCGCAGCCAAATCAAAGTGGATCCTGAATAAAACCAATAAAAATTCCTACACGCTATATCGAATTGAACGATTGTTGAGTTCATTTCATATCGCCAGTGTGGGAATTTTTTGTTGTCTGGGACATTAATGTACGTCGATAGACGTTTTTCAACAATAAACATCCGGGGTCCCCGCAAAGTAATCGGAATAAACTTCAGAGGCTATACGTCACTTTGTGGGGTTATTTCACCATGGAGCGGATGCTCCCCTCTATTTCAATTTCAAAATTAAGGAGAGAAAAACTATTATGCCGCAAATCCCTGTTTCGAGCCGGAGGAAGGCTCCCGCGATTCCTGCATCGGGAACGATCCGCCATGTGGTAGACATCACTTTGATCGTCATCGGTTCCTTGGCCATTGCTTTAGGATTCAATTTGTTCTTACTGCCTAACGGGATCGCCGCCGGCGGCGTTTCCGGTATCTCTGTGCTGTTTAAGTCGTGGTTCGGACTTGAACCGGCATTTACGCAGTGGGCAATGAATATCCCGATTTTTTTCTTGGGGTTATGGCTGCTCGGCAAAAGTTATGGTCTTCGCTCATTGCTCGGCAGCGTTATTTTACCATTATTCGTATTTCTGACGAAGGACTGGCCGCTGCCGACGGATAATCCGCTGCTCGCCTCCATTTACGGAGGGATCGCGGTTGGCCTTGGGGTCGGCATTGTATATCGGGGCAGAGGTTCTACCGGGGGCCTGGCTACCATGGCCCAAATTATTCAAAAATATAGCGGTCTCAGCTTTTCGCTTTGCGTTGTCATGTTGGACGGAAGCGTCATTCTTTTGGCGGCTTGCACGTTATCGCTGGAGAAAGCCTTGTATGCTTTGGTCGGGCTTTATGTAACAGGGAAAGTCATTGATATGGTTGAGCTTGGATTCAATTATTCGAAGGTTGCTTATATAATCTCGAATCATACGGAGCGGATCAGCGAAGCGATTTTGCATGATTTGGACAGGGGACTGACCAAACTTAGCGCCCAGGGAGGTTATACGGGAGAAAGCCGCACTGTGCTGATGGTTGTGATCGGGCAAAGTGAAGCAACGCGTCTGAAGACGTTGGTGCGAAGCGTAGACCCCGATGCTTTTGTCATTATAAGCAATACTCATGAGGTGTTGGGCGAAGGATTTAAATGGGAAGCATAAACGTGAATATTTATGATGGTAAGGCGGCGAGAAATCTCGCTGTCTTTTTTTGGCAGTATAGAATTTATAAGTTTTTTTGGGGTCCCCGCAAAGTATTTGGAATAAGCATCGAAGCATAGGCTCCACTTTGTGGGGTTATTTTACGATTCTCTTGTCAACGTGTTCAGCTTGTATTCCGGGTATTCAAACCTAAAACTCCTGTTGGGACAAGGAAGAATTCCTTTGAAAGTGTTGTATTTATATGAATACGGACGTATAATAATACATATTTATGAGAGGGATGCACGTCAGGCTTGATAGAGAGGGGAACACGGGATGCCAGGAGAATATGGGGAAACCAACAAAATGAAGGTCGCGATCGTCGGCTCGACGGGGTATGGCGGGGTGGAGTTAATCCGCTTGCTGCAGAGTCATCCGTATGTGGAGATTGCGTCGGTTATTTCATCATCAAATGCGGGAACGCCGATTGCAGAAGGATTTCCGCATTTAACGAATATTGTTGTACAGGATCTGGATGGTGTCAACGCCGCGGAAATGGCGGAAAAAGCGGATGTGGTATTTGCGGCAACGCCATCGGGCGTAAGTTCAAAGCTGGTGCCTGATCTGATTGAAGCGGGCCTAAAAGTCATCGACCTGTCCGGCGATTTCCGGATCAAGGACGGCGGCACTTACGAGACATGGTATAAGCACCCGGCTCCGGAACAGAAGTACCTGGAAAAAGCGGTATACGGATTATGCGAGATTTCTGGCGGCAACGTGATAGATGCCAGCTTGATCTCGAATCCGGGCTGCTATCCGACGGCAACGTTGCTTGGCCTGATTCCGGCAGTAAGCGCTGGCTGGATCGATCCAAAAAGCATTATCATCGATGCCAAATCCGGCGTATCCGGTGCCGGCAGAGGCACAAGCCTGACTTCGCATTATGCGGAGATAAACGAAAACTTCAAAGCTTATAAAGTGAATAAACATCAGCATATCCCGGAAATCGAGCAGGCGCTGGCGCAGGCTGCGGGCGAACCGGTAACGGTCACCTTTACGACTCAACTCGTTCCGATGACGCGCGGCATCATGAGCACCATGTATGCACAGATGAACGGCGCGTACAGCGACGAGGATTTCGTGGAGCTGTACCGGCAGTATTATGAAGGCCGGAACTTCGTGCGCGTAAGGAATGCGGGAATTTGGCCGGCTACGAAAGAAGTGTTTGGGTCCAACTACTGCGATATCGGTTTTGCAGCCGATGCCCGAACAGGCCGGGTAACGATTATTTCGGTGATCGACAACATGGTCAAAGGCGCGGCAGGTCAAGCGATCCAGAACCTGAATCTGATGATGGGATGGGAGGAAAATCTTGGACTGGGTTACACGCCGGTGTATCCGTAAGGTGCGAGATAAACAACATTATGGGACAAGAAAAATATACCGTCGTAGAGGGCGGTTCGATTATAACGCCAAAAGGTTTTTCCGCAGGGGGACTGCATTGCGGACTCAAGAAAACCGAGCGCCATGATCTCGGCGCGATTGTATGCGATGTACCGGCTGCTGCTGCGGCTGTGTACACGACAAACGTGTTTCAAGCGGCGCCGCTGAAAGTGACGCGCGAAAGCCTGCAGGATGGCAGACTGCAGGCCGTTGTCGTTAACAGCGGCAATGCCAATGCTTGCACAGGCAAGCAGGGGGAAGAAGATGCTTACAGGATGCGGGCGGAAGCAGCACAACATCTGGGCGTTGCCGAGCAGGCCGTGGCGGTCGCCTCGACAGGAGTGATCGGGGAGCTGCTGAAAATGGACTGCGTTACCGCTGGCATCGCCGGCTTGCCGCAGCGCCTGAAGCATGAAGCTTCCGGCGCGGAGGATTTTGCGCAAGCGATTCTGACGACCGACCTTGTGAAGAAGGAAGCTTGCGTTTCCGTAACGGTGAACGGTAAAAAGGTGACGATTGCCGGGGCGGCCAAAGGTTCAGGCATGATTCACCCGAACATGGCGACGATGCTCGCGTTTGTGACGACGGATGCGGTGATCGAAGCGGAAGTTTTGCAGCGGCTTTTGCGCCAGGCGACCGACGTGACGTTCAACATGATTACGGTGGACGGGGATACAAGTACCAACGACATGCTGATCGCCATGGCAAGCGGGCTGTCAGGTCACGAGACGCTTAATCCATCCCATCCGGATTGGCAGGCTTTTGCTTCCGGCTTCACTTATGTTTGCCAAGTGCTTGCCAAGGCCATTGCCCGGGATGGTGAGGGTGCGACCAAGCTGGTTGAGGTAAACGTGAACGGAGCGGTAAACGATATGTCCGCCCGCGCCATTGCCAAAACCGTCATCGGCTCCAGCCTTGTGAAATCGGCGATGTTTGGTGCTGATGCCAACTGGGGGCGGATTATTGCCGCCGTGGGACGCGCCGGCGAGCCTGTGAACCCGGAAACAGTTGATATTCGGCTCGGAGATATATTGGTGCTTGAAGGTTCGCGGCCGATAGCCTTTGACGAGGATGAGGCGTTGGAGTACTTAAAAGGCGACCTCGTACGCATCGTAGTTGATCTTCATCATGGAGAAGGCCGCGCAACGGCTTGGGGCTGTGATTTAACATATGAATATGTTCGTATTAATGCCGCATACCGGACTTAATGAACGAAGTGGGGGATGAGCTGTGAATACATTACTTCATCAAGAGAAAGGCATAACCGGGAATGCGGCGAATGAACGAAGTTTTGTGATGAAATGCGGCGGCAGTACACTTGCGGCTTTGCCGGATTCGTTTTTTGAAGATTTGCAGCAGCTGCAGGCCTCTGGCGTACAACCCGTGATCGTTCATGGCGGCGGCCCGGCCATCTCGGAAAATCTGGAGAAGCTCGGTATCGAAACGGAGTTCGTGAACGGTCTGCGCAAGACGACGGAAGCGGTGCTGGATGTGGTGGAGATGGTGCTTGCAGGCAGCATTAACAAGCAGATCGTAAGGCGAATTCAGCAGACCGGGGGCAAAGCGCTCGGGATCTCCGGCGTGGATGGGGCCTTGATTCAAGCCCGTCCCGTGGCAAACGCGGCCGAAGTTGGCTGGGTCGGCGATGTAACGCAAGTGCAGGCGGAGATTATACAAGGCATTACGGCCATGGGTTATATGCCGGTGATTGCGCCCGTCGGCGTAGATGAGGACGGCCAGCGTTACAACATTAATGCCGATACGGCGGCAGGGGCGGTAGCCTCGCAGCTTGGCACGGAACGGATGATTGTCGTCACGGATGTGCCTGGGATTATGAAGGAAATCGAGGGCGTCAAACAAGTGCTCCCCGTAGTGACGGTGCAGCAGATCGAAGACATGATTGGCAGCGGCGATATATACGGCGGGATGATCCCCAAGGTTAAAGCGGCTGTCAGCTGCATCCAGGGCGAGGTGCAGGAAGTGGTTATCGTGAACGGAAGCGAACCGAAAATTTTGAGCCGCGTGCTGCAGGGCGAGACGATCGGGACGCGGATCGTGAGATAGATAAGTTGAACAAATGAAAATGGATAAGGAACAGGCAATAGGGTTCAATATTCAAAAGAAGAACCATTTTAGAATATTGACCTAGGGGAAAGATTTACGGAGAAGCTAAAAGCTTTTTGGAAAAAAGCTGCGTCGGAAGCATTTGCTGCGTTCGCCTAAAAGTTTTCCGTAGGAAAGCTATATAAGTTGAACTAAAGAAAAGCATAAGGAATAGGCAAGAGGGAGAAAGATTTACGGAGAAGCGAAGCGTTCGCCTTTGTGATCGGATTTCAACCATGAAAGTATAAATCAAAGAAATCCGGGAGCAACAGCGATCTTAAGAACATTTCACCCGGCTGCCTACATCCGTGCAAATCATTGGTTCAACTTATATAGCATCGTAAGCATATGCTTTGAGAGCGGATTTCTACCATGAATAGTTAAAATCATAGAAATCCGGGAACAACAGCGATCTTAAGAACATTTCACCCGGCTGCCGTCATCCTTAAATAATCGTAGGTTCAACTTGTATAGATTCCAATATTCCATGATGGGAGTGATTTGAATGAGCAATCCTTCGGGAGCACAATCCGGAAGCTCGTTGTTTCCAACCTATGCAAGATATCCAATCAGCCTGGTTAAAGGTCAGGGCAGCTGGTTGTGGGACGATCAGGGCAATAAGTATCTGGATTTTATGAGCGGCATTGCCGTAACCAATCTGGGGCACGCACCAGAGAAAGTAACAGCGAAGCTGAAAGAGCAGCTGGACCAGTTGTGGCATGTTTCGAATCTGTTCCAGATTCCGAATCAGGAGAAGGCGGCGGCGTTTCTGACTGCAAACAGCTGTGCCGATGCGGTCTTTTTCTGCAACAGCGGCGCGGAAGCGAATGAAGCGGCGATCAAGCTGGCCCGCCGTTATCACCAAAAGGTGAAAGGCAATGACCGCTTTGAAATCATTACCTTCGTTCAATCCTTCCATGGACGGACGCTGGCGACATTGACGGCAACAGGCCAGGACAAAGTGAAGGACGGATTCCTGCCGCTGCCTGCCGGTTTCAAAAGCGTACTTCTTCATGATCTGGATGCGCTCAAGGCGGCCATTACCGACCAAACGGCAGCCATCATGCTGGAGCTTGTGCTTGCTGAAGGGGGCGTGCTTCCGGTCGAAGCAGATTTTCTCCAGGCCATTCAGGAGCTGTGCAAGGAACATGGTCTGCTGCTCATTATCGACGAAGTGCAGACCGGTATGGGGCGCACAGGCAAGCTGTTTGCGCATGAGCATTACGGCATTGAGCCGGATATTTTTACTTTGGCTAAAGGGATCGCCAGCGGGTTCCCGACAGGGGCCATGCTCGGCAAAGCTTATCTGCGCGATGCCTTCGCGGCGGGCAGCCACGGTTCGACCTTCGGCGGAACGCCGATCGCAACGGCAGCCGTCATCGCGACGATGGAAACGATCCTGGAGGATCAGCTTCCGCAGCGTGCAGCCGAGATGGGGGCTTACCTGAAGGAACAGCTGACAGAAAAGCTGGCGGATAATCCGCATGTGAAAGCCATCCGCGGCCTCGGCCTGCTGGTTGGCATTGAATGCTCAGGGCCGGTAAACGAGCTGGTGCTGGAAGGCCAAAAACGCGGATTGCTGTTTATCACGGCCGGACCAAACGTCATTCGGCTGCTGCCGAACTTGTACGTGACGAAAGAAGAAATCGATCAGGCTGTAAGCATCATAGCCAGCATGATCCATGACCATACAGCGGTTAAGAAAGATTAATGCTATAAATCATTTTTATCATGAATGACTTGTTAGAAGAACGGTGGCGATAAGGAACGGCGTTGGTTTTTATAAGTTGAGCAAATGATTTTAAGGATAAAGGCGGTCGGGGGATTTCATCTCTAACGAAACGCGGCATTGCTTTTGAAATTTATACGAAAGTGTGATTTTGCGTTTTTGAGACAAAACCCATAACATTTTCCTCGTTGGTGGTACCGTGAGGTCATGTGGGTTTCTAACGAAACGTGGTATCGCTATTTGCAGCAAAAAAGGCCTTTTGAAATTTTAACGAAACTGGGTATCGCTATTAAGCTAAATAAATGCCTTTAAGACTGTTTTTATCCCAAATAACGCTCTGTAGTTTCGTTAGATTTCATTTGCTTTTGTTTTTGAGGCAATAGCGCTCTGTAGTTTCGTTAGAGATATGCGTTCTCTAGAATATTGAACCCTCGTTCCTACTCCTTATCTCTTTCTCTAGTTCAACTTATCCAGACGAAACGCAAGCATTCGCCCAAGGATTTCCACAGGGAAACAGTATATAAGTCGGTGTCGTAAGTTAGAGGGAGACGTAAGTCGGATCGTAAGTTGGTGTCGTAAGCCGGAGGGAGACGTAAGTCAGTATCGCAAGAAAGCTCTTCGTTGCTATGTTTCCATCCATTTTGGGAAGATTGTTCTCAAAAAAGTATTAGGCGGGGATCGATCGAAAGAACGATTCGTCAACGGAGCAATGATTTTAATGTGATGAAAATTTAATGTGCAGAAGGAGGCCAACCATGACTCAAGCAGAACCACTGCAGCAAGTAAATTTGAAAGGCCGGGATTTGCTGGAACTGGACGATTACACCACGGAAGAGATTCAATATTTGCTGGATCTGGCGATCGAACTGAAACGCAAGCAAAAAAACGGCGAGGTGTATCAGCCGCTAAAAGGCAAAACGATCGGACTTATTTTTGAAAAATCTTCGACCCGTACGCGGGTTTCCTTTGAAGTCGGGGCGTTTCAGCTTGGCGCGCATGCGCTATTTTTAAGCAAAAACGACATTCAGCTTGGACGCGGCGAAATCATCAGCGATACGGCGCAGGTGCTTTCCCGTTACCTCGACGGCATGATGATCCGTACGTTCGGTCATAACAACGTGGTGGATCTGGCCAAATATGCTTCCGTACCGGTGATCAACGGGCTGAGCGATCTGGCGCATCCATGCCAGGTACTGGCGGATTACCAAACGATCCTCGAACATAAAGGCAAGCTGAAAGGTTTGAAACTCGCCTACATCGGCGATGGCAACAACATGGCGCATTCCCTCATGATCGGCGGAGCGAAGCTTGGCGTACACGTATCTGTGGCCAGTCCGGAAAGTTATGAGCCGGATGCGGAAGTCGTGAAGTTAAGCCGCGAGATTGCAAAAGAGACCGGAGCGGAAATCGTCGTGACGCACAGCCCGCAGGATGCGGTAAAAGACGCCGACGCCATCTATACGGATGTTTGGGCAAGCATGGGCTTCGAGGAGGAGCAAAAAATCCGCGAAGCGGCTTTTAAAAACTATCAAGTAGACGAAGAGCTGGTGAAGGGAGCCAAAAGCGATTATCTGTTCATGCATTGCCTGCCTGCACACCGCGGCGAAGAAGTAAGCGAGGGCGTCATCGACGGCAAAAACTCCGTGATTTTCGACCAGGCCGAAAACCGCCTGCACGCGCAGAAGGCTTTGATGGCCGCGTTGATGGGGTAAGGGGTTATTTTTCAAAGGTTAATAGAGGCTGTAAATTATCTTTCTAGATACCAAATCTCGCAGCAGCGGAGGGGACGGAATCGATCTGAAGAAGCGGAGCGTTCGCCTTTGTCATCGGATTTTCCCCTTAAAAAGGGAATATATTCAAAAAATCTGATGACAACAGCGATCGGAAGAACGATCCGGACCCATAGCGTTCAACACGAGCGAAAATGTTCTAAGGGCTAAGACCCAATCACGTTATAAATCAAACCACGAAGCATACATGAAAGGAAGTTTACAATGGCAAAAGAAAAAATCGTGCTCGCGTATTCCGGCGGGCTGGATACATCCATTATCCTCAAATGGCTCAAAGAAACCTATGACGCGGAAATTATCGCTTTTACAGCGGATATCGGCCAAAAAGAAGAGCTAGATGGCCTTGAAGCCAAAGCATTGGCGACAGGCGCTTCCAAAGTATACATCGACGATTTGCAGGGCGAGTTCGCCAAGGACTTCATTTATCCGATGTTCCAGGCTGGCGCACTGTATGAAGGCCAATACCTGCTCGGCACCAGCATTGCGCGTCCGCTGATCGCCAAACGCATGGTGGAAATCGCACGTGCCGAAGGCGCAACCGCGATTGCCCACGGGGCGACGGGGAAAGGGAATGACCAGGTCCGTTTCGAGCTCGGCGTAGCCGCGCTGGCTCCGGATATCGAGGTGATCGCGCCATGGCGTCTTGAAACGTTCCGCAACGATTTCCCGGGCCGTGCCGAAATGATCGCTTTTGCCGAAAAACACGGCATTCCGGTAACCGCCTCCGCAGCCAAACCTTATTCCATGGACCGCAACCTGCTGCATATCAGCTATGAGAGCGGCGTGCTGGAAGATCCTTGGTTCGATGCAAGCGCACCGGAAAATAAAGACATGTACCTGCTGAGCAACTCCCCTGAGGATGCGCCGGATGAAGCGGAATACCTGGAGCTCGAGTTCGCCCAAGGCAATTGCGTGGCGTTGAACGGCGAAAAGCTGAGCCCGCTGCAGGTGATGGATAAACTGAACGAGCTGGGCGGCAAACATGGCATCGGCCGCGTGGACATGGTGGAAAACCGTTTTGTCGGCATGAAAAGCCGCGGGGTGTACGAAACGCCGGGAGGAACGATTTTGTTCACCGCTCACCGTAAAATGGAATCCATCACGATGGACCGTGAAGTCATGAATTTGCGCGACAGCCTCATCACACGCTACAGCACGCTCGTATATAACGGCTTCTGGTTTGCGCCGGAACGTCTCGCTTTGCAGGCACTGGTAACCGAAAGTCAAAAGAACGTTACAGGAACAGTACGCGTGAAGCTGTATAAAGGCAACATTATCGCCGCAGGAGTGAAAAGTCCGGTCAGCTTGTACAATCCGGATATCGCAACGATGGAAGCAGATCCGACGCAGGCGTATGATCAAGGAGATGCAACAGGCTTTATCCGCCTGAACGCGCTTCGTCTGAAAGTCGGCACAGGCGTGGAACAAAACCGGTAATCGTACGGATTCTATAGATAGGCGCGATCAAAAAATAGTGAGTCAGATTTGCACGGAAAATACCCGTCATTACGCTACTTTCGGCAAATCGAATGGTCTATTATTCTTTTGATCGCGCCTAAATGCATCGCAAATCGGCGGGGTGGCGGCCGTTCCTTTTCCGGGCGAGAAGGGACGGCCCTCTGCCGTATCAGAGAGGAGAGAACATAATGAGCAAACTGTGGGGAGGACGCTTTACTAAGCAGACCAACCATTTGGTGGACGAGTATACCGCTTCGATCGGTTTTGATCAGAAGCTGGCCGAGGAAGATATTCAAGGGAGCCTGGCGCATGTGACGATGCTGGGCAAATGCGGGATTTTGCCGCAGGAGGATGTAGAAACGATCAAAGACGGCCTGAACAAGGTGCTGGATAAAATACGTAAAGGCGACATCGAGTTCTCGATATCGGATGAAGATATCCATATGAACGTGGAAAAAAATCTGATCGCGGAGATCGGCCCGGTTGGCGGGAAGCTGCATACAGGACGCAGCCGTAACGACCAGGTGGCGACCGACATGCATCTGTACCTGCGCAAACGCGTCGTCGAACTATCGGGGATGCTGTATGAACTGCAAAAAGCGCTGATCGGCCAGGCCCGCGACAACCTAGATACGATTATTCCGGGATACACGCATTTGCAGCGGGCGCAGCCGATTCTGTTCGCCCATCATCTAATGGCGTATGTTTCGATGTTCCAGCGCGACATTGAGCGTCTGATGGACAGCTATAAACGGATCAACGTGCTTCCGCTCGGCGCAGGCGCATTAGCCGGAACAACGTTCCCGATCGACCGTCATTTCGTGGCTGAACAGCTGCAGTTCGACCGCGTGTACGAAAACAGCCTGGACGCTGTCAGCGACCGCGACTTTATCCTGGAGTTTCTCTCCCATGCTTCCATAATCATGATGCATCTTTCCCGCCTGTCGGAGGAGCTTGTGCTGTGGAGCAGCACGGAGTTCAACTTCATCGAGCTGGACGACGCGTTCTGCACGGGCAGCAGCATCATGCCGCAGAAGAAAAATCCGGATGTGCCGGAGCTTGTCCGCGGCAAAACGGGCCGCGTTTACGGCAATCTGATGGGGCTTCTCACCGTGCTGAAGTCGCTGCCGCTTGCGTATAACAAAGATATGCAGGAAGACAAGGAGGGCATGTTCGACACCGTTGCGACGCTCGAAGGCGCCCTGCAGCTGTTCGCGCCGATGATCGCTACAATGAAGGTGAATAAACCGCGGATGCGCGAAGCCGTTAACAAAGACTTCTCCAACGCGACGGATATTGCCGATTTCCTCGTAGGCAAAGGCCTGCCATTCCGCCAGGCGCATGAAGTGATCGGAAAGACGGTGCTTTATTGCATCCAGAACGGCAAGTATTTGCTCGATTTGACGATGGATGAATTCAAGCAGTTTTCGCCATTGTTCGATGACGCCATTTACGAAGTGCTTCAACCCGAGACGGTTGTGAACGCCCGTAACGTTTACGGCGGCACAGCGACGGATCAAGTGGCCGATGCGATCAAGCGCAGCGAAGTGCTGCTGCAAATGACGGAACAGTGGCTCGAAGAGCATCAATAATTCGAAGAGCATCAATAATTCGAAGAGCATCATAATTCGAAGAGTATCAATAATTCGAAGAGTGTATGGCCGGTCCCTGAAGTTTAGGGATCGGCCTTTTACATACCAAGTGATAGAAGTGCAAATAGTTAAAGTTAAGTTGCAAGATGAGGATTTTGCAAAAATCCCAAAAGCGGCTAAAAGCTGTAAGGGACACAGCGGCCGCTATTGGGGCTAATTTCGGCCATTTTGAATTCTAACGGACATAGATGCAGTTATTTTGTGGAAAATCCCCTTTTGTCGTTGTTTTGGGAGCAAATAAGCGCTGTGGTGTCCGTTAAAATTTGAAAGCTGCTACTTTTAGCGAATTAACGTCCGTGGTGTCCGTTAGAATGTCCGAGGCGTCTGTTAGAACGTCCGTGGTGTCCGTTAGAACGTCTGCGGCATCTGCTAGAACGTCCGTGAATGTCGTTGGAACATCCCTGGCGTCCGTAAGAACGTCCGAGGCGTCTGCTAGAACATCCGTGGTGTCCGCTAGAACGTCTGTGGTGTCTGTTAGACGTCCGTGGTATCCCTTAGAAACTAACTGGCCTTATTCGGTGTGTTCAAACATACGGGGATTCATGCATTTTGTTTAATTTTCATGAGGAAATGGTTTATAAAAAGGAGATTGCTCCAAGTTATCGGGAACACCCGCTAAGATGTTTTAACTGCTCTCCAATGTATCCAGATATTCTTTCAAAACAACGGCATGGTTAAACTGCCGGTCCTTTGCGGCATACAGCAGCGTGACCATCCCCAGCTCAGACCAGCTTCTCAGCTTTTCCAGATAAGGCAGAACGGCGACATCGGATAATTCGGTTTCGTAACGGGCTTTAAAATCATCGAATCTTTCCGGCCGATGTCCGAACCAGGTACGCAGGCTTGGGCTTGGCGCAATGTCTTTTATCCAAACCGTAATTTGCGCTTTTTCCTTCGTTACTCCCCTGGGCCAAATTCGATCAACTAGAATCCGCTGACCGTCTGTATCCTCGGCAGGATCGTAGATCCGTTTCAGCTGTATCATGTTCAATCCTTCCCTTCATGCTTTACGTAAGGACACTCGTGACTTCAGTCATGAGTTGTTGAGAGCATATGTTTTCCTTAGTATACATTCCGAAGCTGGATTTGAGTAAACAGCAGAAGCTGTATTGAACATAAAGCCTTCAGCAGCGCGCATTCAAGAAGAGGACAAGGTAAAGTTCGGTTGCTTGGCCTGGCTCTGTTTGTTTGACATAAGGTTTGCCCAAAAATCATACGTAAGAATCATGGGCAATACCTGCCCACTAACTTATAGATTAGGCACGCCCCACTTGACGACCATTCCTACATGAGTTAGACCTCCGCCAAATCCGTAAAGAAGAAGCGTATCGCCGTACTTCAATTTTTGCTCGCGAACCCCGAGACCCAGCGCCAGCGGGATGGATGCGGCTGAAGTATTCCCCATGTATTCTACGCTGTACAATGTTTTGTCCAGGGAAAAACCTGCTTTATCGCAGATCGATTCGATCATCCGCAAATTGGCGCTGTGGGGGACAAACCAATCGATATCTCCGGTGGTCATGCCGGCACCCTCCAGCAATGTTTCTATTCCGGCCGGAAGGGTTCGCACAGCCCATTTATACACTTCGCGCCCGTTTTGAACGATATTGCCTTCGCCCTGGAGCGGGAGGCCCTTCATGGTATTGGCCAAACCAGAACGATAGAGATGCACGCCGCCGCTGCCATCCGTACCTTGGATCGAGGCGAGGAAGCCCGGATTGGTTTCATCTGCTTCCACCAAAACCGCTCCGGCACCGTCTCCGAATAAAATGCAGGTGGTCCGGTCCGTATAATCCGTCACTTTGGACAAGGTTTCCCCGCCGACCACCAGCACTTTACGGTGCATTCCCGAGGTGATCAGCCCATTAGCGATATGCAGCCCATAAGCAAATCCGGCGCAAGTTGCGTTCAGATCAAATGCCCCGGTGCTTTGGATATGGAAATGCTCCTGAATCAGGCAAGCGACGCTGGGGAAAGGGTAGTCCGGAGTTGCTGTAGCCACGATGATCAAATCGACGTCTTCAACGTTTTGGCCATAGGTCTGGATTAAATCCTCAATTGCCCGGATGCACAGATGCGATGTGAATTCCTGCTCGCCGCTGATCCGGCGCTCCCTCATTCCGGTCCGCTGCACGATCCATTCATCGCTTGTATCCACAAGCTTTTCGAGATCCGCATTCGTTAATCTCCGCTCAGGCACATAGGTTCCAATGGCAGAGATTTTGGCTTTGGATGGTACGGTATTCATCATCTTTTCTTTCCTCCAATCGAATAATGGAATGACATTATAAAACGGAAACGCACTTTTTAGTATCTAGTTTTAGTACTTGGTACTAATTATATGCAAAATTCATTCGGATGCAACCTTTTTCTATGCACTTAAAAAAACAGCCTGCTTGCCGTAACTATATAAGTTGAACCAATGATTATGAACGGAAGGAGGCAGCCGAGTGAAATGTTCTTTCGATCGCTGCCCGCTCCTAGATTTCTATGATTTGAACCTGATCTATGGTAGAAATCCGCTCACAAAGCGCATGTTTACGATGCTAGCTTTCCTGCGGAAAGCTTTTAGGCGAACGAAGCATATGCTTCCGAAGCAGCTTTTTTTCAAAAAGCTTTCAGCTTCTCCGTAAATCTTTCCCCCTCTTGTCTATCCCTTTTCATTTTCTTTAGTTCAACTTATATAAATAATGATTTAATATGGATGGCCATAACTTGGAAATGGAAGCATATAAACCGTATCTGTGGCAATATTGAGTGTAATTCGATACTAGGCTGGGTAGGAACGTCGCTTCTACTTATTGTTCCGCAAATTTTTTGGATTCTCCATATACATTTTCTTAACGCGGCAGTTTTTCTCGGACTTCCGGGTGTTCCGCGCGAAGCTGCATGTTTAGATGGGGCGAGTGAGTTCCGCATATATTTACAGAGCCTGTTTCCGCTTGCCAAGTTTGCGATGTTAGCCGTTTGAAAGGAATTATAACCTTTTAAAGGGCTCGGCCATCTAATTCTATAGAGCGATTCCCAACAAAAAACTATAGGAGGAAAAAAGATGACAACTAGTGCAGTCGTTAACGGTCAATTTGTTCCTGAATTTGCAGCTTATACGAAGTTAACGTTAGTCAACCGTTTTCAAAACGAAATGAAAGGATTTTCTAGCCTTTCCCAATCTAAGAACTCTATGACTTTTGAGCAATTCATGAATGCACTGGAAAATAACAAGCCCGTCCACCAAAGCCTCGCACGTCATACATCGCCTGAAGAAGTGGCAGATAATATCACCTACCAACAACAAAATGGCGCAAGTATTTTCGCACGCGAACGCTTTGAGGCCATTCAAAAGGCCTATCATTTGGGTCTGGTAGACTTGGATGGTGTTCTAAGTATTTAAAGATTATCGTCACAAGAGTTCGCAGCAATTCATATACCGGAGATGAATGAACAATACGCCGGGATGTTGTCTGATATCATCATATGTTAATTGAATGAAACAGAGCCGCGAACAACGCAGCTCTGTTTCTCATTTATGAGTCAATTCATGATGGATTGAGGCAGGACTTATAAATTCGTTAAGAACCATTTGCGACTCTCTCGTATCTAATCATTTCGGAATTTATCATTCCGGTGCCGGTTAATAAATAACCTTTCCGGCTTCTGATCCATCAAATCTTATAGAGGGCCCTCAAACGAAAGGCATTTGAACCATTAGGAGGAACTATAAGATGAATACGATATATAAAGTGATGAGTACCACCGTAATGATTGGCTCCATTTTGGGAGTGACAGTATGCGGTGGAGCCCATGCTGCCCCCGTAAATGCAATCCAATCCGTTTCCGCTTCTGTACAGCCAAAGCATAACACGATCCAGAGTGAGACTCACCAAAATATTAGTCTCGGAATCTCGGGCGTGATTTATGATGGCAACGCGCTTCGCTTCGAAGTCGTGCGTAAAGGAACAGGTCTGAGCGGTCGCATAACCGATTCGAAATGGGATGAACAAAAGCAAGAAGTGATCCGCGAAAAAGGGGCCATTTCATCCGTGGAGCTTTTTATTAACGGTGTTTCGGCCAATACTTACGGCGGAAGTGAGTTGTGGAAACGTCCAGCTATTAGCTTTAGAACGGCGGATTCCAGTCCGGACAAAGCACTATTCAGCATGGCCGATGCGACTTATCTTGGCGAGCAGGCCAGCTTAAAGGCGCTCCCTGAACAGTTCAACCTTACGGCCAAGATTAAGCTGGAAGGCGTAAATGATCCTTATACGCTGAATGTTCCCGTGCAAAAAAATGCAGGCAAGACGATCCAGCTGAAACCGAACTTGACGAAAAAATCAGGAGATGTCGCGATGACGTTAAAAAAGGCAAGCATGACTTCGTACTCCACAAGAATGCAGCTGATCGTGAAGGGGCAGAAACCGGGCTCTGCGATGTTGTACGATTTCTTGGATGATCAAGGCAATCTGATCGAACGGTTAGGGGGCGAGAGAGGCACCGACGAAAACGGAGCCAAGGGCATGATGTATTATGATTTCCTTCTGGATACGCAGGGCAAGGATATCAAATCCATTACGATTAAACCATCCAAGCCTGTCTTTGCAGAGCCGGGAGCCGCGACTGGCCAGTTCAAGTTAGATGATAAAGGAGAAGTGGTAAAAGAATACATCAAAGATCTTGAAATGACCGTACAGGTAAAATAGAAACCGTATCTCAGGCATTTGGATTCCACCATAACGCCTCAGGGTTCAACGTGAGCGCATAAGCTCACACGGAATCTGCATCCCTTTTCGGCAAACAGGGTTTACCGGAAAGGGATCTTTCCGTTTTTATCGAATCCTAGCTCCGCGTTCACTTCCTCGTCTATAGTCTGCAACACTTCCGCCACGATGGAATTAACTGGGACTTAAACACTCTAGCATCCCGCTGAATGGAGAGCCGATGGTCAGATTGAGAAGGTCTTTGGATTTTGGTCATGACTTCGGATACTTGTTTTCGAAAACTTTCGTCATGCTGCATTTTAGGGATTTTCTCTTTGATACCGAATTTCACGCTTTCGATGGTCGAGGGATCGTGCCGGAGTATGGCGGTGTAGAAACTTGCGTTGGCTTCTTTCATTTTCTATGACGCGACAATGCCGCGCGTAAAATCCGCAGACTTGAATACCCGCAGTACTAGCAAAGGCTGCCGCTTAAGCAGGCAGGAAATGATGAACAGAACAAGATCCGCCCCTCCGATAATCAGACCCGATAAACCTACTTTCTTTTGAATATAAAAAGTACTTTGACCAGTAAGGCTTTTTGATCCGCGTACCATCATGAAGTCCCAGCCGATACCTGGAATGAACAATTAGTTCTTGAAAAAACCAATTGGTCATTTTAGAATACATCATAGCGATGTCATTCCTATGTGTCAATTCATCATCAGAATTTTTGTGCAAGAAAAGGAAGCCGCTTTAATTTCAAAATAATCAGCGAGAAGGCCCGATTCGATTCATACGTCTTGAAATGAAAATAACTTTTCTATGATACTGAATCATCAAATCCGTAGAGGGTCCCTCAAAAGGAGGCGAAAGAAACGTGCGAACAATGGAAATGGAAGTCAAGAAAGCACAGCAGGGAGATCTTGATGCATTCGTCCGTCTCATGCGGAATTTAGAGTCCCAGCTATACGGCTTGGCAAAGTCCATTTTAAGACATGATGAAGACTGTGCGGATGCAATGCAAGAAACCATGCTTAAAGCATATAAGTCACTCACATCATTGAGAAAACCGGAATTTTTTAAAACATGGATGATCCGGATTCTCATTAATGAATGCAATCAATTGCTGCGAAACAGGAAGCGAACCGTGGTAATGAACGAACTGCCGGAGGCATCGAACCCGGCTACCTCCTATTACGGAGACTATCAAAAAATTGATCTTGAGGAAGCGGTCAACAGTCTGGATGAAACGCTCCGGATCGTCATTCATTTGTTTTATTATCAGGATCTGCCGATCAAGCAAATTTCGGAGGTGCTGAATATTTCGAAAGGTGCAGTCAAGGGTCGTCTGCATAGAGCACGGGGCATTCTGGCAGATTGGATGAAGAACAGGAAGGAGGAAGATGTATCGTATGAGCCTATTTGATTTGGAGCGGGAGCTTAGGCAATCCGGAAAGAAGCAGATGACCTCGGAAGTTCCGGAGCTGATCCGCCGGCGGCAGGATGAAGTGTATGCTGCTTTGGCGTATTTGGAAAGAGAGGCCGGAACGGCAACGCATAAACAAAGAAAAAGAGCCGGAAGAATTGTCGCTGCAGCCGCGGTAGTTGCCTTCATCGCTGTTTTGGGGAGCGGCTTCATCTCCCCGGTGATGGCTCAGACGTTTAAGCAAATCCCTGTGGTAGGAAGTATTTTCAAGCTTGCTGATGAATTGGGGCTTCGAACGGCGGGAGACCGGGGGCTTGTGTCGGATCCCGATGCCTATGACCAGCATGGAGGAACCACCCTTAAAATAAGCGAAGTGGTGTTTGACGGAACGATACTGTCATTTTCTCTCCAGCGAGAAGGCGGAGACTTTCAAGGAGGCATTACAGATCGAAAGGAAGTTCGTTTGGGGGACCATACGGATATCATTTATGAAAAAGGAGCTATCACGAATGCGGAACTGCTAGTCGACGGAGATTCCATGGCGGATTATCCGGGCGGATACCGACCTCAGATGTCGTGGAGGCAATCGGTTAACCCTAATGCAGCGCTATTTCATGTGTTTAATAATTCCGACGTAACGAATCCAGATTCGGCGCACCTGCCCGAAGAATTTTTAATGACGTTAAAACTCACACTGGAAGGAATCGAGGATCCTTTCGTCATTTCGCTTCCCGTTCATAAAAAGGCGGACCATGTCATTGTACAATCTGGTGAAACGAGGCAGAAAAACGGACTGAGCCTGACCATTAAACAGTTGGAATTTTCACCGATATCCACGATACTGAGGCTGGAACTTCACGCCGATCATGAACTCACAGAAGCCGATATGAGCAATCTGTCATTCGAAGTATGCGGAAGCCATGGGGAAAAGGCGAATCTTATCGGCGGAAAAGGCTTATACCCGGGCGGAAAATCGGGGACGATGGAGATCGTGATGGACAGGTTCGTTACAGCTCCGGATTTCATTATTGTAAAGCCTTATAGGCCTGTATATGAGAATTCTTCAGCATCTTCAGGCAAGTTCGGGCTCGACCAAAACGGAGGGATTATTAAAAAATACGTGGAAGATTTGAATATTAAGGTACCGGTAGAACGTTCGCGAATCGAAAAGCTATACACCCCATAAAGGGTGTCTGTTGTCCCTCCGGGTCGATCAAGCCGAGGTAGGCATCTGCATAGATGTTTTTCCACGCTGCCGATCAAGAGAGAATAGTTCTGTAAAAAGAAGCGTTAAGTTTAGCCCCGTTTCGTGCGGGGTTATTTTGCGTTATTCCGTAAAGCGATGTTTGCCTGAACGCCCCTCCGAAAATTGGACGCGCCTGAATTTTGCAGGGGATACGCCAAGCTTATGGGTGAAAACGCGGGTAAAGTAGTGAACCGATTGGAAGCCGCATTGGCAGGCGATATCTTTAATGGACATGTCTTCGTTTAAGAGCAGCTGCGAAGCCAATTGAATCCGGCGCTCTTGAATATAGTGGACAAAGGTTTGATTCGTATGCTGCTGGAACAACCTTGTCAGATGCCGGGGCGAGATATGGAGATGGTTTGCTACCGTTACCAGCGTAAGTTCTTCGCTCAGGTTGTCATGAATGAACAGCTTTGCTTGCCGAAAAAGCGTGTTTTCATCCCATGCACTATCTGCCTGGTGATGCAAAGCATCTCCCCGATGAAGTCCATGCAGGGCCGGAATCGACAGCAGCAGGGAGGTGGAGCTGTATTCCAACAAGGCTGGGGCCACAGGTTTTTGTTCAGCGAAGATCGATATCAACGCCTCCCAAAAATGGCCTAAAGGCTCGTTATCCGCACCATAAACCACAGGTTTTGCTTGCTCCATGAGCCGGCGATAGTCTTCGATGTAACTTTGTCCGGTGCGTTCCTCATCGACCTCAAAGGCAACATAGACCAAGGTTAGTCCGGCAAGGCTGCGGATTTGATGCCATGTTCCGGGCAAAGACAAAAAGGATGCGCCTCTGTTGAGCGGATACTCCGTGTCGTGCTCGATGTAAGAACCGCTGCCTGCAACGACGTAACAAGCTTCAAAAAAAGAATGCCGATGCAGGGCATTATCGAAATGCGTAGGCATAAACCCCCAATACAGGATGGAGATGCTTAAATCCTTCGTTTCGATTCTGGTGAGCTGGCGGTTGCAGATTTGGTTGGCTCTGCGAAAGCTGGATTCTATAGACATGAGGGAACTCCCCCTAAAAATGTAGTCAGGATCGAATGATCTGCGTATGTCCGTTTTTTGCAAAAGGATGACCCGTTCATGCAAAGACGCCCGCGAGGTCCTCTTGTACAATGTTACACGAGTTCGTTGTTGTTTGAAATAGAGTTGTCCCTGGTGATTAATGCAAAAAGAAGGGGACGTGAAAAGGCAGTATACTACGTTCGTTGTTGATGATTTTTGATGAAAGATTCGGATGGGAAAGGAAGGAAGCTTATGTTTAACACAAGACCGCTGAATCCGATTCGGAAAACCGTACTTGAAGACGGAATCGGGCAAGGTTACGAGTCCATTTTGCAGCAGGTGATTTCTTGGGCCCAAGGCAAAGCTGGCAGCGTCTTCACGCTTGTGGTGGACGGTACCCACGGTGCCGATTTTCAGGCGCTGTTGATGCGTTTGATCCCATATGCGGAGAAGCAGGGATTTCGTTTTACCGCAGAAGATACGTATGAATATTTAAAATCAGGCACGGAGCTGCGGGATCATTTTCGCCGAAACATCACCGATAACCGCGCATTCGGGTACGTGTCGGAAGGGAAAATCGACGATTATTTCAGAAGCGCAGCACGGCATCAATTTGCTGAGTATGCAGCGGAAATATCGGAAGTGGCGGACGACCGGACGTTGTTTGTCGTTTTTGGTCCAGGCGCCTTATGGCTGTGCGACGACTGCTGCGATGCATCCGTGTTTCTCGACGTTTCCCGGGAATACCAGGAGATCGCCCATAAGCAAGATTTGCTGAACTTCGGGTTCACGTGGAATATAGATGCCGTTGAAAAATACAAAATCGCCTATTTCGTGGAATGGCCGCTGCTCGAAACCTATCGTAAGGAACGGCTTACGGCCTTCGACGCGTATGTCGATATGAACGATCCCGGCCGCCCCGTCCTGCTGACGATCCGCGATCTGCTGGCCGCAATTCGTGATATCGCGCGTTATCCGCTGCGGGTCAAACCGTTTATGATGCCTGGCGTATGGGGCGGACAATATATGAAAAAACTGGCGAACTTGCCGGAGGACATGGTGAACTGCGCCTGGAACTTCGAGCCGATTGCGCCGGAGAATTCGGTGCTTGTTGCCAGCGGGGAGCATGTGGTGGAGATTCCTTTCCTGCTCGTCATGGCTTACTCCCATTTGGACATTATGGGGGAACGCAGCGTTCGGCTGTTCGGCGATTATTTTCCTGTGCGGTTTGACTTCCTGGACACGATGGACGGAGATCATCTCTCCTGCCAGGTTCATCCGAAACAGAGCTTTATCCGGGAACGATTCAATGAGTTCATGGAGCAGCAGGAGTCGTATTACGTCATGGAAAAACAGGGCGACGCCAAAGTCTATCTGGGCTTGACTGAAGAGTGCACGCCTGAGGATTTCCGCAAAGCGGCGGAACATTCGCAGATGACCGGAGAGCCGATCGCCTTCACGGATTATGTGCAGGAATGGACGAGTGAAAAGGGAAAGTTGTACCTCATTCCGACAGGCACGGTTCACTGCTCGGGCAAGGATAATTTCGTATTGGAAATTTCCGCGACGACATGGTGGTTTACGTTCAAAATATACGATTACGTGCGGAAGGATTTGGACGGCAAACCGCGGCCGATGAATATCGATTACGCTTTCGAGAACATCGATTTCTCGCGAAAAGGAGACTGGGTTCAACAGAACTTGACCCCGAGCCCGCAATTGCTGCATACCCAGGGAAACAATCAGGAATACATGCTTGGAGAAAGAGAGGATCTGCTTTTTTATGTCAACCGCATCCATTTGAACGACCGTTGGGAGGATGAGACCGCAGACGAGTTTGTCATGCTGAACCTGGTCGAAGGGGAATGCGTGCAGATCGTTTCGCTTGAAGACGAAGCGGTGTACGCCGAGTTCCGTTATGCGGAATCCTACATCATCCCGGCCGCGTTTGGCGCGTATGCCATCGTTAACCGGGGCAGCGCGCCGTGCAAGCTGATTAAAGCGGGCGTTTCGAAGAAATGGAACGTCAGCTTGGTCGAAGGGCATGAATGACCGCGTCGTATTGGCCTTTGATGTCGGGGGCACGTATGTGAAGGCCGGCATTGTCCGCAGCGACGGGAGCATCTTGGACCATGTTGCGGTTTATCCCGCCAGATCGGGCGATACGAAGGAGGCGCTGCTGCGGCATTTTACTGCACTCATTGAAATGCAGGGGAAACGGGTTCCGTCCGAATACGCCATTCGAGGCGTCGGGCTCGCGTTCCCGGGCCCATTCGATTACGATCGGGGGATTTGCCTGACCCGCGGCTTGAACAAGTTTGAGGCCTTATACGGCGTCAATCTCAAAGACGAATTAACGGCCCGGATGGGCGCTATTCCTGAACTGAAAGGGAGATGGAGCGGTTCCCCGGCTGTTGCCATTGAAAATGATGCGGCTTTGTTCGCTCTTGGCGAATACGCCTTTGGCGCGGGGCGGTCCGATGAAAGAACGATGTATTTGACGATCGGTACGGGATTGGGTTCAGCCTTCATTAGCCGCGGACGGTTGGTCAAAAGAGGTGAAGGGGTTCCGGAGGAAGGTTGGTTGTACCGATTGCCTTACCGGGACGGGGTGTTGGACGATTATATTTCGCGCCGGGGGATCGTCAGGCTCGCCGAAGAGAGAGGGATCACGCGAATGGCAGCAGGAGATGAAGACGTGAAGCTGCTCGCAGGCAGGGCTCGTGCCGGAGAATGGGAAGTCGTGCAGTTGTTCCGCGAGTTCGGCGAAAGGCTGACAGAGGCGCTGCTTCCCTTTATCCGGTCCTTTCGGCCGGATGCCATCGTCATCGGCGGGCAAATCGCCAAATCCGCGGATCTTTTCGTTTCGGATCGGATGGATAACGTTCCGGTCCGGATTGCAGCGGATATGTCGCTGAGCGCACTTAGAGGGGCGTGCCGGCTTTTCGTGGGAAAGGGAAAGTAGCGAAGGGGACGGAATCGATCTGAAGAAACGGTAGTGGTCGCCTTTGTCTTCGGATTTCTACCATTATGGAAACTTATAATAAAAGAAATTTGGAGACAACAGCGATCGGAAGAACGATCGGTAACCGCAGCGGCCACCTCGCGTAATGTCAATTACTGCTTTCAGTTTCAGGAGAAATACCTTGATATGCATTTTATTAAATCTGTGATGGGGGATGTACTTATGAGTAAACCAAGCCGGAATTGGCGCATTTTTGTGATTCACCATTCGCATACGGATATCGGTTACACGGAAAGACAGGAGCGGATCGAGCAGTACCATGTGGACTTTATCCGCCAGGCCGTCAACATCTCCAAAGAAATAAGATCCGGAAAACGCGACGAATGGAAAGGGTTCAAATGGACCTGCGAGACGTTTTGGGCGGTTGAGCAGTTTCTTAGAGAGGCAAGCAGCGAAGAACAACGCGATTTTGCAGAGGCGGTTCGGCAGGGAGATATTGAATTATCGGGCACTTATCTCAACATGACCGAACTGGCCGATGAGGACCTGCTCCGTTCCATTCATTCCAAGGCGGCAGAGTACGGTCGTTCGATCGGATGTCCCGTAGATTCGGCGATGACCGCCGACATTAACGGCTACAGCTGGGGTTACGCGAAAAGCTTGCTGGACGCGGGCATTCAGCATCTGTTTTCATGCATTCATACGCATCACGGCATGTTTGCGCTGGGGCGCAAGCAGGTTCCGTTCTGGTGGGAAACGCCGGGTGGAGAGAGATTGCTCGTATGGAACGGGGAGCACTACATGTTCGGGAATGAACTCGGCATTTGTCCGGACGGCGTCGGCAGTTACATGATCCGGGACGAATTCCATACGCCGGCGATCGTGGACAACCGGGAAGAGATCATGAAGACGCGCATCGAGCGGTATCTGAGCAAGCTGGAAGAGGAAGGGTATCCTTACGACTTCGTTCCGGTAATGATATCGGGACTAGCTACGGACAACGGCTCGCCGAACGGGGAAATCGCGCATGCCATTCGGACGTGGAATGAGCTGCATGGGGACAAAATCCATGTGGAAATGGCCACGTTAAGCCGTTTTTTCAGCCATTTGAAGAAACAGGATGTAGAAATTCCGGTATACCGGGGCGATTGGCCGGATTGGTGGTCGGACGGGGTAGGCTCCACGCCGATGCACACCCAGATTTTCAAGGATGCCCAGCGGACGCTGCGTAAGATCAAAAGCTTGGACCCTCGGCAGCAAATCATCAGCCGTCAGGAGCTGCAAGACATCGAGCAGCAGCTCGTGATGTATGCCGAGCATACATGGGGATTTCATGCCTCGGTTCATTCGCCATGGCACTGGAACGTGCAGATGCTTGAAGTGCGTAAGCTGGCTTATGCAGCCAATGCCAGCCGCTTGGCGCACGGGGCGCTGGACAAAGTGCAAAACGCCTTGGGCGGATCGCTCTTGCACCCCGGACGTGCTTTCCGTTACCGCGTGGTCAACACGGAGCAGCAGGCATCCAGACAGCTTGCCGACTTCGAATGGGACGGCTTTGAAAACGAGCGCTTCAAGGACGGCATGGAAGTGGTTGACGAAAGCACCGGTCAGGTTGTTCCGCATCAGTCCGGCGTTCAGTGCGCTACGATTGAGGTGGATCTACAGCCTGGGGAACAAAAACAATATTTCATCCGGCCGGCGAAAATCTCGAAAGCGAAAACGACAAGCAATATAAAATTGGTCGGCGCCGATACGGTTTATGACATCGAGGATATGTACCCGTCAGCCGAGGCCAAAGAAACATGCGTCATTTCGCAGCATGCCGCCGAATCCCCGTACGTAAAAATCAGCTGGAACGAAGAGGGGATCGTATCCTGGATGATCAAGGAAACGGGCGAAGATCTGATACGCAAGGACCGAAAGCATGGCGCGTTCACGCCTGTATATGAAGTGACGCCAATGGATGTATCAGGCAGCATGTATGCCGTGCGCAGCGCAATGGGCCGGAACCGCAAGGGATTGAACGTTCAGCGCTCCGCAGGGCGTCTGGCGAAGGCTAAGATCATCTCGAACGGTCCGTTGTTCGGGGTGGTAGAACTGCAATTTGAAACACGCGGCATGAGCTGTTATTCGGTATTCCTGAAACTTTATGCCACGTCCTGCAGAGTCGACGTATCCGTACGTTTTCATAAAGACAGCGTGTGGGAACCGGAAAATGTGTATATCTCCCTGCCGTTTACGTCCGGAATGCCGCATGACGAGACATTGTGGCTGGATAAAGCCGGAGCACCGATTCGCCCATGGGTCGATCAGCTCCCGGGAACGCTGCTTGACTACTATTGCATCCAGGAGGGGCTAGCCTTTGTAGGAGAAAACCGCGCCCTCACGATTGCAACGCCGGATACCCCGCTCGTTCAATTAGGCTCACTGGAATACGGCAAACGCCTGCTTCATACCCAACAAAACGAAGAGACGGAACGCGATCTGTATGTTTGGGCTATGAGCAACTACTGGGAAACCAATTTTAAAGCGACATTGGGCGGGTTTTACGAATTCCGCTATTCCATCGAATGGAGTGGGGATGTTCGTACGGCGGAACAGGCCATCGGCCAGTGTCGGGCGCTGAGCTCCGGATTTACGGTTTGGCGCATCCAAGCCTAAAGCATGGCACCAATCAATCCACAAAAACAGCAAGGGCAGACGCGTCAGCGTTCTGCTCTTATTGTTTTTTCAAGTGAATTCTATCCTCCGCACTGGAACGAATCAGAAGTTCCCCGGTTCTAATGGCTTCTTACGGTTTTCCTCCGCAAGATCAAGACAGCTTATTTCCGTGCATACTCCCAATTTTTTAAAAAATTTTGATTTTGCTGATTTACAACGTAACAATGTTATGTTACATTATTTTGCGAGGAGGCGGCGTCATGAACGAAGAAGATCTAATTTCGAAAAAGGAACTGCTGGAGCTGACAGGGATCTCCTACGGACAATTGTACCGCTGGAAGCGGAAAAATCTGATACCCGAAGAATGGTTTGTCCGCAAATCTTCTTTTACGGGCCAGGAAACCTTCTTTCCGAGGGATAAAATATTGCAGCGGATCGAACGCATTAAAAATATGAAGGATGGTTTGTCCCTGGATGAGCTTGCGGATATGTTTTCACCAAATTTGGGTGCTGAATCGATGTCTGCTGTCAAACTTATAGAACGTAACATTGTTACGATTTTTTCGCTGGAATTGTTTGAAGAAGAGATGGGACAGAAGGAGTTGTTGTCCTTTAACGACATCCTGACGGTTTATGTGCTTCATAAGCTGCTGCAAGGCGGAGAAATCACGAGAGAAGAAGGCAAAATGCTGATTGCGGTTATGAGGGAGCATTACGGCGATTTGGCAGCCAAACCGTGCGAGCTGGCTCTGATCCGGAAAATGGGCGTTCCCTTGCTGTTTCTGACGGAATCGGCGGAACAGATTTATTTTGACAAGGATGTTAAATGGGTTTTTCGGCTGTCCCTGGCTGCATCCATCGAAGAGTTAAAACTGAAGTTAAACGAAATGGAGGCATAAAGCATGGAATCAAAATCCGATTTGAGAATCTCCGGCATCGGCAAGTCGCAAGGCGGCAGCTATTCGCATGTCAGAACGGACGGAATGGCCAAAATCAAGGGGGACACAAGCTGTATTTCCCTTGACAGCAACGGGACGATGTCGATCGAAGGAGCGCTGCAAAGCGAATCCGTCACGGTCAACGGAACAGCGACGGTGGAAGGCCATGTCAATACGAACCGTATGGTTCTTGACGGGATGGCGACGCTTAAAGAACAAGTGGTTTGCACTGAGCTTCTGACCGTAAACGGACGGTTGTCGGTTGGCAGAGGGCTGATCGGCGAAAAGGTGGAAATATTCGGGAACCTGAAAACGAGGGAAGATGTAGGGTGCGAGGTGTTTTCAGTTTTTGGCGGATTCAGCATTGACGGGCTGCTTAATGCCGGTTTGGTGGATGTCAAACTGAACATGCCATGCAGAGTGCAGGAGATCGGCGGGGATACGATCACGGTTAGGCGCGCGAAAAAATACAGTGTCATCGAGCAATTTGTGCCGGCGCTTTCGGCCCGGCTGCATGCGCATACCATTGAAGGCGATGAAGTGGACCTGGAGTATACCGATGCCGAAATTGTGCGGGGCAATAATGTAAGGATAGGCGAAGGCTGCAAAATCGGACGCGTGGAATACAAACAGCAATTGCAGCGGGATGCCGATGCCCAAATCGGATCCGCTCACCAGCTATAAACATGGCAGGATTTCAAAAGGAGGTTGGAAACAAATGACGACAAGACGCGGCGATATGAAAATTACGGGAAATAGCCATTCGAACGGCGGATCTTTTGATAATGTCAAAATTATGGGTGACGCTGTCATCAATAGCGATACGCATTGCGAATTATTCAAATGTCTGGGAAATAGCGAGGTAAAAGGTTCGCTTCATGCAGGGAATACATCCTGTAACGGCACAATGAAGGTTGCTGAAACGATGAGCAGCGGCAGCGTAAAGATACAAGGGGAACTTAGGGTCGGAAACGAGCTTACGGCAGAGAGTATATCCGTTACCGGCGAGTTGGCTGTTGGCGGGCGAATGTCAGTCGAAAAGGCTAGAATTACCGGCGAACTTCACGTCAATGCAGATTGCGAGATGGAGGAGCTGAAGGTGCAGGGAAGCGTAGAGGTTAACGGCATGCTAAATGCGGAGCAAGTGGATTTGAAGCTTTATGGCCATAGCCGGATGCGTGAGCTGGTTGGCGGGCAAATTACGGTGAAAAAGCATTATAGTCTGCCCTTGATCGGGAAGTTCATTCCCGGTACCGAAGGTGCTCTGACGGCCGAAACGATCGAAGGCGATACCATCGTGTTGGAAAATACCAGGGCTGCCGTTGTCCGCGGCAGAAGAGTCATGATTGGCGGCGGTTGCCGGATCGGTCTGGTTGAATACCGGGATGAATTCGAGCAGGACCAAGGTTCATCGGTGTCCCAATCGGCAAAAATCGGTTCGTAACAACGCTGAAGAGGAGGAAAACAAGGATGTCTGTTAAAAAGAACAGGCTGGGTTTCATTGTGGCGGGGCTTCTGCTCGGGATTTTGATTGCAGCCATCGACAACACCATTGTGGCGACGGCAATGGGAACTATTATCGGGGATTTGGGCGGACTCGATCAGTTCGTGTGGGTGACCTCCGCTTATATGGTTGCCGAGATGGCGGGGATGCCGATTTTCGGCAAGTTATCCGATATGTATGGCAGAAAAAGATTTTTTGTCTTCGGCATCGTCGTGTTTCTGATTGGCTCGATGCTCTGCGGTACGGCCCACAGCATTGCGGAGCTGAGCATCTACCGCGCGATCCAGGGCATTGGGGGCGGCGCGCTTATCCCGATTACTTTACGATCATTTTTGACATTTTTCCACCGGAGCTGCGGGGCAAAATGTCAGGAATGTTCGGCGCGGTTTTTGGCGTAGCGAATCTTTTCGGGCCGTTAATGGGCGCTTATATTACGGATTTCTGGCATTGGCGCTGGATTTTCTATATTAATGTTCCGCTTGGGCTTATCGCGTTTTTGCTTGTCGTGTTCTTTTACCGCGAATCGCATGAGCATTCCAAACAGAAAATCGATATCTGGGGAGCGGCCACGCTTGTGGGGGCCGTTGTCAGCCTGATGTTTGCGCTGGAGCTCGGGGGCAATAAATATGCCTGGGATTCGTTTATTATTATGGGATTGTTTGCAGCGTTTGCCCTGCTGTTTATCGTCTTCCTGCTTGTGGAGAGAAGGGCGGCGGAGCCTATAATATCGTATGGGATGTTCCGGAAAAGGCTGTTCGCCGCGAGCAGCGCCGCAGCACTGTTTTATGGAGCGGCGTTTATTACGGCAGCGGTTTATATTCCGATCTTCGTACAAGGGGTTATGGGTGGAAGTGCGACAAACTCCGGATTAATCCTGCTTCCGCTGACGCTTAGCTCCGTGGTTGCTTCACAGGTAGGCGGCATGTTATCCTCCAAAATGTCGTTCCGCAGAATCATGATCTTTTCGGCTGTTGTATTTTTGCTGGGTATGTTTTTGCTGGCGACAATTACGCCGGATACTTCCAGGATTATCCTTTCCGTGTATATGATGATAACCGGATTTGGCATCGGCTTCTCCTTTTCCGTGCTGAGCATGTCGGCGATTCAGGGCATGGAGATGCGGCAGCGGGGATCGGCTAACTCGACGATTTCGTTTCTGCGTTCGCTGGGGATGACGATCGGGATTACGATTTTCGGCATCATTCAGCGTAATGATTTCAAAGGACAACTAACGGAAAAACTGGGCGCAGCAAGCCGGAACATGCCGGCAGGCGCCGACCCGCAGCACATGCTGACCCCGGAGGCAAGGGAGCTGATTCCGCCGCAGGTGATGGAAAAGATTAGTTCAGCATTATCTCTATCCGTGGATCATACTTTTTTATGGGCGCTGATCCCGGTCTTCTTCGCGCTGGTGTCGGTATCTATGATGGGTGCGGGACGCATGCAATTTGCCCAAGGGCCTTCGGCAGCCCCAAAGCAGAAACGAGCTTAGAATAAAAGCCATTTCATCCCGGCCTTCAGACAACGGGTAATAGTAGGCATATGAACCGCAAAATGACGGACAGAATCGGGCGCGGATAAAAGGATTTTTTGCGGGGATGCTGAATAAATATCCGGCAAGGAGGCTGATTTTCATGAAAGTCATCATTACCCAAGCGGAAGCGGTTGAGAAGGGAATATGGATTGACGTAATGAAGATGTTCGGTGTATATAACGAGGATGAGGTGTGGCCGAACGAGGAGTATATTTTAACTGAGGAGCAGGCCCGCAAGCTCGGGTTGATTCTGTAACCGAAGAGGGCCTTTTCCCAAAAAAAAGGGTGGCGGACATGGCGCTAATTTATGCCGTGAAACTTGTGGATGAGTACGACCGGGCCGTTTTCAAGCAGGCGCTTGAGAATTTGCCCGTGGATGTCAGAAATAAAGCGGCCAGATACCGAAAAGAAGCGGATGCGGTCCGCGAAATCGTTTCGGCGGTTTTGAAGCGGATTGTCGCCTGCCAAGTGAATGGTATCGGGCTTCATAGGGTGGAATTTCTCAGGGATGGTTATGGCAAACCATCCCTGAAGGAATTTCCGGACTTCCATTTTAACGTATCCCACTCCCATGCATGGGTCGTATGTGCCGTCAGCGCTGAAGGACCTGTCGGGATCGACATCGAGATGATCGGGAAAGCGGAAGAGGGAGTAGCCCGAATGTGTCTAACGCCGAAGGAGCTGCATGAATGGTTCGGCCAGCCTAAGGATCAAAGGGATACATATTTTTTAAAGTTATGGACGTTGAAGGAGAGTTACGTGAAAGCAACGGGGAAAGGTCTGGCTGAAAACTTGTCCTCGCTTGAAACGATAAAGGAGGGGGAAAGTTTTCGCATGGCCCGGCAAGGATTAGTAGATACGGATCGTTCCCTTAGAATGGTTTCGTTTGATCCAGCCTATCAAATGGCCATTTGCACAGCGGTACAAGATATACCAATCAACCGGGTAGACATGTCCATGAACGAGCTTATGCTCGGCTTCATCGGTCTGCAAAGTGGGTCACGCTGAGCGTTTTACATTATATTCCATAACAATGATATACAGTGAAATTTCACTTAAATTCGGGATGTAGACACTTTTATTACCTCTTTATGGAAAAAATCCACCTGTACTTTTTGCATCATCATGATATATATTAGAAGATGGATTGAAGTGTTGGTCCAAGTTATATCAGAATATCTGCACAATGAAAACTCCAAAAGGTAAACCTATCGAAAGATAGGGACACAAAGCTAAAGGGGCTAAAGACGGGTTTGCGTCATGCCAGCCAGCTGCCGAAAGATGTTTTTCGCAATTACGCAACTCTACTCTCGGTAAGTAGAGTTTTTTGTTATGATTATAGAATTTTTACATTTCAGCGGAGCTTGAAAATTCTATAATCGCAAGAAACCGCTAAACGCGGTCTTTCTTCATTGGAAGTGCGTCGATAGACGTTTTTGTTTAGATATAAGAAAGTATAGACATCAAGAGCCTGCGTCCTTATATCGCAAGAAAAACTACCGCTAAACGCGGTCTTTCTTCATTGGAAGTGCGTCGATCGATGTTTTTGTTATGCTCGGTCTATTTAACAACTATGATGATGCAAAGGAAGATGTACATGTCGGAGTTAACAAAGGAAAGATCTGCTGTGGAGAAATGGAAAGAATATATGAAACCGTTGGAAGAACGCACGATCCTGAGGACCCGCTCAGGGAAGGATGCGCCCCGGCTGCAAAAATTCAAGTATGCCTGGCCGGACGGGCTGGGTCTGAAAATTCAGCAAGCTTGCGAAACGGCGCAAATTGCTCCAAATGAACTGCTGGGCGCTGCCTGGGGCATGCTCCTCGTAAAGTATTTGCGGAAAGAAGAGGTGGCTTTTGCCGCGATCGGCTCTGCAGACCAAGCATATCCGTTGATCATGACGGCCCAAGGAACGACGCCGCTTCGGGCGTTGGTACAACAAACCGCTTCCGTCATGTCCGAACATGCTCATCAGGCTGTGAGCCTGCAAGAGGTTTCGGAAGTTTGCGGGCTGGCGGGCACAGCTCCGGTTTGCAATACCGCCATCCTGTTCGGGGAAGCGGTGCCGCACGAAGAACTGCTGGGTAAGCTGGATGCTGCGGTGAAATTATGCGATAACAACGAGGGCGGGCTGGAGATTTTGTACTCGGCAAATGCCTTTTCGGATCATTTTATCAGCCGCATGTGCCTTCACCTGCAAGCCATCGTGACAGAGTGGCTGTCGAATCCGGATGCCGCGATCGGCGGGTTCAGCTTGATTTCACAAGAAGAGGCGGATTTGCTGTCCAAGTGGAACAGCACTGGGGAGCCGGTGGATCTGAACCGCACTATTCACGGGATGTTTGAGGATCAAGTACAGAAGACTCCCGATAACGTTGCAGTCGTCTATCGTGATGAATCACTGACATACAAGGAACTGAATGCAAGGGCTGATAAACTTGCTGGCGAACTGATCCGTAAAGGGGCGAGCCGGGGACATATCGTCGGCATTATTGCGACGCCATCTCTGGAGATGATTATCGGTACGCTCGCGATTCTGAAAACAGGCGCCGCATACTTGCCTATCGACCCGGCGTATCCGGCTGAACGAATCCTGTACATGCTGGAAGACAGCGGGACGGAATTGCTTGTGACCGAGCCAAAAGTGGAGCTTGGCGAAGACGTCCGCTTTAAAGGTGAAATCATATGCGCGGCAGCGGGTTCGGACATTTCGGCTCCTTTAGTTGAGGAGGCGGGGCTGAAGCACGGAGAGGGAGTTCAGGCCGATGATCTGGCATATATCATCTATACATCGGGATCGACCGGACGACCGAAAGGCGTCATGGTGGAACATCGTTCGCTTATTAATCTGTGCGCATGGCATATCAAAGAATTCAAGGTTACGGATCAGGACCGGGCCACGAAATATGCAGGTTTTGGATTCGATGCTTCCGTGTGGGAAATCTTCCCTTACCTTGTGTCCGGCGCAGCGCTTCATGTCATTCCGGAGGACATTCGGCTTGATGCAGGCCAATTACATACATATTTCAAGCAAAATGCCATTACTATCAGCTTTTTACCGACGCAGTTTTGCGAGCATTTCATGACGCTGGACAACCCGTCTTTGCGTGTGCTGCTTGCGGGTGGCGACAAACTGAAGACGTTCAGCAAGCAGCACTATGACTTGTACAATTGCTACGGTCCGACAGAAAACACCGTCGTAACGACAGCCTACCTTGTGACGGAACTGCAAGAGAATATTCCGATCGGATATCCGATCAGCAATTCGCAAGTGTACATCATGGATGCTTACGGCCAGCCTCAGCCGATCGGCGTCGCAGGAGAGTTATGCATTGCCGGTGAAGGGCTTGCGCGCGGGTATTTGAACCAGCCGGAATTGACGGCAGAGAAATTTACGGCCACCGCGCTGGCTGGCCAAGGGCGCATGTACCGGACGGGTGATTTGGCGAGATGGACGGAAGATGGCGTGATCGAATTCCTGGGACGCATCGACCACCAGGTGAAGATCAGAGGTTTCCGTATCGAAACCGGCGAAATTGAACACCGGCTGCTGCAGCATCCGCGGGTATCCGAAGTCATCGTAATCGATCTTGACGATGCTTCAGGCGCGAAATATTTATGTGCGTACGTAGTGGCGGACGGAGAGTTTCCGTATGGCGAAATGGCGGATTATTTATCCGAACATTTGCCTGAATACATGGTTCCGGCCAAGCTGGTTCAGCTGGGGGAGCTTCCGCTCACGGCGAACGGCAAAGTGGACAGACGCGCGCTTCCTGCCCCGGCCGAAACACATGATGAAGGGCAGTTCGAAGCACCGGAAGGCGAATGGGAAAACGGAGTTGCTTCCTTATGGAAGGAGGTTCTCGGATTAAACCGCGTTGGCGCATGCGAACCGTTCTTTACATCCGGCGGCGATTCGCTGAAAGTCGTTATTTTGCAAGCCAAGATGCAGCGGCGCTTCGGCATATCGTTTCCTGTAGCCGAGCTGTTCAAGCATACGACGGTCCGTGAACAAGCCAAATGGCTCGAGCAAGCGGTGTCGAGCCGTTTGGCGGAAGGAGAATCCGCGGCGGCGGCCGAACTGGCTGAGGCCCATCCAGCCGCCATAGTTAAGGTACCTGCGCGGGAAAGCTATCCAGTAGCTTCGGCTGCACGGCGGCTATATTTCATCGAGCAGATGGATCAGGTCGGAACGGCTTATAATGCGCCGTTTGCGTTCCGCATCAAAGGTACAGTTGATCGTGAGCGTTTGGAGCAAGCATTTTGCGCGATGATTGAGAGACATGATGCGCTGCGCACATCTTTCCATTGGGAGAATGATGAAATCGTGCAGCGGGTAAACGCAAAGGTGCCGTTTGAGCTTAAGTTGGTCCGGGCCGAGGGATCCTCAAAAGATCGTTTGCATGAACTGATGCATTCGCTTATTACGCCTTTTGACTTGGGTGAAGCGCCGCTCTTGCGGGCCTGGCTTATCCGGTGCGGGGCGGAAGAACGCTTCGTACTGCTGGTTGATTTCCATCATATAGCCGTTGACGGCGTATCGGCTAATATCTTTTTTGAAGAGCTATCCAAGCTGTACCGCGGCGAAACATTGGAAGAGCTGCCGCTTGGTTTTGCCGACTTTGCTGTCTGGCAGGCGGAAACGCCGCATCACGCCGAACGGCAAAAAGCGTATTGGGAGAAGACGTTATCAGGCGAACTGCCGATCCTACAGCTTCCGACCGACCGGGAACGTCCGGCCAAGCAAAGCTTCCGCGGCGATACCGTTACGATCCGGCTTGACGAAAAGGCAGCGGGCCAATTGAAGCAGTTTGCATATGCCGCAACCGCCACGCCGTTTATGGTGCTGTTTGCAGGATACCATGCGCTCCTGTCCCGTTATACGAATCAGGAGGATGTCATCACGGGCGTTCCGGTGGCGGGAAGATTGCATGAAGAGCTGCAGCCTGTGATCGGGATGTTCGTCAATACGATGCCGGTGCGCTGCTATCCGGAGAAGCGCAAGACCTTTGCGCGGCTGCTGCAGGAAGTGAAGGGAGCGCTGCTGGATACGTTCGAGCATCAGGATTACGAGTTGGAGGAGCTTGTCCGTTCCTTGAATATTCCGCGTGATCCGAGCCGCAATTTGCTGTTTGACACGTTGTTTGTCATGCAAAATACAGGCAAGCTCGAGCTGCAGCTTGAAGGCGCGGATGTGGCGAATGATTCGTATGTTCATCCAATCTCGAAATATGATCTGATGGTGGATGTGACAGAGGAAGAAAACGGCATTCGGATCGATTTGCAGTACTGCACGGATCTGTTTGAACGGCAGACGATCGAAGCGTTCGGCAGCCGTTTCCTGCGGATGCTGCACGATGCGATCGCTCATCCCGGCAAGATGCTGTGCGAACTCGAGATGCTCGGCCCCGAGGAACAAGATTATCTTGTTAGCGGCCTAAATGCGACTGCCTCGACTTATCGGGATCAAATGCCGATCCATGGCTTGTTCGAGGAACAGGTACAGCGTACGCCGGATAAAGCGGCGCTTGTGTTCGGCGACCAAAGCATGTCCTACCGCGAGTTGAACGAAAGGGCTAACCGGCTTGCTAATACGCTGCGGATGAAAGGCGTAGAGCCAGATCAAGTGGTGGGGCTGATGGCAGACCGTTCATTTGAGATGATCGTCGGGCTGCTGGCCATTTTGAAAGCGGGAGGGGCGTACGTTCCGGTCGATCCCGAATATCCGCAGGAACGGGTCGTTTATATGCTGGAAAACAGCAATACCAAGCTGCTTCTGACACAGTCCCATCTTGCCGACAAGGTTGCCTTTGCGGGCGAAACGCTGCTCATCGACACGGATGAGGTTTATAGCGAATTTACCGGTAATTTGCCGCATGTCAACAAACCCGGGGATTTGCTGTATGTGATCTATACTTCGGGCACGACAGGAAAACCGAAAGGCGTAATGATCGAACATCGGAATATCGTCAACCTGCTGCATTTTGAGTACAGTGCGACCAATGTCGACTACAGCGGAAATGTGCTTCAATTCACCACGATCAGCTTCGACGTTTGCTCGCAGGAGATATGGTCGACGCTGGGGGCCGGCGGCACGCTGCATCTGATCACAAGCGATTTGCGGATGAGAGTCGGGGATCTGCTGGATTACATTGAAAAAGCAGGCGTTGAAATCCTGTTTATGCCGGTGTCGTTCCTGAAATTCATTCTGAACGAGAAGGAATACGCAGACCGTTTCCCTACGACAGTGAAACATGTGATCACGGCCGGCGAGCAGCTGATCGTACCGGAGAAATTCCGTGCGCATCTGACGCGAAACGGCGTTTACTTGCATAACCATTACGGACCGTCGGAGACGCATGTAGTCACGACGCATACGATTGATCCGTCCGGCTTTATACCGGAACTGCCGCCGATCGGAAAGCCGATTGCGAATACGCAGATCTATATCGTAAATGAGAACTATCAGCCTCAGCCAGTCGGCGTGGCCGGTGAACTATACATTGCAGGACATAATGTGGGCCGCGGGTATTACAACAATGAGGAAATGACGCGTGAGCGTTACGTGCCGAGCCCGTTTATCCCGGGAGAACGCATGTATAAAACAGGCGACCTGGCAAGATGGGCGAAGGATGGAACCATCGAGTTTCTGGGCCGGCTCGACCATCAGGTCAAGATCCGCGGTTTCCGCATCGAACTGGGCGAGGTCGAAAATTGCCTGCTGAACCATCCGGCCGTATCGGAGGCGATTGTCATCGCCAAGGAAGACGGCAAGGGCGGCCATTATTTATGCGCTTATTATACGGCCGTGGCCGAACTCGCTATTAGCGAGCTGAGAGAGCATATAGGAAAAGCCTTGCCGGATTATATGATCCCGTCCTATTTCATGCAGCTGCCGGAGATGCCGTTGACGCCAAACGGAAAAATTGACCGGAAAGCCTTGCCTGAACCGGACGCTTCGCAGGGCCGAAGCAAAGACTATGTCGCGCCAAGAACGGAAATAGAGCAGGCGGTTGCCGAGGTATGGCAAGCCGTGCTTCAGGTGGATAAAATCGGCGCCCAGGACAATTTCTTTGAACTTGGCGGCCACTCGCTGAAAGCAACCGTTGTTGTCGCCAGACTGCAGAAGCAGTTCGAAATCGGCATGAACGATATTTTTGAATATCAAACCGTGGCTGCGCTGGCAAGCAAAATCAAACCGAAAACCAATCATCTGCATTCCCGGCTGGAACAGGTGAAACAGCTCTACGGAGGTCTGAAAAATATCGATTTTTCCGAAGAGCAGGCAAGTTATGAAAAACGCTGCAGCGCTTATGATTCACTGGATTATACGGCTGTGAACGGTTATCAAGAGGTGCTTATTACAGGGGCTACGGGATACCTGGGTGCACATTTGGTCCACGAAGCGGTTACCGGCAAGAAGTGGAATGTCCATGCGATTGTCCGGGCGGGATCGGATGAGGCTGCGCAGGAACGCCTGAAACAAAAATGCGCCTATTATTTCGGTCCGGAATGGTTTGATAGATATGAAAAAAGAATCAACGTGCATGCGGGCGACATCACCAAACCGCAGCTTGGTCTGACCGGAGAGCGCCATGAGGAGCTGATGCAAACCGTAGACGCTATCTTCCATGCGGCGGCAAACGTCAAGCATTACGGAAGTTATGATGACTTCGAATTGCAGAACGTTAAAGCGACAGCCAATTTGCTGGACTTTGCCGCGGAAGGCAAACCGAAACATATGCATCATATATCCACGCTTGGCGTCGCGACGGGGGTCGTGGAAAATCGGCAGCATGTTTTCTTTACGGAATATGATCTCGATTTGGGACAACGTTTCGAGAATTATTATGCCAAGACGAAGTTCGAAGCGGAGCGGCTGGTCATGGCCGCAAGGGACCAGGGGATCGTCGCCAATATATATCGGCTCGGCAATATCGTTTTCCACTCCCGGACGGGACGGTTCCAGGAAAATATTGCGGATAACGCGTTTTATACAACGATGAAATCTTTCCTTATGCTGGGAACGGCGCCGGGAGAAGCCAATGACGTCGACTTTACTTATGTGGATCAATCGAGCAAAGCGATCTTGCTGCTTGCCGACCGCAAGGCGCTTCAAAACGAGGTGTTCCATATCGCGAATCCGCATGAAAAGAACATCGGCGAGGTACTGCGCGAGAATCCGCTAGGATTCCCTGTTGAACTGCTGTCATTCGACAAATTTGTCGATTATCTGCATGCAAACTATGACAATGAAAAATTGAAACATGAAATCGAGCAAATCATGCTTCATTACGGTTGGATGGAGGAAACGATCTTTACGACAATTTTCCGAACTTTTTCGACAAAAACTGTCAGAATTCTGTCACTGCTTGGCTTTGAATGGCCGCATCTGGACCGGGAAATGATTCATAAAATGTTTATTCATAGTAAAGAAGAGGGATTTATCTAATTCGACATGTTTCTACATAATTCGGTAAATACTCCTTTACAAATCTATTTTTTTTGCTTATCCTAAAACCAATATATTCTAAATTTATCCGATGGGGGTAGAACACATGTATTCAATTAATTATGATGCAGCACGTAACCGGGTAATGGTAAAAGTCCATGAAATCAACAAAGACAACGTTCAGAACTACATCGACGATTACACAAAGGTGCTGGAGAGTGTAAAACCAGGCTTTACCGGCATGACCGACCTGAGTGAAGGAAAACTGTTTACGATGGATGTAGCAGAACAACTTAGTCACCTTGGAGAGCTTTCCGTTCAAAAAGGGCTGACGAAATGGGCCTATTATACTGGTTCTGCGGTATCAAAGCTGCAAATGAAACGGATGTTTGGCGAAGTGGTGGATTCTTTCGAAAAACTGGAAGATGCAGAAGCTTTCTTGCAAGGATAATAATTTAAAAATGTCCCTGACGGGGTGCTGCATATAACAGCCTGCGTAAAGCGGAGATTTAACTTGTGATTAAGGAATGAAGCGGTTTTTGCACTAAATCTTGTACATTCTTTGATCTGCATGAAAAACGCGCACCCGATGTCATTAGGCATCGGGTGTAATCGGATAGATGGAGTGAGAAACACCATGACTGAAAAAACAGATATACATAAGAAACTTAAACAAGTAAGTTTGCAAGGCGCCGGTTTATTCTCGGGCGCGGTCATCGTGATTAATCTGATTTGCTTTATGTTGGGACTTCCCGTCTTCGCCGGACTTATTTTAAGCCTGGTGTTGACTCTCCCGGCAAGCTATTTCATCGCGTTGTGGCTGCTGCGTTCGGCCAAAGGCCAAGCGGCGCAGACCGGTTCCGACTCGAACATCGAAGAACTAAAGAACTACCAGGCCGCCAGCGCAGATGGGGATTATGTACTGGTCACAGAACAGTATAAGGAGCTTTCGAACCAGGTAAAAGAACATATTTCAAAAATCGGAGGAGCGATTGAGCAGGTCAAGACCAACTCCGAAATGGGTTTTTACGTTTCCGACATGATTAAGGAAGCAACGCTGGGGGTATCTGCCGACGCCAACCAGCAGACGGATATGATCCGCATCAGCTCCAATACAGTGAACGACGTCGTCGGCGCAATCCGGCATATCGCGGGAAGTGCGGACGAGACGGCGGTAGCGGCGACCGAATCGTCCGAGAAGGCGACGAAAGGGCAGGAATCGATTGTGACTGCCATTGATCAAATGGGCGAAGCCAATACGACGGTTCACTCCCTGGTTGACATCATGAGCCGGTTGGAAGAGAGTTCAAGGGAAGTTGCATCGTTCGTATCCATCATTCGGGAGATCGCCGAACAAACGCATTTGCTTGCGCTTAATGCCGCGATTGAAGCGGCGCGCTTTGGCGACGAAGGCAGAGGTTTTTCCGTTATCGCCAGCGAAGTGCGCAATCTCGCCGAACAATCTTCGGAATCAGCAAAGCAAGTTACGCAGGTCGTTTCGCTGATCCTGAATGAAACGGTTCAAGCGGTAACCTCGACCAAACTTGTCGCAAGCCAAGTGGATAATGGGCTCCGGGGAGTCAAGGAAGCCGGGGAATCCTTCGAATTCATCAAGCTTTCGATCGGTGAGGTAGCCGGACAAATGCAGGAAGTATCCTCTTCGGTAGAAGAAATCGCCGCCGGCGCCGAGCAGTTGGTTGACACGATGCAAAAAACGGAACAGATTGCGGTTAAAACGACGCAGGAAATGAACAATGTAACGCAAGCGGTAGAAGAGCACCATGCCATAATGGAACAGATTGCGACTGCGACCCAAACGTTGAATGACATCTCGAAAGAGCTTGAACAAGCCATGCAGCAGTACCGCAAGCCGTCGGATCATCCGCAAGCCTCATAAATCGGCGGGTCATCCAAATGGTTCATAATAAAGGACAAAGCAGCGCTTTTTGGCCTTAAGGCCTAAAAACGCTGCTTTTTTAAGATAGAAGAAAGTATAAACTACAAGGAAATGCATCCTTATATCGCAGAAAAACTACTGCTAAACGCGTCTGTCTTCTTTGATAATACCTCAATAAATGTTTTTCTTATGCCGATATTCACAAGTAGTACTATGTTGATGTTTCAAAATTGAGGCCCGCTGATGCCGTCTTCAACTATTTGATCTTTGGATCCGGATGAATCGTTTCCTGAATCCTCTCTGCCGGAGTTGACGGCAATCAGCCTGTTTTGCGCACGGTAGGTGTCCCGGGAGATTCGCTTGCGCTCTACAACCGCACCGTTTACTTTTTTGATTTGATAGGTTTCGACGATATATCCCGGCTTGCCTTCCTGCAATACTTCCTGCGCCCCGGCCGGAATGGCCTTGTTCTGGACGAATTTATCCGGAACGGGCAATGTTTCTACCGTTCGCGATTCAACCAGGTATTCGGTATTTTTCGGGAAGGTGCCGAAAAACTTGACGGTCAGTGTGCTGCCATCTACAAAGGCACGGATATAAAGCGATTTTCCCGTCGTATTTTTGAAGCGGAAATTAATGGAGCCCTCGGCAAAAGTAGCATCCAATCCTTTGGGCAGATAGCTGACTGGGAGCGAGTGGTTGCGCCGTTCCACAATTTCGAGCCCGGTTCGCAGCGCTGCGTTATATATCGTGCTTGAGACTTGGCAAATTCCGCCGCCGATACCCGGAACGAGCTTGCCGTTCACAATGACTGGCGCTTCGCGAAAGCCGTACTTCGCCTCAGCTCTGGCAATCACCTTGCCGTAGTCGAAAATATCGCCCGGCTTCAGCAGCATTCCGTCCATGGCCTTTGCCGCCGAATTAACGTTATAGATGCGCCCGGCAGCGCTTGAGCCGAGTCCGGTGTTGAATTCGATGATTTTCCGGTCGATCCCTTCTTCCCTTAAGCTGCTTACCGTTACTTCAGGTTTCAACATATAAATAGGAAGCTTTGCTTTCAACGGAGCTGCGGCTTCTTCCGGGCTAAGGAATCTTTTGGGGATGAGGGCGGTCATTGTATCCGTAAAAGTTTCCCAGTCAATGCGATAGACGGATATTTCCGGCGTGTACGCGACCTTATCGTCTTTGGTGATCCGCCGTGAGGCATTTACGGGTTCGCCGAAATGTTTCTCTTCCCAGGACGAATCAAACCGCTGCTTGAGCACTGACCTGTTCCAATGCGGCGACAGCTGCCAATCCGTCTTAAAGTGTTGGCGTGCTTTAAAACGTTCGAGCCAGTTCCCTTCATACAGGCCGGCAACCGAGCTGCGAAAATCGTCGGCTTCGAAGGTGACCCCGGCTTCTTTAAGGGTCATCGCGGCATCAGGTACGCCTTTGGCGGCCAGCGACAGCGTGAGCGGCTGCTGTTCAAGCTGTTTTAACCGGTCATCCAGCTCTTTAAGCACGTTGTCTTTTTTCTTCCCGCCCACATTCCAACCGCCTACCTGCACGTGGTCAGGAAGGGTTTGCTGACTGATATAGAGATGGATCCATCCAGCGGTGACGGAACCGATCAGCAAGATCCCGGCAGTGATGATCAGCATCAAATGAATTTTTTTCATGGCTCCCACCTTTTTCGCTTCGTATTAAACGTGGTTGAGTCTACATTTCATGTATATGTAAAAGAAATGGGAAAATTTCGGGTACTCAAAAGGTAACAAATTTGTTACAATAAAAAACATCGTGATGATTTCTTGAGATTTTTAAAGGAATGAGCTGGAATGTGTCGAAATTATAATGGCTAATTATGTAATCTAGGAAGTGATAATAAAGTGATCGAAATGCAGGATGTGTGGAAGACATACCCGAATGGAACCCACGCGCTTCAAGGGGTATCCGTTAAGATCGACCGGAATGAATTTGTATATGTCGTCGGCCCTTCCGGCGCAGGTAAATCGACATTCATGAAGCTCATTTATAGAGAAGAAGTACCGACAAAAGGACAGATCTCCGTAAACGGGTTTAATATAGGCAAGCTGAAGCAGCGCAAGATTCCTTACGTCAGACGCAATATCGGCGTGATTTTTCAGGATTTCCGCCTTTTGCCTAAATTGACCGCTTATGAGAACGTGGCTTTTGCCATGGAAGTTATTGAAGCCCCGAAACGGCAGATGAAAAAACGCGTGATGGAAGTGCTTGATCTCGTCGGACTGAAAGCGAAAGCGAACCGCCAGCCGGCCCAGCTTTCCGGTGGGGAACAGCAGCGGATTGCCATCGCCCGCGCCATCGTAAACAATCCTTCGGTGATTATTGCGGACGAGCCTACCGGCAACCTCGACCCCGAAACCTCCTGGGGCATCATGCAGCTGCTGGATGAAATCAATTTCCGCGGAACAACCATCGTTATGGCTACCCACAACAAGGATATCGTAAACACGATGCGTAAGCGCGTCATTGCCATTGAACAAGGCAATATCGTGCGCGACCAGATGAGAGGAGAATACGGGTATGACTTTTAACACCTTCTTGCGGCATTTGCGGGAAGGAGCGAAAAACGTATTCCGCAACGGCTGGATGTCTGTCGCATCCATTGTATCCATTATCGTATCTCTATTCGTCTTAGGCGTATTTATTCTGCTTGTACTCAATGTTAATGCCATTGCCGACAAAGCGGACAAACAAGTGCAGATTCGGGCCTACCTTAACTTGAACGTGGACCAGAAGCAGCGGGAAGTCGTGCAGAAAGAAATTGCGGCGATGCCTGAGGTCAGCAAGATCGATTTTATTTCCAAAGAGCAGGGATTGAATGATTTCCGCAGCAGCATGGGCGACGAAGGGAAGGAGCTTCTTGAAGGCTTCGACAAGGACAATAATCCGCTTCCGGATGCTTTCAAAATCGAAGTGTACGAGCCTACCACCGTTCCTTTTGTTGCAAAGAAAATTGAAGCGCTTAATACGGCCCATGCCGACCTGCAGCCGGTCATGAAGGTCAAATACGGCAAAGGAACGATCGAGACGCTGTTTAAAGTTACGCGCATGGTGCGCAATATCGGCTTTGTGTTCGTGGGCGGCCTGGGTTTGATGTCGATGTTCCTGATTTCCAACACGATCCGGGTTACGATTTTGGCGCGGCGCAGGGAGATCGGCATTATGAAACTGGTAGGGGCGACGAACACCTTTATCCGCTGGCCGTTTTTCGTGGAAGGCACACTGATCGGACTGATCGGTTCGGTGATTACGGTCGTGGTTTTGTTTGTTGGTTATGATCGCTTATCCGCATCTATCGGTTCCGATTTCACGATGCAAATGTCGCTTCTGCCCGTGAATGAGCTTTGGCATTGGGGCGGGCTTTTGGTTGTGCTCGGCGTGCTTATCGGGATGTGGGGAACAACCCTCTCGATCCGCAAGTTTTTGAAAGTATAGTGATCCGAAAAATCGCAGCTGACACCCGGATTTACTCCATAAGAAAAGATTCGTTAAGGCAGACTGCCGCCATGCGGCCTGTCTTGTGTGGAGCTTTGACCGAAGTTTTTCTTGAAAGGATGGGGAGCGCAAGTTGAAAAAGCTAGTTGCAGTGATCGCCGTCATTGTGCTGATGGCTACTGTTTTCGAGCCCACTGAGGGTTATGCCAAAAAACGAACCGTCGATCAAATCGAACATGAGCTGAGGCTTATTCAACAGCAGGCTAAGGCTGCCAAGCAGCAGAAGGCGAAAGCGGAGTCGCAGAAACAGGAGGCGCAGCATTATAAAAACAAAACGCAGCAGAACCTGCAATACGTAATGGATCAAATTTCGCAGGTTAGCGATAAAATGGCGAAGACTTCGGTGCAAATTGACCAGACACAGGATAATCTTCGCAAAACGGCGGCCGAACTGGATGCGACGGAGGAGAGAATCCAGTCCCGCGAGAAATTGCTGGAGTCCCGGGTCAGATTGATGTATACGGACGGCAGCGTATCCTATCTGGAAGTACTGCTGTCTTCAACAAGCTTCTCCGATTTCCTGGAGCGGGCGGATTCGCTTAAGAGCTTCGTGGACCAGGACAAGGATCTGCTGGAGCAGCACAAGAAAGACAAGGCGCTGGTACTGGACAAAAAGAAAGAGCTTGAATCCCAGTACGCGAAAGCCAAGGATTTGTATGCCGAGATGGAGGATCAAAAAGAGATCCTGGACGAAAAAGAAAAAGAAAAGCAGGTTCTGATCGCGAAGTACGACCAGAAAATCGAAGAGTCGGACGATCTCAGCGAAGAGCAAAATGAAATGCTCGTGAATCTGGTGAACAAACGGACGGCGCTGCAGACGGAGAAAAACAAGCTGAAAGCAGAAGAAGCCGCAAGACGGGCGGCGGCAGCCAAAGCGGCGGCAAAGAAAAGAGCGGCAGCGTTGGCGGCCAAACAGCGCAGCAGCAGTAAGTCAACCGTAGCCAGCGGCGGCGGTTTTACCGGCGGAGGCGGACCGCTTTATATGCCAGTGAGCGGGGGGCGCCTGTCTTCGGGATTTGGCAGACGGGTGCATCCGGTAACGGGCGAGGTCGGCAAAATGCATACAGGCATCGACTTGGCCGTTCCGCAAGGTACGCCGATCCATGCTGCCGATGACGGAATAGTGACGATGGCGGAATGGTGGAGCGGCTACGGCAACTGTGTTATTATCAATCATGGAGGCGGCATGTGGACATTGTACGGGCACATCCGGAACGGCGGCATCAAGGTTAAGGAGGGCGACCATGTCAGCCGCGGCCAGGTAATCGCCGAGTCGGGATCGACCGGGCAGGTAACGGGCCCGCATTTGCATTTTGAGGTCCGCGAGAATGGTGTCCCTGTGAATCCGATGCCTTATTTGTAGGCTTATAGTGCGTGTTCAAAAAGGACGGTTTTCAGCACCAAGAAGGTTGGATGAAGCTAGGGACTGAGAAGCGGAGCGTACGTTTAGGTACGTGAGCATCGGAAGGCCCGGCTGAATTCAAGATTCGATGCCGAGCCCGCTCCCAGATTCACTTCGTGTTAGATATAGAATTTATAAGTTATCTAGCTACGCTGATGAAATTCTATATCGCAAGAAAACCTACCTTTGAATCGCGGTCGCTCATCCTTGATTGAGCCTCGATTGGTTTTCTTATCAAAAGCGGACTTTTTGAACAACATCTTATAAATATTCCGTACAAGCCGGACATATACTATAATGGTTAGAACTGGTCCTGCAAGGCTTTGACCGGAGAATAAAAGGCGGTGATCACACTTGAAAAAAAGAACTGTCGTATTTTTAGTCCTGCTGGCGATGCTTGGCGGAAGCGTGCTGACGCTGGCATTGACAGGTGCGGGCTTGTCTACGCAGGCTGCGCCGACACTGTCATCGCTAGCCGATTTTAGCGGAGGCTTGAAGAAGGATGAAGCTAAAAAAATTGGCACGGCGCTGGGCCTTATCCAGTCGAACTATTATCAGGATGTGGACCGCAGCAAACTGATTGACGGTGCGATTAACGGAATGATGCAGTCCCTTGACGATCCATATTCCTCTTATATGGGCAAGAAGACGGCAAAAGAATTCGAAGAGACGATCGAAGGCTCGTTCAGCGGCATCGGGGCGGAGGTTTCCACCGAAAATGGCAATGTTGTTGTCGTATCTCCGATTAAAGGTTCACCGGCCGAAAAAGCGGGAATTCGTGCAAAGGATATTATTTTGACGGTGAATGGCGAATCTCTCCACGGCCTGGAGCTGAATGAGGCCGTAGCCAAAATCCGCGGTCCGAAAGGCAGCGAAGCCAAGCTGACGATCAAGCGCAGCGGCTCGCCGGCACCGATCGAATTTAAGATTGTCCGGGCGGATGTAGACTTGGAGACGGTAAAGGCCCATATGGAGCCGGGGAAAGTCGGGGTTATCGAAATCACCCAATTTTCGCTGAATACTGCTGAGCGATTTAAGCAAGAGCTGTCCAAACTGGAAAGCGAAGGAATGCAAGGTCTTGTCATCGATGTGCGCAATAATCCGGGCGGCGTATTATCCGTCGTGATCGATATTGCTGAACAGTTTGTTCCTAAAGGCAAAGCGATTGTTCAAGTCGAAGACAAAAACAAGAAGCGGGAGCAAAATGTATCCAAGGGAAGCGGCAAACCTTATCCTGTAACTTTGTTGATGAACAAGGGCAGCGCCAGCGCATCGGAAATTTTGGCAGGCGCGCTGCAGCAATCCGCAGGAGCGAAGCTCGTAGGTGAAAATTCCTTTGGCAAAGGTACGGTGCAAACCAGCTTCAACAAACAATTTGATGACGGAAGCTTGCTAAAGATTACGATCGCCAAATGGCTGACGCCAAACGGCAGCTGGATTCACCAAAAGGGTCTCAAGCCGGATATCACGGTCGAACAGCCGGATTATTTCTCGGTTGCGCCGATCAATAAAGAGACGACTTTGAAATACAATATGAATAACGCGGATGTCAAGAGCGCGCAAACCATGCTGGACGCGCTGGGGTATAAGCCTGGGCGCAAAGACGGGTACTTTGACGAGAAGACCGCTGCCGCGGTCAAGTCGTTCCAAAAAGCGCAAAACTTAAGCGTAAGCGGCAATGTTGACGCCAAAACGGCGGAACATTTGGAAACGGCGCTGATCGGGCAAATCCGCGATCCGAAAAACGATAACCAGCTTAAGGCAGGGATTGCTGAGGTTCAGAAGGAAATCGCAGCAACCGCGTCGAAACATTAAAGAAGGCTACTTAAGCCTTCTTTTTTCTTTGCGAGAATTTCCGGGTCAATATCAAAATTAGAATTTTGATAAAGTTCTGATTTGAGCCAAATTTATATAGGCGATTTACCGTAAGGATGGATGAAACGTTTCTTCAGGAAAGGAGAGTGAGACGATTTGGAAGTCGCTTTGGAATTGCTGTGGCACTGGACGGATGCGTTGGTGCAGTTGCTGCTGCAGCCCTTTTACTATATTTCGGTCATATTTATAATGTTGATGTACCGCAGGCAGGTGCTGCTCGAACGTAAGCTTTTTCATGTCAGGCTGCACAGCTGGGGCTGGCAGACGTGGAGAACCCTGATTGGCGGTTTGGCGGCAGGCATATGCGTATCCATCGCCATCGCTTTTCTTGGCATCTCGCTATCGGTGGAGGCTGTCGCATGCATCTGGATCGTCGCGATCCTTTTGATGCTTCTTCGCGTGCGTTACTTATGCTTTGCTTATTCTATAGGTTTGCTTGGCGTTATCCAGTTCATTCTGGGATTTTTCCCGGAGTTTCAGCTCCCGGGTGTGGCGGGGACGGCACTGGAGACTGTGAACGGTCTGGATATTCCGGCACTGCTCACATTGGTTGCGGTATTGCATCTGGCCGAGGCGCTGCTTGTGAAATGGCAAGGGGCCGGCTTTGCCAACCCGGTATTTATGGAAAGCAAACGAGGCAAGCTTGTCGGAGGTTATCAAATGCAGACCTATTGGCCGCTTCCGCTCTTTTTGCTTATTCCGGCCCAAACCGGCGGCGCGCTGCTGCCTTGGACGCCTCTGCTGGGAGATGGGTGGAGCGCCGGTTTCAGCATGGCGGCCTTACCGGTGGTGATCGGTTTCAGTGAAATGACCCAGAGCATGCTGCCGCAGGTCAAAGCGAACAAAACGTTTAAACGACTGCTTGTTTACAGTGTCGTTCTGCTGGCATTCAGCTTGCTTTCAGCCTGGTGGAAGCCGCTGACGATCGCAGCTGCTCTGATCAGCATTCTTGTCCATGAAGGCCTGCTGTGGTACAGCCGCATGGAAGAGCAGCACAGCAGCCCGATGTTTGTTCATCCGCAGCGGGGAATGAAAATTCTGGCCGTAATTCCGGGGAGCCCCGCCGAATCCATAGGTATTAAGGCAGGCGAATTGATTGTCAAAATCAACGGCATATCCATCCGGACGAAAGAGGAAATGCATGCCGCTCTGCGGAAAAATTCAGCTTTTTGCAAGCTTGAGGTTCAGAATTTGCAAGGGGAAAGCAAATTTTTGCAGCGTGCGATTTACGCTGGCGAGCATCATCAGCTTGGTGTCATCCTTGCGCCCGATCCGGATGCCGGGGTTGCGCTTGTGATGAAGCCGCTAAGCATTTTTCAACTGATTGCCATGAAGGTACAGGCCAGGCAGAAAACAAATGAGCAGCCCCTTGATCATCCGCCGGGTGGAAATACGGCCGAAATGTAGATTAAAAATATAAAAAAGCTTGAGCTCTTAGCAGCCCAAGCTTTTTTATATGGATGAACGATAGTTGCCGGAAAGGGAATGCTCCAAGCCGGATTATTCTTTCAACTGCCGCAGCACGATGATTTCGACGCGGCGGTTTTTTTGCCGTCCTGCCTCGGTGGAGTTGTCCGCGGCCGGCCGGGTATCACCATAACCTGCATATTGGAATCCGGCGGGATCCAATTGCTTCTGGTCAATGAAATAACGCAAAACCGAAAGCGCGCGGGCGCCTGACAGTTCCCAGTTATCTTTATATTTTGATGAATAAACAATCGGGAGATTGTCCGTATGCCCTTCGATGCTGATGATGGTATGCAGTTCTTTGAAAAGGCTGGCCAGCTTGTCCATTACCGGAACGGAGCCGGATTTCAGATCCGCTTTGCCGACGTCAAACAGGAATTTGTCGCTGAGCGTAATCGTGATGCCCTGCGGCTGGTCGGCAACGAAAATCTGATCTTCAAGCTTGTTGTCCTTCACGTATTTTGAAATGACCTTCATCAGATTTTGCAGCTCTTGTTCCTGTTTGCGGAAAGCAAGCTCGCGATCCGAAAGAGCGTCTGCGCTTTTTTTGCTTGGCTGCTGGGATTTCGCGGCATTATCGGGTGTTTTGTGCGTATTCTTGTTCGCCGTGCCGGTAAGCCCTGCCCCCTGGTCCAGAATGGATGCTCCAGTTTTAAACGTTACTTGAAGCGATTGCGTGATTTCCTGGTACTTTTGTGTATCCAAGCGGCTCATGGCAAACATCATCACGAAGAAAATGAGCAGCAGCGTAATGAGATCCGCATAGGTGATAAGCCAACGGTCACGGCCATTATCCCCGCCGCTCTCCCGTTTGCGCCGTCCCGCACGGTTACTCCGCCGTTTCATGCTCATGATAACCCTCCTTCACCGCAGGAGCATGATAGCGTTCCGCAGGCGTGAAGGATACAAGCTTTTTGCGGACCAGATTCGGATGTTCGCCGTTTTGGACGGCAAGAATGCCCTCGAGCAGAAGCTCCATGTTCTGAATTTCATCGTCGCTCCGCGACTTAATTTTGGACGCAATGGGTAAAAAGATAATATTGGCAGCGGCAACGCCGTATAAAGTAGCCGTAAAAGCGACCGCGATGGAAGGGCCCAGATCCGTTGGCTCCGTCAAGCTGCCAAGCACGTGAATCAGGCCCATGACGGTACCGATAATCCCCATGGTAGGAGAATAACCTCCGGCGGATTCAAAAATTTTGGCATAAGATTCATGCTTTTGTTCCACCGCACCGATTTCAAGCTCCATAATCTGTCTGAGCAGTTCATGGTCGGTCCCGTCGACGACCATTTGCATGCCTTCGCGCAGAAAAGAGTTGGGATGATCCACGGCCATCCGCTCAAGTGAAAGGACGCCGTTGCGCCGTGCCGTCGTCGCCATATTCACCACGTCTTCGATCAGCTGCTCGGTGTTGTCCGTCTGGCGGGTAAAGGCAAAGCGCAGCGCTTTTGGGATCGTTTTGAGCCGCGCGAGCGGAAAGCTGATAACGACGGCGGCGATGGTACCGCCGAATACGATAAGCGCCGCCGCGCCTTGCATAAGTCCGTTAATTTGCCCCCCTTCCCATAAAAAGCCTCCTACCAGTGCGGCAAGGCCGGCCAGTATGCCAATAATGGTTGTCATTTCCATGTCGTTGTTACCACTCCTATTCATGAGTTAAGGTTTGCATAGAGCAGGCGATCAGAGTATAATAGACGGGAACAAATATTCCTATTTCAACAAGGATTTCCTAATCATATTATCGGGAAATCTCGACATATAGTTTAGAATATCTATTTTAGATGATGAGGGTGATGTTGGGCAATGAGTGATATTGTCGTAAGTACCAGACCGTTTGAGCTTTTATCCGAATATAAGCCGCAGGGCGACCAGCCCAAGGCGATAGCGGAACTGGTGGAAGGGCTTGAACAGGGGAAACAGCATCAGACATTGCTTGGAGCGACCGGAACGGGGAAGACGTTTACGATTGCGCAGACGATTGCCAAGGTAAACCGGCCGACGCTGGTAATTGCCCACAATAAAACTTTGGCAGCCCAGCTGGCGAGCGAATTCAAGGAGTTTTTTCCGAATAATTCGGTAGATTACTTTGTCAGCTATTATGATTATTATCAACCCGAAGCGTATATCCCCTCTTCCGATACCTATATTGAGAAGGATTCGAGCATTAATGAGGAAATAGACAAACTACGGCATTCCGCGACCAGTTCATTGTTCGAGCGGCGCGACGTGATTATCGTAGCCAGCGTATCTTGTATTTACGGTCTCGGTTCGCCTTCCGAATACTCGAGCTTGCTGCTGTCGCTGCGCGTAGGCATGGAGAAGCCGCGCAACCAGATTCTATCGCGGCTTGTGGACATTCAGTACCAGCGTAATGATATCAATTTCGTCCGCGGCACATTCCGCGTCCGCGGCGACGTCATCGAGATCTTTCCGGCTTCGCAAGGCGAGCACGCCATCCGCGTCGAATTTTTCGGGGATGAAATTGAGCGAATCACGGAAATCGACGTGCTCACAGGCGAATTGATCGGCGAACGCGAACACGTGGCTATTTTTCCGGCCTCGCACTTCGTCACGAAAGAAGAAACGATGCGGATCGCCCTGAAAAATATCGAACGCGAGCTGGAAGAGCAGCTGGAATATTTCCGCTCCGAGGGCAAGCTGCTGGAAGCTCAACGTCTGGAACAGCGTACCCGCTATGACATCGAGATGATGAAGGAAATCGGTTTTTGTTCCGGGATCGAGAACTACTCCGGTCCGCTGACCTTCCGGGAACGCGGAGCAACGCCGTATACGCTGCTGGATTATTTTCCGGACGACTTTTTGATTGTGGTGGACGAATCCCATGTGACGCTGCCGCAGATCCGCGCGATGTACAATGGCGACCGGGCCCGGAAAACGGTCCTGGTGGATCATGGTTTCCGTCTTCCTTCGGCTTTGGATAACCGGCCCTTGCAATTCGAGGAATTCGAAGAGAAGGTTAACCAGATCATTTATGTGTCGGCAACGCCCGGCCCGTATGAAATGGAACACTGCGATACGATGGTCGAGCAGATTATCCGGCCGACCGGACTGCTTGATCCGGTGATTGAGGTTCGCCCTACGGAAGGCCAGATCGACGATTTGATCGGTGAAATCCGCGAACGGATCGATCGGGATGAACGCGTGCTGGTGACGACCCTTACGAAGAAGATGGCGGAGGATTTGACCGATTACCTGAAGGAAATCGGCATTAAGGTCCGGTACCTTCACTCGGATATCAAAACGCTCGAGCGGATAGCCATCCTGCGCGATCTCCGCCTTGGCGTGTTCCATGTGTTGGTCGGAATCAATCTGCTGCGGGAAGGTTTGGACCTGCCTGAAGTGTCGCTGGTTGCGATTTTGGATGCGGATAAGGAAGGTTTCTTGCGTTCCGAACGTTCCCTGATCCAAACGATTGGCCGTGCGGCTCGGAACTCGGAAGGTTTCGTCATTATGTACGGCGACCATATTACCGAATCGATGGATAAAGCGATCAAGGAAACGGCCCGTCGCCGCGGGCTGCAGATTGCGTATAATGAGGAACACGGCATTACGCCTCAAACTATCCGCAAGAAGGTGCGCGATGTGATCGAAGCGACCAAGGTTGCCGAATCGAAAGCGGAGTATCTGACGGGAGCTTCCGGCAAAATGTCGAAGAAGGAGCGCCAGTCGGTCATCCAGCGCCTGGAGGCGGAAATGAAGGAAGCGGCGAAAAATTTGCAGTTCGAACGCGCCGCGGAGCTTCGCGACGCCTTGCTGGAACTGAAGGCTGAATAAATGCAAGGGTGAGATATGGGAAGAGAACGGCCGTCGGTAACTGGTCGTTCTCTTTGTGGATATTAGAAAGGCCATTCAGGCGTTTACTAACGTATCATATAAACTTCTGAGGTCCCCGCAAAGTAATCGGAATAAGCTTCAAAGGCTGCACGTCACTTTGTGGGGTTATTTTAAGATTATAGAATGTTATGCACAAAGGAGATGAACGAGCATTGGCGAATGAAAACATCGTGATCAAAGGGGCCCGGGCTCATAATTTAAAGAACATCGATATTACCATTCCGCGCGATAAATTCGTTGTATTGACGGGCCTTAGCGGATCGGGAAAGTCATCACTGGCTTTTGATACGATTTATGCCGAAGGCCAGCGCCGATACGTGGAGTCGTTGTCTGCGTACGCGCGTCAATTTCTGGGGCAAATGGAGAAGCCGGATGTGGATTCGATCGACGGACTTTCCCCGGCCATTTCTATTGACCAGAAAACGACAAGCCGCAACCCCCGCTCAACGGTAGGTACGGTGACGGAAATCTACGACTACCTCCGCCTGCTGTTTGCGCGGATCGGGCATCCTCACTGTCCGGAGCACGGGATTGAAATTACGTCCCAAACCGTCGAGCAGATGGTGGACCGGATCATGTCCTATCCGGAAAAAACGAGACTCCAACTGATGGCGCCCCTCGTTTCCGGGCGCAAGGGAGAGCATAAAAACTTGTTCGCGGACGTGGCCAAGCAAGGTTTTGTTCGGGTACGCGTCGACGGGGAATTGCGCGATCTTTCCGAAAGCATCGAACTTGAAAAAAATAAAAAACACACGATTGAAGTGGTCGTAGACCGGATCGTCGTCAAGGAGGGCGTCGAAACCCGCTTGGCGGATTCCATCGAAACGGCGCTTAAGCTTTCCGGCGGACAACTGCTCGTTGATATCATCGGCCAGGAGGAGCTGCGGTTCAGTTCCAATTTTGCCTGCTCGATTTGCGGGTTCAGTATGGAAGAACTTTCGCCGCGCATGTTTTCATTCAACAGCCCGTTCGGCGCCTGCCCGGAATGCGACGGTCTTGGCGTCAAAATGATCGTCGATCCGGAACTGCTTATCCCGGATATGGAAAAATCCATTGAAGAAGGGGCTTTCCTGGCTTGGACGGGAAGCACATCCAACTATTATCCGCAGTTCCTGAGTTCGGTATGCGAGCATTACGATATTCCGCAGAATGTTCCGGTCAGCCAGCTGAAAAAAGAGGATATGGACAAGCTGCTGTACGGAACAGGCAGCGAGAAAGTGCGTTTCCGTTACGAAAATGACTTTGGGCAGCGGAAGGAAGCGAATGTCGTTTTTGAAGGCATCATCCCGAACCTAGAGCGCCGTTACCGCGAAACGGCTTCGGACGGAATCCGCGAGTTTATCGAGAACTTCATGAGCGCCAAGCCATGCGAAGTGTGCAAAGGGCATCGTTTGAAAAAAGAAGTGCTCGCGGTTACGGTCAGCGGAAACAATATTGCCGATGTAACCAGCTTGTCGATCGGCGATGCGATGCAGCTGTTCGATTCGCTGGAACTGAGCGAGAAGGAACGCTCCATCGCCCATTTGATTTTGAAGGAAATCAATAGCCGGCTGGGATTCCTTGTGAACGTCGGTTTGCAGTATCTGACGCTCAGCCGTGCGGCGGGTACGCTCTCCGGCGGCGAAGCTCAACGGATCAGGCTTGCCACCCAAATCGGCTCCAGCCTGATGGGCGTCCTGTACATTTTGGACGAGCCGAGTATCGGCCTGCATCAGCGTGACAACGATAGGCTGATCGCGACGCTGGAGCATATGCGCGATCTTGGCAACACGCTGATCGTTGTTGAGCATGACGAGGATACGATGCTGGCAGCCGATTATATCATCGACATCGGTCCGGGAGCAGGGATTCATGGCGGCCGCGTTATTGCGCAAGGAACACCGAAGCAAATCATGAACGATCCGAACTCCTTGACCGGGCAGTATTTGAGCGGCCGGAAGTTTATTCCCGTCAATCCGAACCGGAGAAAGCCGGATGGGCGCTGGCTGGAAATCCGCGGTGCGCGCGAGAATAACCTTAAAAACCTGAACGTCAAAATACCGGTCGGCGTTTTTACGGCGGTGACAGGGGTGTCCGGTTCAGGAAAATCGACGCTGGTTAACGAGATTTTGTATAAAACGCTCGCAAAAGAACTGAATAGAGCCGTCAAAGTGCGTCCGGGGGCGCATAAAGAAATCAGGGGACTCGAGCATCTGGAGAAGGTCATCGATATCGACCAGTCTCCGATTGGACGTACGCCGCGTTCGAACCCTGCTACCTATACCGGCGTTTTCGACGATATCCGCGACATTTACGCGCAAACGAACGAAGCAAAAATCCGCGGCTACAAGAAAGGCCGTTTCAGTTTCAACGTCAAAGGCGGGCGCTGCGAAGCCTGCCGCGGGGACGGCATCATCAAAATCGAAATGCACTTCCTGCCGGATGTATACGTGCCTTGCGAAGTCTGCAAAGGCAAACGATATAACCGCGAAACGCTGGAGGTCAAATATAAAGCCAAAAGCATCGCCGATGTGCTGGAGATGACGGTGGAGGATGCAACGGAGTTTTTCAAAAACATTCCGAAAATCCACCGGAAGCTGCAGACGCTGCTTGACGTGGGCCTGGGGTACATCACGCTGGGGCAGCCGGCAACGACGCTTTCCGGCGGCGAAGCCCAGCGCGTGAAGCTGGCTTCCGAGCTGTACCGCCGCAGTACCGGCAAAACGATGTATATCCTTGACGAACCGACGACAGGATTGCATGTGGACGATATCGACCGTTTGTTGACCGTCCTGCACCGGCTGGTGGATTCGGGCGAATCCGTGCTTGTCATCGAGCATAATTTGGATGTCATTAAGACGGCGGATTATTTGATCGACTTGGGGCCGGAAGGCGGCAGCGGCGGCGGAACGATCATCGCGACAGGAACGCCGGAACAGCTTGTCAAAGTGGACGGCTCCTATACAGGAAAGTATCTGAAGCCTGTGTTGGAACGGGATACCGCCCGTACCGAGGAATTGAAGGTTGGAAGTTAATGACATAAACCCGGGTTTTACAGAAACGTCATGGAACCGCCGGATTTTCTCCGGTGGTTCTTCTTTTTCCCTGAGAGTAAGAGATTGCAATAGCCGAACATAATATCGGAAACAGGGATCATACTATAAGTGCAACAACATCTATAATAAAAAGCACAAGAAGCGATGCCAAATCTAGGCAAATTTATGACAATTTCAATTTTTTCCTGCGTAAGTCTTGCATCTCTCCTTCTGGAAGGATAACATGTAAGGAGATATGTTAAAATTGAGCGAAGTTATTTGAGGAGGTTCAATCATGTTCCTTGCAGAAGCTGCTGCATCGGCCGCATCCAAATTCAACACTTTTGATATTTTCATGATTCTGTTTACGCTGCTTATTCTTATCGGTACGATTCGCCTCATCAAGCAACCTGTTAAGAACAAGTTTGCAATCGGATTCAGCATCATTTGTTTGTTGGTTTTCCTTGCTTCTGATTTCGCAATGGTACAGAACTGGATGAGCTAGAAGCAAAGGGAACCTGATTCATAAGACGAATGAAGACACCTCACGCCTTTGGGCGCTGCAAGGGGTCTTTTTTTGTGATTTTATAAGTTTTTTGGGGTCCCCGCAAAGTATTTGGAATAAGCATCGAAGCATCGGCTTCACTCCGTACTTTTGCTCCGCAAAAGCGCCCCTCTTTGAGAGGCGCCCTTACTTCTTTCCGATACTCTTTGTGGTGTTATTTTGTGCATGGAAACAGTGTTCATTTCGGGGCCATACCCCAAGAAATATGTCGATCGATGTTTTTGACATCTCCAAAAGATAGGGCTACAGAGCAATTGTACAGTTTCGGAATCTGTGTTACATTGGGCTAAGATTCAGGGGAGAGTCACCATTAATGTGTAAAAATAGAAAAAATTTAAAGGCTAGGTGAGGACATGAAGCCTATGGGGAAAAAGAGGGTCATTCTTTTGCTTTGCAGCATCATGCTGCTTAGTGGTGCGGTAGAAGCGGCGGCTGCGGCGAAGCCGCAATCGGCAGCCAAAACAATCCCATCAACAGGAGCTGCGGTTAAAGGTCAAAAAAGCTCTGCTAACACTCAAGTGCAGGTGCCGACGGATCCGGTTCCGCAGATCGTAAAGGATGTGTCGCCATCGGTTGTCGGCATTATCGGGCGGGCGACGGCTCAGACGGAACAAATGGCTGCAGACCGCAACAACTTAATGCATGGCACGGGAGTCATTATCAGGTCAAACGGTTGGATTGTCACCAACGCCCATGTCGTGAACGGGCTGCAAAGCACGGTTGTTGTCACTTCGGATGGCAAAACCTATAAAATTACCGATACATATGTTGACGAAGCCAGTGATCTGGCTTTGATCAAAATCAATGCTTCGGGCCTGCGCCCGGCTGTTTTCGCCAAATCCGCACAAAATACGCAGGTCGGTGAAAAAGTGGTGGCCATCGGGACACCGATCTCCTTTTCCTTGCGCAATTCCGCAACCGTAGGCGTCGTCAGCGGTATGAACCGGGCGGTAAACGCCACCTACCGCTTGATTCAAAGCGATACGGCGATCAACCCGGGGAACAGCGGCGGTCCACTGGTGAACATGAAAGGCGAAGTGCTTGGCATTAACAGCATGAAATTTGCCGCAGTAGGCGTGGAAAATATGGGGTTCTCCATCCCGTCCGAAACGGTGCAATACGTGATCAATCAGCTGTTTAAATATGGCGAGGTTAGACGGCCCAGCCTTGGAGTGAGCATGGAAGAAAGCTGGTCCGCGCTGGTGGGACTCCCTACGCAGGATCCGCTGACCATCACCAAGGTCGTCTCCGACGAAGCGAAAAAGGCGGGGATCCGTGAAAATGACGTCCTCTACAGCATTGACGGAAAACGAGTAAATTCGGTTGTGGACATTAATGAACTGTTCAAGTCGTATATGCCAGGCCAAACCGTTAAGCTGCTGATGCAAAGTGACGGAGATATCGTGATACGCAAATTGGTGCTGTCAGAAGGCGTCGGTATGGACAATGAATCGGCAGCTGGCGGCGAAGACGATGACGAATTTTAATGGGGAAGAAGGGGCATGCGCGGATGAAGAGAAAAGCGCTTATTAAAATGGGCTCCGCCCTTTTGGCCTGCAGCGTGGCGTTGTCAGCGGCTGTGCCGGCCTGGGCGGATCGCGCGGACAGTGCGGCGGACAAGTTGACGTTTAAAATAACAACGGGGAGCGCATCCGTCTGGATGAACGGGAAAACCGAAAATATCGCGAAGCCGTATTTGGATCATGGCACGGTTATGGTTCCTGTAGGTCTTTTCAAGCGGGCATTCGGCACCGAAGTGCGGCTTGAGAACTCGGATATCGTGAAAGTAATGTACGGTCCGCACATCGTATCCATGACGATTGGAAGCAATACGGCCTGGATCGACGGCAAGAAAGTGAAGCTCGGCGCGGCGCCGGCGATAGTATCGGGAACGCTGATGGTACCGCTGCGGGTGGTGGCCGAAGGAATTGGGGCGGATATTGCTCCAGGGAGCATGGGGGCGCTGGTAGTCAGTCTCAGCCCGTCTGAAACATCCGTGGATGAAGATGACCCGGGCATTGACACCGATCTTGGCAAAACCAAAATCGGCAACAGCTATTATGGGTGGACGATTAACTACCCGAGCGGCCTGCTGCTTGGCGATTCTGAAAGGGATGAAAGCATCGTATCGTTTAGCGACGCCGACAATACTTACTATTTCGAGGTCCATACATCAGATCAGGATGTGAAGCTGGGAGCCGAAGATCTGCTGGACATGCTGGTGGAGAATGCCAAGGATGCCGGTCAGCTTGTGGTGGACCGCGGAAGCTTCCCGCAGGCCAAGGTCCCGTACGCCCGGATCATCGTCAAGGACGCTGACGGAACGTTCTGGGAAAATCGCATGTATTACGGCAATGACCGGCTGTATGAAGTCTATTTTGCGGATTTGACGGCTGCCAATTACAAAGATCTGAAGAAATATACGGGACTTTTGGATTCGTTCAACATCGGTTATAATCCATTGGACAAAACGATTAAAGATTTATCCACTGTTAAAAACGGCATGCGTCATGAGGGCAATGACGATTACGGCATTACGCTTGATGTGCCTGCCGGCTGGAAAGTCGACAACGCCAATATGTTTTATGAAAGCAAAAGCGGCAGCTATCTTAAGCTGAAGGTATCTTCATCTCCTAGAGGCTCCAGTTTGGAGCAGTGGAGCGAGGAATTAAAAACATGGGTGAAAGAGTCCTTTGTGCCGGATTCGTATCAAATCGTCGGCACTTCCCCAATCGAAGTTTCGGGTGAAAAAGGGCTCATGAATGAAGTCCGTTACAATTATGGCGACGGCTGGATTACGGAATATGAAGTTATGCTGCTGCGTGACGGATACCGTTACTATGCCGAGTACTCCGCTCCAGAGGATCAGAAGGGGGATATCGCTAAATTCAAGGATTTGATGAAGTCGATCAACATCGATTTCAAGGTTGTTTCCGGCACTTTCGGCACGATGGAAGACGACTCCTTCCTGATTAGCAAAATGAAGACGACCACCAAGCAATCCAAAACTTTCAAATACCGAATTGATATTCCGCAGTATTGGACCGCAAATCAGGATAAATTCGAAAAATCAACGGTGGATTACCAATTTACAGGCGGACGTTTTCTGATCACGGCCGAGAAAGCCGCATCCCTGGAGGCGGCTGTCAATCAATTGAAATCATATTATACCGAAGCTGCCAAATATCAGAAGGATCTTAAGGTGGAGAAGACGGAAAATATTACGTTTGCCGGAGTACCGGCCGTGTCGCTCACCCTCCATCAAATCAAAGAAGGCATTCCTTACAGCGCCCGGCAGATTATCCTGCAAAAGGATGATATCGTTTATACGATCAGCGCATCGCTGAATGATGCCAATGCAACTGCGGCACAAAAAGATGCGATCGAGCGGACGCTAAATACTTTTGCATTGACCGGTTCCAAGTAAATATGCGGAGATTTTCTACGTATTAGGACCATACATTCTGAAAATATTGGCCATATCCGGAATGATAAATAACAGGTTAAGAAAAACGTCTATCCGATGTACTTCCACAGATGACAGACCGCATTTAGCGGTAATTTTTCTTGCGATATAAGGATGCGAGTCCCTGAATTTATACTTTCTTATATTTAAAAAAGCAGCTCGATTATCGAGCTGCTTTTCGTTATAAAAGGCTAAGCTCCGAAAGATGAACTTACCTTGCCGAGGCCTTTAATCCGCTGATTGTACCGCCGAATGCCGAGTTGCCATGCCGGACAATACAAAAGTGGCAATAATGGCGATGAGTACGCCGAGCGCCCCGAACCAGGTAATGGAAGCTAGTGAAACATGGTTAACGATCAGCCCTCCGACTCCCGCACCGACAGCCATAGACAGCTGCATCGTGGATTGGTTCAAACTCAGCATCACCCCTGAGGATTCGGGAACAAGCGAAACCAGGTTAAATTGCTGGGTTGGACCGGAAGACCAAGCGGCAAAAGACCAGAGGATCAGAATGGCGAATACGGCAATGACCGACTGTCCGGCCAGGGAAAGCAATATCAACGAAATGACATGCAGCAGCATTCCCGAAACCAGCGTGAACATGATGCCCCGTTTATCTGCGCTGTAGCCGCCGACTTTTGAACCAACCAAGCTGGCAATGCCGAATACAAACAGAGCTGTGCTAAGCAATGAATCATTTAAATGAGTCACCTCAAGCAGAAAAGGAGAGATGTAAGTATAGGCGAGAGAATATCCTCCTAACCAGAAGAAAGTAATTGCTAAAGCGACCAAAACCTGAGGTTTTTTTAACAAAGCAAATTGTTTGATCAAAGGTACCGGCTTGTCGCCTTGCATACGTGGAATGACCGCGGCAATCACAAGCATGGCGAGTATGCCGACAATTGCGATGGCTAGAAACACCGCTTTCCAGCCAAAAGCCGTAGATACCATTCTGCCAAGCGGGACACCGATAATAAGCGATGCGGTAAAGCCCATGGTAACGGTGGCGATGGAGCTGGCCTGCTTGCCGGGCGGCGCGATTTTGGCGGCAATGCTAAGTGCGGTAACGACGACCATGCCGGCACCTAAAGCCATGATGATTCTCGCGGCAATGAAGAGGCCAAAGCCGGGCAAAATAAATGTCAGCAGGTTAGCCGCAATAAAGAGACTAAGCGAATAAAGAAGAAGCTTGCGCCGGTCCAATTTGGCTGTCAACGCCATCAGAAAAGGCGTACCGATCGCATAGGCAAGGGAAAAGACTGTTATGAGCTGGCCTGCTGCCGCAACGCTGATCCCCAGCGTCTCTGCGATCCGGTCCAAGATCCCGGAAATAATGTATTCGGATGTTCCAACCAAAAAGCTGATTAAGGCAAGAACGTATACTTTCCATGTACTTTTCATAAGTTCACTCTCCCAGTATGTTTTAAATAACTATATTTCTACAAATATCGAAATAGAAATCAAAAAAAATTACTCCAGCAAGTATGGAGCGTATTTGGCGGCCACTTCCTTGTCCAAGCTGTAATATATGAAGGTTCCCTCTTTACGTGAAGTCAGCAAACCCGCCTCTGCCATTTGTTTCAGATGATGGGACAGAGTAGAGATGGCTACCGTTTGCAGTTTCTCTCCCAGAACGCAGCAGCATTGGTCGCTTTCTTCTTTTAGGTGCAGGGCGATTTTGAACCGGGTAGGTTCTCCGAGCGCTTTATAAATTTTGACTGCCTGCTGTTGATCTTTGGGTTCTTTCATGGCACTGAGCCTCCAGTAGATGATTTGTATTTCGATATTTGTAGAAATAACGTAGCATAAAGATGCGGATTTGTAAAGTGTGAAGTTATCAGCGTTTTCTTGATCGCCCCCAGGTAGCAGGATGGCGGGATGTCTGGTAAACTGGATAAGTTAAAATGCCAATGAAGCAGATCCGGTTTAAAGACCGGTTAGGAGGATATATAGATGAATACAAAATTACGGAGAGAAGATGTGGAACTGCTCGCCCCAGCCGGCGATTGGGACTGCATGCGCGCGGCGGTGGCGAATGGGGCCGACGCGATCTTTTTTGGCGTTGAAAAGTTTAATGCCCGCGCCCGCGCCAACAATTTTTTGATGGCCGAGCTGCCGGAAATCATGTCGTTTCTGCACAGCTATGGCGTCAAAGGTTTTTTGACGTTTAATATTTTGGTGTTCGAAGACGAACTGCAGGATGCCCAAGAGCTGATCGAAGCTTGTATCGATGCAGGCGTCGATGCCGTCATCGTTCAGGACCTTGGGCTTGTGAAAATGATCCGCGAAATGTCGCCGGACTTTCCGATTCACGGCTCCACGCAGATGACGATCACTTCGCCGGAGGCGGTGGAGTTTACGAAACCTTGGAACATGGAACGCGTCGTTCTGGGCCGCGAAAACAATTTGAAGCAGATTCAAAAAATCGGCGAGCAGGCAAAGCTGCCGATGGAAGTATTCGTGCATGGCGCGCTGTGTGTTTCCTACTCCGGACAATGCCTGACCTCGGAAATGTGGGGCGGACGTTCGGCGAACCGCGGCGAATGCGCGCAGGCCTGCCGCCTGCCGTACGACCTGATGGTCGATGGCGAACAGAAGCCGATGGGCGATGTCGCCTACCTGCTGTCGCCAAAGGATTTGGCGGCGATTGACCTGATGCCTGAGCTGATCGAAGCGGGGGTCACTTCATTTAAAATCGAAGGACGCCTCAAGAGCCCGGAATATGTCGCCAACGTGGTCAGCAAGTACCGGAAGGCGATTGACCGGTATTTCGAAGGCGATGATACGAAGCCGGGCAAAGAGGAGATGCGCGAGCTGCAGCAGAGCTTCTCGCGCGGCTTTACGCATGGCTTCCTGGAAGGCACGAACAATAAAAAGCTGGTCGACGGCACATTCCCGAAAAGCCGCGGCGTTTATCTCGGACGCGTGGAGCAGGTGCTGCGCGACGGCGTCGTTTGCCGGATTGAAGCACCGCTGAAACGCGGCGACGGCATCGTGTTCGACGCCGGAGATCCGACGAAGCCGGAAGAAGGCGGACGTATTTATGATCTGCGCCGCAAAGGCGTCAAGATCGAAGGCGAAGCTGGCGAAGGCTGGATCGTCGACATCATTCCCGGCCGCAGCGACGTGGATCTGCACAAGGTGCATGTCGGCGACCGCATCTGGAAAACCAATGACCCGGCGCTGGACAAGCGCCTGCGCCAGACGTATGAGACGGATAAGCCATACCGGGTCTTCCCGGTGCATGTGAAGGCATTTGGCCATGCCGGCGGCCTGCTGACGACAATCTGGACCGATGTGCAGAAAGGCACGACGGTCCAGGTGGATTCGGAGCTGGAACTGGAAGTGGCCAAGAAACGGCCGATGGATTACGCGCTGCTCGAAGAGCAATTCGGCCGTTTGGGCGGCACCGTGTTCCAGCTGGAGAAGCTGGACGTCGACCTGCAGGGCGACGTCATTGTGCCCATGCGCGAGCTGAACAGCATCCGCCGCCGTGCGGTGGAGCTGCTCGCTGGCGAGCGCCCGAAGCCGCCCGTGTACGTGAAACGGGCGGTGGATGTGTTTGGCGATGCGGCGCCTAGCGCATCGCCGGTGGCCCGCGGTGAGGCGAAGCTCACCGCGCTGTGCCGCAGCCTCCCGCAGGTGGAGGCTGCGCTGGAAGCCGGCGTAGAGTTCATATACGCCGACTTCGAGTTCATCAAGCAGTTCAAGGAAGCGGTGGAGACCGTTCATGCCGCCGGCAAAAGAATAGCGCTCGTAACGCCGCGCATCCATATGCCGATCGAGAACGGCATCCACAAAAACATTCTGCGCCTTCAGCCGGACGCCGTGCTGGTGCGGAACACCGGCGCGCTGTATTTCTACCTGCGCGACCGGATGGAGAACCCGGATGCGAAGCATCCGCAGCTGATCGGCGATTTCTCGCTGAACATCGCCAACCATAAAGCGGTGAATTTGTTCCTCGAAGCCGGCTGCGACATCGTCACGCCGTCTTACGACCTGAACATTCAGCAGATGGTCGATTTGCTCGGCCGTTCCGACACTTCGCGGATGGAAGTCGTCATCCATCAGCATTTGCCGATGTTCCATACCGAGCACTGCGTGTATTGCACCTTCCTCAGCGAAGGCACGGACTACACCAACTGCGGCCGTCCATGCGAAGCGCACCGGGTATCGCTGCAGGACCGCATCGGCATGTCCCACCCGGTCCGGGTGGACGAAGGCTGCCGCAATACGGTTTACAACGCGATCGAGCAGTCCGGCGCCGAATACCTGACCAACTTCATGGACCTTGGCGTAGCCCATTACCGCGTCGAGTTTCTCGAAGAAACGAAGGAGCAGGTGCATGAGGTCATCGATCTCTATAACCGCGCACTGCGCGGTGAAATCAACGGCACGCAGGTATGGAAGACGCTCAAAGCGACCAACCAGCTCGGCGTCACGCGCGGTCAACTGGTGAAGTAAATACTAATTAGATTAATGGCTCCTGCTTAGCACATCATCCATGATTAAGCAGGGGCTTTTAATGTCTAATGGATTCATTGAGAGAGAAGTAAATTTCTGTTAACATGGAGCTGAGCAAGTCTGATAGATAATTTCAGCCATATAAGCTGAACTAAAGAAAATGAAAAGGGATGGGGGCCGTTCATAATCATTGGTTCAACTTATTTAGTAGAATTCTAAAACGGGGAGTCCAGCCATGAAAATCCGTAAAGCCATTATTCCAGCAGCAGGTTTAGGTACACGTTTTCTTCCGGCTACCAAAGCCATGCCTAAAGAAATGCTTCCGATTGTGGATAAACCTACGATACAATACATCATAGAAGAAGCGGTTGCCTCCGGAATCGAAGATATCATTATCGTTACCGGTAAGGGGAAACGAGCGATTGAAGATCATTTTGATTATTCATTTGAGCTTGAACATAATCTCACGGAAAAAAGGAAATGGGATCTCCTTAATGAAGTCCGCAGACCCTCCGAGATGGCAGACATCCATTATATCCGTCAAAAAGAGCCTAAAGGGTTAGGTCACGCGATTTGGTGCGCGCGTAAATTTATAGGGAATGAACCGTTTGCGGTACTTTTAGGAGATGATATTGTTGAAGCTGAGGTTCCCTGCTTAAAGCAGATGATTCAGGTGCATGAACAATACAATGCCTCGATCGTCGGCGTACAGCCGGTTCCATTTGATGAAGTTTACCGCTATGGTATTGTAGATGGCCGGCAAATCGAAGATCGCGTATTTCAAGCATTGCGGCTGATCGAAAAACCAAAACCTTCCGAGGCAACATCCAATTTGGCCATCATGGGCCGCTACATATTGGACCCTCATATATTTGAACTTTTAGAGGGGCAGTCTGCAGGGGTCAACGGAGAGATTCAATTAACAGATGCATTATCTGCCTTAAGTCAAAAGGAATCGATATTGGCTTATCATTTTGACGGCTTGCGGCATGATGTGGGAGAAAAGTTGGGATTCATCAAGACAACTATTCATTATGCTCTTCAGCATCATGATTTGAGGGAAGATTTACTGATTTATTTAAAAGATGTAATGAAGAGTGAAGGACAACTATTCATTTAAAAAACACTTATCTTAAATGCACGCTCATGCGTACATTTAGATAAGTGTTTTTTTCATCCAAATGATTCCCAAACCCATTTTATTTGTTATAATAAACCAAGGATACATTTTGTATCATTGTTTCTATATTGCTAACAATTCGTAACATTCCCCATCTATGAGTATGCTTGCTTATCATGATTCACTACCTTATTAATCTAGGAGGCATTTATGAAAGCAATCATTTTGGCCGGAGGCACAGGGTCCCGTTTATACCCTTTAACCAAGGTCACCAATAAGCATCTTCTTCCCGTCGGGAAGTATCCCATGATTTTTCATTCCATTTCAAAACTGAAACAAGCCGGTCTCACGGATATTTTGATTGTTACAGGCAAGGAACATATGGGGGACGTTGTGAGTCTGCTTGGGAGCGGACGGGAAATGGGGGTTTGCTTTACGTACAAGGTTCAGGATGAAGCCGGGGGAATCGCGCAAGCTTTGGCTTTGTCCGAGCAGTTCGTCGGCGGGGAGCGAATGGTCGTTATTTTGGGGGACAATGTGTTCGAAGACGATATTACCCCATTTATCGATAAATTCCGGCAGCAGCCAAGCGGTGCCAAAATTTTGATCCAGAAGGTTCAAGATCCGAGCCGCTTTGGAGTACCCGAACTAAGGGAAAACCACATCGTTTCCATCGAAGAAAAGCCGCAGCTGCCCAAAAGCGACTATGCGGTTACGGGCATTTATATGTTCGATCAACAGGTGTTTGAAATTATCCGCACGTTAAAACCCTCGGCAAGGGGCGAATTGGAAATCACGGACGTAAATAATTCATATATTAAACAGAATGAGTTAACCTTTGATGTATTGAAAGGCTGGTGGACGGATGCCGGAACCCATCTATCATGGACCCGGGCGAATGACCTGGCACAAAACGTGGTATTTGGCGAGGAATTTGGCCGCTTCAAGTTGTAAGGACGAAAGGAGGGCGCCTAAGTCAATATGAAAATAACTCCTCTAGAGCTGCAGGGTGCATGTTTGCTTGAACCGGTTGTCCATGGAGATCACCGGGGTTTTTTTATGGAGAGTTACAACGAAGCTGTACTTGGGAAACAGGGGATTTCATTCCGGTTTATTCAGGACAATCACTCACTGTCTGCGGAACCCGGCGTGATCCGCGGGCTGCATTATCAACTGAATCCCAAGGCGCAAACCAAAATCGTCCGCGTCGTCAAAGGCGCGATTTATGACGTGATCGTTGATATCCGCCGCGGTTCGCCCACATTCGGGCAATGGCTCGGAGTGATCCTGAGCGAATATAACCATCGGCAGCTGCTTGTTCCCCAAGGTTTTGCGCATGGATTATGCACGCTTGTACCGAATACCCAGGTTTTGTACAAGGTGGACGAATATTATTCCCCCGAGCATGATCGGGGCATTTTATGGAGTGACCCGGCGCTGGGAATCGATTGGCCGGTCTCCGATCCGATCCTGTCGGACAAAGACGGGCGTCACCCGCTGCTGCAGGATGCGGAACTGAATTTCGATTAGGAGGCCTAATGTCTATGATGAGACTTCTTGTTACCGGCGGGGCAGGTTTTATCGGCAGCAATTTTATTTTATACATGCTTCGCCAGCACCCGGATTATCATATCGTGAATGTCGATTCGCTTACGTATGCCGGCAATTTGGAGAACTTGGAGGCGGTAGAGAACCATCCTAATTATTCGTTTTCAAAAACGGATATTACGGATGCCAAAGGCGTGGACCAATTATTTCGGCAGGGTATCGACGTCGTTGTAAATTTTGCTGCCGAATCCCATGTGGACCGCAGTATTTTGGAACCGGACATCTTTGTTAGGACCAATGTTCTTGGCACGCAGTTGCTGCTGGATGCGGCGAAAAAATATGGCGTATCCAAATTCGTTCAAGTATCCACGGATGAAGTATACGGATCTCTGGGAAAAACCGGACTATTTACGGAAGAAACGCCGCTGTCTCCCAACAGTCCATATTCGGCGAGCAAAGCCGGAGGAGATGTGTTGGTCCGCGCCTACCATGAAACGTATGGCCTTCCGGTCAACATTACGCGCTGTTCCAACAACTACGGTCCGTACCAATTTCCCGAAAAATTGATACCTTTGATGATTTCCCGGGCTTTGCAAGATCAACCCTTGCCTGTCTATGGCGACGGCATGAACATCCGGGATTGGCTTTACGTGGAAGATCATTGCAGCGCCATTGATTTGGTGATCCACAGCGGCCGTGCCGGTGAAGTTTATAACATCGGGGGAAACAATGAACGGACCAATATTCATATCGTAAAAGAGATTTTGAAAGAGCTGGGCAAACCGGAATCGCTGATTACGTATGTGGAAGACCGTCCCGGACATGACCGCCGCTACGGGATCGATGCAAGCAAAATCATCCGTGAGCTTGGCTGGAAACCCCAATATGATTTTGAGACCGGGATCAAAGAAACCATACGTTGGTATTTGAATCATGAGGAATGGTGGAGCCGCATTCAATCAGGCGATTACCAGGCCTATTATGCCAAACAGTATGGTACGCGGCTGGGGGGAGCTTGATGCGGGTATTGGTGACCGGAGCAAATGGACAATTGGGCAGGGATACTGTAACCGTGCTGCTTCAAACAGGTCACGAGGTTCGGGGATGCGGCCGCAATGAACTCGATGTAGCGGATTTGGAACAATGCCAAAAGGCGATGGCGGCGTTTCGACCCGACGCAGTGATTCATTGTGCCGCTTATACGGCTGTAGATGCCGCTGAGGCGGATATCGACGAAGCGTACCGGGTAAATGCTGACGGAACAAGAAATGTATGCCTGGCTGCGGAAAAAGCTGGGGCCAAAATGATCTATATCAGTACGGATTACGTTTTTAGCGGTTTATCCCCTCATCCTTACCGGGAGTACGATAACACCGATCCCCGAAGCGTATATGGCAAGTCCAAAAGAGCCGGCGAAATGCTGGTACAGACGTTATCATCCCGCTATTTTATCGTCCGGACTTCCTGGGTTTACGGGAAATACGGAAATAATTTCGTTAAAACGATGCTCCGTTTAGGACAGGAGAAACCGCTGGTGCAGGTGGTGCATGATCAAAAGGGTTCGCCCACATACACGATAGACTTGGCCGGATTTTTGTCCGAGTTGATCCAGACAGAGCGGTATGGAATTTATCACGCCTCAAATACCGGGGAATGCACTTGGTATGAATTTACGGAGGCTATCTTTGCGGAGGCCGAAGCCGCCGGTTTGAACATCACCGCCAGGCTCGAGCCATGCACGACGGCCCAATTTTTACGTCCGGCCCCGCGTCCGGCCAATTCGGTTATGGATCATGGAGCGATCAGAACGAATGGCTTTCGCGACTTAAGGCATTGGCGGGAAGGGCTCAAAGATTTCCTTTATCACATGAAACAATCAGGCCATTAATAATGATGAAAAGAGTCTCCTCGCGCGCGGGAGATTTTTTTGTTGAAAGACGTTTATATTGAAGCTATCTTTGAGGTTTGTGTATCTTCTGGCGAGGTTCTGGAAATTCCTTAAAAATGTTCGCATTGGATACGAACAACAAATTGACACTGCCCTTGCGCTGACATAGACTAGATCTATGTAGAAAAGTCGTGGAGGAATGATCTTTGAAGCAGATGATTAAACCATGGAGACATGTTTTTAAACTGGACCCGGACCGGGAAATCGACGATCATGCGCTGGAAGCGGTATGCATGTCGGGCACGGATGCCATTATGGTGGGCGGATCAAGCGGCGTTACGTTTGAAAATACGGTGGATTTAATGTCACGCGTGCGCCGGTTTGAGCTGCCGTGCGTACTTGAGGTCTCCAATCTGGAGATGATTGTCCCCGGATTCGATTTATATATGATACCGATGGTGATGAACACCGCGGACTCCGAGTGGATTACAGGACAGCACCAGCGGGCCGTAGAGGAATACGGTTATATGATTCCGTGGGATCTGCTCGTTCCCGAAGGATATATTATCCTCAATCCGGATTCAACCGTGGCCCGTTTGACTGGCGCCAAAACCGGTCTGGAAGCGGCGGAAGCCGCTGCTTATGCGCAGGTGGCGGACAAGCTGATGTCTCTTCCCGTTATTTATGTCGAGTATAGCGGCACCTTCGGCGACATGGACACGGTCAAAAAAATACATCAATCCATTCAGTCCGCGAAGCTGTTTTATGGCGGCGGCATTCATGACGAAGAAACCGCGGCCAAGGCGGCAGCCGTTTGCGATACGATCGTGGTCGGAAATGCGGTATATGAAAATTTGGAACAGGCGCTTCTTACCGTTAAGGCTGTGAAGTAGGCTGGACTTTCAAAGCAAAATCGCATTTAGTGCGAGTTCAATCTCACTTAGGAAGGAGCATGCGCGCATGCAACCGATTGACATACAACAAGCGATTCAAAAATTGAACCCAGAGCAGCGGCAGGCCGTTGAAGCGACGGAAGGCCCGCTGCTGATTCTGGCCGGAGCGGGAAGCGGCAAGACCCGGGTGCTGACGCATCGGATCGCTTACCTGATCGCAACCCGCAAAGCCCCGCCTTGGGGGATTCTGGCGATCACATTTACGAATAAAGCCGCACGGGAAATGCAGGAGCGTGTAACCAAGCTCGTCGGCGGCGAAGGCCGTGATATATGGGTTTCCACCTTCCACTCCATGTGCGTGCGCATTCTCCGTAAAGATATTGACCGGATCGGGTTCAACTCCAATTTCACTATTTTGGACTCCACGGATCAATTGTCTTTAGTCCGCAATTGCATGAAGGATTTGAACCTGGATACGAAAAAATTCGAGCCCAAAGCCGTTCTTTCCCTCATCAGCACGGCTAAAAATGAGCTGATTACCCCGGCCCAATACGAGCAAAAAGCCGGCGATTATATTGAAAGCATCGCGGCACAGGTATACACCATGTACCAGCGCCGCCTGAAAAGCAATAACTCGCTGGATTTCGATGACCTGATCATGGCGACGATCCAGCTCTTTAAGGAAGTGCCCGAGGTTCTTGATTTTTACCAGAAGAAATTCCAATACATCCATGTCGATGAATACCAGGATACCAACCGGGCGCAGTATATGCTCTGCCGGATGCTGGCTGACGGCCATCACCGGATTTGCGTGGTTGGTGACAGCGACCAGTCGATCTACCGCTGGCGCGGAGCCGACATTAGCAACATTCTGAATTTCGAGGAGGATTATCCGGAAGCCCGGACCATCCTGCTCGAACAGAATTACCGGTCGACTTCTACGATTCTGAACGCTGCGAACGAAGTGATTAAGCTAAACACCGGCCGCAAGCCGAAAAAGCTGTGGACCGACAAAGGCGAAGGTGAGAAGATCAAGGTGTACCGCGCCGATTCGGAGCATGATGAAGGTTATTTCGTTACCTCCGAAATCAACAAAAACGTCAAGCAAGGCATACCCTATCAGAATCATGCCATATTATACCGTACAAACGCCCAGTCCCGGGTCATAGAGGAAATTTTGATCAAGTCCGATATTCCGTACCAGATCGTCGGCGGCATCAAGTTCTATGACCGTAAAGAAATTAAGGATATTCTCGGTTACCTGCGCCTTATCTCCAACCCGGATGACGATCTCAGCTTGGCGCGCGTTATCAATGTGCCCAAAAGAGGCATCGGCGACACTTCCGTTGCCAAACTTGCCGCGGCTGCGGCCGAACGCGGCGTTTCGATTTTCCAGGTGCTTGCGGTCGTGGACGATCTCGGTTTTGCCGGAAAAACGCGCAACGCGCTGGTGGAATTCTATGATATGATCGCAGCGCTGAACCGGATGGTGGATTACCTTTCGGTGACGGAGCTGACCGAAAAAATGCTTGAGATGAGCCAATACCGCATCGAGATGCAGCGCGAAAACACGATCGAATCGAGGTCGCGCCTCGAGAATATTGATGAGTTCCTGTCCGTTACGATGGAATTCGAGAAAAATAATGACGACAAGTCGCTCGTGTCGTTCCTGACGGATCTTGCTTTGATTGCGGACATCGATTCGATGAATGATGATGAAGAGGAACAAACGGATGCGGTTATTCTCATGACGATGCACAGCGCCAAAGGTTTGGAATTCCCGATCGTATTTATCGTCGGGATGGAAGAGGGAGTATTCCCTCACAGCCGCGCATTTTCCGATAATGAGGAACTGGAAGAGGAAAGACGTCTGGCCTATGTCGGCATCACGCGGGCGGAGCAGCAGCTGTATCTCTCCTGCGCTCAGATGCGGACGTTGTTTGGACGGACGACAGCTAACCAGCCATCACGCTTTCTGAACGAAATTCCTGAGGAGCTTAAGGAAGAAACCGGCGTAGCCCGCGACCGTTACGGCCGTGGCGGCAATATTGGGGGCTCGTACGGCGGCCGCGGATTCGGCAATGGAAACGGCAGCGGAAGCAACTTCGGCCGCAGCAGCGCCAACTCTTCCTTAAGCGGTTCAACGGCAAAGGCCGTTGGTTCGCAGGCAAGGGTTACGGTGACGACTTCAACGTCGCAGCCGGCGGCTTCGGGAGGCAAGTCTGACCTAACCACCCTTAAAGCCGGTGACAAAGTCGCCCATGGCAAATGGGGTACCGGCACAGTCGTGTCGATCAAAGGGGCCGGCAACGACACCGAGCTGCAAATTGCTTTTCCGGCGCCTGTCGGCGTGAAACGTCTGCTGTCTGCGTTCGCGCCGATTACCAAAGTGGATGGTTAGAAGTAGAACTCAACTTCATTAGTTCTGGGCCAGATGCCAGATTAGCGGAGGGGACGGAATCGATCTGAAGAAGCGGTAGCGTTCGCCTAAAAGCTTTCCGCGGGAAAGCTGGCATCGGAAGCATACGCTTTGTTGAATTATTTTCACCTTATAAAATCTAATTCAGAAAATCAGAAGGCGGGCAGCGATCGGAAGAACGATCCGTAACCGCAGCGGCAACCTTGCATCGATTCACGAACTAATTTCAGAATGAACAGAAATTATTTTATATATGACGGAGGGATGGTCCCCGCATGGATCCAATGTCTACGATGGAGCAGCTCGTCCGCGAGCTGAACAAGTTGAATTATCATTATTACACGCTGGACAAACCGCTGATCAGCGATAAAGAGTACGATGCCTTGTATGATCAGCTGGTAGCTTTAGAGAAGGAGAGCGGCGTTGTTCTGCCGGATTCTCCGACCCAGCGCGTCGGCGGGGAGCTGCTGAAAGGCTTTGTGCAGCATCGTCATTTGTCTTCGCTCTGGAGCCTGGACAAGGCGCAAAATTTGGAGCAGCTGGGAAACTGGAACACGCGTGTGACCAAACTTGTGGCGGACTATAACAGCAAAAATCCGGACAATCCTTTGCCGCAGCCAAGCTATGCGGTGGAATTGAAATTTGACGGGCTGACGCTCAACCTGACGTATACGGACGGCAAACTGGTGCAGGCGGCGACCCGCGGCAACGGCGTCGTTGGCGAAGGCATTTTGGCCCAAGTCAAAACGATTAAATCCGTGCCGCTTACCATCCCTTATAAAGACGGCACGATAGAGGTGCAGGGCGAGGGGATCATGAACCTGTCGGTGCTGGACAAATATAACCAGACAGCGGCAGAGCCGCTCAAAAATGCCCGCAACGCCGCAGCCGGGGCACTCCGCAACCTGAATCCGAAGGTAACGGCAGAGCGCAAGCTAAGCGCGTTTTTTTACAACGTCGGTTATTCCGACAATATCCGTTTTGCTAGTCACAAGGAAATGATGGACTTCTTGCACGACAATCACTTCAAGGTGAACCCGTATATTTCGTATTTCGAAAACTTCGACGACGTGACGAAGCAACTAGAAGATATTCAGGAGCGCCGTTCGGGACTCGATTACCTCATTGATGGCGCCGTCGTGAAGATTGTGGATATGCGCACCCGGGAAGCATTGGGGTATACGGATAAGTTCCCGCGCTGGGCGGTCGCCTATAAGTTTGAGGCGGAGGAAACGACGACCGTGCTGGAATCCGTCTCCTGGGAAGTGGGACGTACGGGCAAAATCACGCCGGTCGCGCGCGTTGAACCTGTCGAACTGGCGGGTGTTACGGTGCAGAACTGCACGCTGAACAACATTGGGGACATCGAACGGAAAAACTTGAAGCATGCGCTCGGTACCCGCGTCTTTATCCGCCGTTCCAATGACGTCATCCCGGAAATTTTGGGCAAAGTGACCGAAGATAGCGATGGCGAAGAGATTGTGTATCCGGAACATTGCCCTGCATGCGGATTCCCGCTCGAGCAGCGCGGCGCTCATTTGTTCTGCAACAACCGTTTGGACTGCAAGCCGCAAATTATTGGCCGGATTACCCATTTTGCCTCAAGGGATGCGATGGATATCGAGACGTTCAGCGTCATGACGGCCGAGCAGCTGTACAATGAGCTGAATGTGCGCGAGCCTGCGGATTTGTACACGCTGACGTTTGAGGATCTGATCAAGCTGGACCGTTTTGGCGAAAAAAAAGCAAACAACCTGCTCGCGGCCTTCGAGAAAAGCAAAGATCGGGATCTCGCTTCGTTCCTGTTTGCCTTAGGAATCCCGAATACCGGCAAATCGACGACCAAAATGCTGGCTGACCATTTCCGCGATCTGCATGCCGTCATGAATGCGACCGTAGAAGAACTGATCGCCCTTCCGGATGTAGGCGGCATTGTCGCCGAAAGCATCGTCGGATTTTTCGCGGATCCATTTATGAAGACGGGCATCGAAAAGATGCTTTCCTTGGGCGTAAAAGCCAAAGCGCCGGAAGCGCCGAAAGCCGTAAGCACCGATTCCTTCTTCAGCGGCAAGACGGTTGTTCTGACCGGCACGCTGCATCAGCTGACCCGTGACGAGGCTGCCAAGAGGCTGGAAGCATTAGGAGCAAAAGTAACCGGCAGCGTATCTGCTAAGACCGATCTCGTCATTGCCGGCGAAAAGGCTGGCAGCAAGCTCGCCAAAGCTCAAAATCTCGGAATAGAGGTCATTGAGGATGAGGATGAGTTTATCCGCCTTTTAAATTCGTAAACTTCATTTCCTATTGAATCTCACGCAAAAGTCCTGGTTAACCGCATGGTGAACGAGGGCTTTTTGCCGTTTTCGTCTAATGAACGTTATTAGCCTGGAAACTCTGTTAATATAAAGGAGGTGTGGATGATATCAACTGCGAAAGGATCTTTAACATGAAAAAAGAAACCATTCTGATTGTGGATGATGAAAAAGAAATCGTGAAGCTGCTTGAGATATATTTATCCAATGAAGGATACAGGCTGCTTAAAGCTTATGATGGTGCGGAAGCGCTCCGCTGGCTTGAAAGCGAAGAGGTGGACCTCATTATTTTGGATGTGATGATGCCCAATCTGGACGGTATCGCCGCATGCATGAAAATCCGCGAAGAACGCAATGTCCCGATCATCATGCTTTCGGCGAAAAATACGGACATGGACAAAATCAACGGGCTCAGCATAGGCGCGGATGATTACGTCGGAAAACCTTTTAATCCGCTCGAGCTTGTGGCCAGGGCTAAATCGCAGCTCCGCCGCTACCATCAGTTTAATAAAGATACCCCTGTATCCGCGGATGAGCATTTGCTGACATTCGAAGATTTGGTGATTGATACCGCCAAACACGAGGTGGATGTCGACAACCGCAAAGTGAAGCTGACACCGCGGGAATTCGCGATTTTGGAGCTGCTGGCAAGACATCAGGGGCAGGTGCTCAGCATGGAGCAGATTTACAATAAAGTTTGGAATGAACCTTTTTTGGACGGGGGCAACACCGTTATGGTCCATGTGCGGAAAATCCGCGAGAAAATCGAACCCGATCCGAAACGTCCCCGTTACGTGCAAACGGTTTGGGGCGTGGGATATAAACTGGACGGACCGTCCTGAAAGTTGGAGGTGCCATAAATATGAATCCAAAGTACATAAGTACAGTCCGCTGGAAATTTATCTGGGCATTTATGTTAAGCGCCATATCGGGCGCTGGGGTGTTGACAGCAGGGTATCAGATGGTTAACTCCATGCTTTATTTGAATCCTGCCCCGTCTACGGGCAAGCACACGGCCATTCTGAGATGGATTATTAATCATATTGGGTCAGCGCCGATGCTTGCGGCTGCCGGCATTATCAGTTTTTTGTTCTTTTTTTTCATATTTACGAAGAAAATTATCTCTTATCTTGAAGAAATCACATCCGGTATTCAGCAGATCACCAAACTGGGCGAACTTCATCGCATAGAGGTGAGAACGACGGACGAGCTGGGCGTTTTGGCTGAAAATATTAATATCATGTCCGACAGGCTGCAGCACTCCCTGATGGAGGAAAGGGCAGCTGTTCAGGCGAAAAACGAACTGATTACGGGCGTTTCCCATGATTTGCGCACGCCGCTGACGTCCATCCTCGGATTTTTGGATTACATTGTGAAGGACCGCTGCCGGGATGAGGCGGAACTAAGGTACTACGCGGATATCGCCTATCAAAAAACGCTTGTGCTGCGCAAACTGATCGATGATTTATTCGAATATACACGCGTGAACAGCGGTGAGCTTCCGCTTGTGACGGAAAAGCTCGACTTGAAGGCTTTTATCAGGCAGCTTACGGAAGAAGCGGTTCCGGAACTGAATCTGGCAGACATGACCTATACGGTTCATGACCATACGGAGGAAACATTGTGGATCGAGGCGGCTCCGAAGGAGCTGGTTCGTGCTTATGAGAATCTGATCGCCAATGCGATCCGGTATGGGAAGGGCGGCAAGAAACTCGAGGTATCTTTTGAACGCGACGAGGATGAAGCCATTGTGAAAATCAGTAATTTTGGGGAAATGATTCCGGAGGGCGATTTGCCGCATATTTTTGAACGGTTTTACCGTGCGGAGCGCTCGCGTTCGAAACATACCGGCGGGTCGGGACTCGGGCTTGCGATTGCCAAGGGAATTATCGACCGTCACCAAGGAAAGATTACGGCGCAAAGCAGTAATGAGCGGACGGATTTTATCACCCGGTTTCCATTGTGCAAGAGGTAGCTGAATTTATGTCAGGCGTGAGTTTAAGAGAATGTTAAGAATTAATGGGATGATTCTTAAGATTTGCCCTTTATCCTTCATAAATAAGGAATTTGCAAGATCCTTCAATTTCAGAGCGTAAGCATCAAGAATTCCGGTCCGGGTTTCGCTTTGAGAAACCCCGTTGTATGCGGCTTGTGCCGAAGTTTTTTGTTGCAGCGGGGATTTATGCAAGGAGGGGTAGAGGTTTTGAAAAGATTGCTGACGGTACGTGCAGGTTATTTATATGTTTTTTTGGGAAGCGCGCTGATCAGCGGCGTTATTCTTTTGATTGTATATCGAAGTTTCTTGCTGGTATATGCTCGTTATTCGTCGGACTCTAACGCATTTGTGGTGCGGTTTTCCCACTGGTTGATCAACCATATCGGCAAAACGCCGACGGTGATCCTTATTTTTCTGACGGTATTTGTCGCCATATTTATGCTGCGCTCGCAGAAAATGGCCGATGATGTGAAGTCGCTGCTGAAAGCGGCAGGGGAATTGGCCGAACAAGGCTCCTTCGAGAAGTTGACAGTCTCATCAATCGGAGAATTGCGGGAAATGGGTGCATGTCTTGAACGTATTAACAAAGCGGCAACCCGTACGAATGATCGTCCATTATCGTCCCGAAGGGAAGCGGAAGCACCAAAGGTTGCGCCGGGAAATGAAGAGGTAATGGCATTGATTTTAAGGCTGAAATCCTTGATCCGTTTGCTGGATGATGCCGTAAAAGCTGGGGATAATCAGCAGGGCGGCGGGCAATCCAAGATGGAGGCCATCAAGCGGGAAGCGCTTGGTATGGAGAGGTTCCTGGAGAACCTGATCGCTTCGCCATGAGCGAACTGATTACTCGAATGAAACGAAGGGGCCTTACAAGCTGCTATATTGCCTTTGATGTCGCGGTAATCGCTTCCCTTTTGTTCCTAGCCGGCTTGTTGTATGTACATGTATATGGAGAATCCGTGGTGAAACATCACCCCGAGAAACTGGTCCTTCAGGAATCGAGTATATTGATGGCCTCGGACGGAACCGTGCTGCGCAAAATCCCGCTGCCTGAATCCGGGTACAGAAAGGCGGCAAGGCTTGAGGAAATGCCGAAGTTGCTTGTCGATACCTTCTTGGCGGTGGAAGACCGCCGCTTCTATCATCATCAGGGGCTGGATTACACGGGAATCGCGAGGGCATTATTCAACAATGCGCTTCGGATGGAAGTATCGGAAGGAGGCAGCAGCATCACCCAGCAGCTTGCCCGGAACCTGTATCTGAACAGGGACAAAAACATGCTCCGCAAGTTGAACGAGGCATCGATTGCGCTGGCTTTGGAGAAACGGTTGTCGAAACACGATATTTTGGAATTGTACCTCAATCAGATTTATATGGGTGAAGGACAATACGGAGTAAAGGCGGCGGCAGAGCATTATTTTGGCATCGCCGATCTGAAAGAGTTGGATATCATGCAAATCGCTGCTTTGGCGGGCATCCCCAAGGGGCCTTCCATCTATAATCCGGGAGAGCAAACCGAACTTTCCGCGCAAAGACGCGCTCTTGTATTGGATATTATGCATCAGCAGGGGTTGATAACCGGCGAAGAAATGACGGCTGCGCTTCATGAGGAATATCAGCGTCCTGCCGTGGTCAAAGAAAAGAAGGTAGGAGCTTCTTATATTGATGCCGCGTTGACGGAAGCTTCACAGCTGCTTGGAAAACCGAAGCAGGAGCTGCAGTCAGCAGGGTATACGATTGTGACGGGAATGAATATGAAAGCCCAAGGGGTGCTGGAGGAGACATTTTTAAAACCGGAATTATTCCCTCCGAGCGGAAAAAGCCAGCAGGTGGAGTCCGCTATGGCCATCGTTGATCACCGGTCGGGCGAGGTGGTGGCGCTAACAGGCGGACGGAATCCAAGTTCGGGAGATCTGAACAGGGCTATTGTGGATGCGCGCCAGCCAGGCTCCGCCTTCAAACCGATTATCGATTACGGACCGGCGCTGGAAAGCGGCATGTTTTCACCTGACAGCATGCTCCCGGATCAGAAGATGACCTATGGAAGTTATAAGCCTGAAAATCTGAACGGAGCATATCGGGGGCTGGTTACGATGAGAATGGCCCTTCAACAGTCGATTAATGCGCCTGCCGTATGGTTGCTGAAGCAGGTTGGGATAGCCAAAGCCAGTGAATTTTCTGCCAAACTGGGAATAAAGCTGCCTAAAGAGGATCGCAATCTTTCCATCGCGCTGGGAGGACTTCATGTAGGGGTATCCCCCTTGAAAATGGCGCAAGCCTATAGTGTTTTTGCCAACGGAGGCGTATTTCGCGAGGCGCATATGGTGCGCCAAATCAAAGATTCGAAAGGCAATGTGATTTACGAGCATCAATCGAATCCGCATCAAGTTATCTCCCCATATACTGCAGAGCAGATGACGAGCATGCTGCGCAGCGTGGTTAATGATGGTACGGGCAAAAGGGCCAGGATGAACCGGCCGGTTGCAGGCAAAACCGGAACAACCCAACTGGATTTGCCCGGAATCAGCAGGAAGGGAAATCGGGATCTATGGTTTGTCGGCTATACACCGGAATGGACCGGGGCGGTGTGGATGGGATTCGACCGTACGGATAAGGATCATTACATGATGGCAGGAAGCGGGATGGCTGCCGCCCTGTTTTCGGAAGTCATGAGCAAAGCGTTGGAAGGCAGGTAGCTATAAGAAGCTCGTGCGAGTTGTGTCGGTCAGCCAGAATACTCTGGCTGGCTATTTTTTGTGAAAAGAAAACCATACGCTATGCGTATGGTTCAGGAGAGCTTCAAGCGATGTATCAAAAAAAATTCCTCCCAATGTTACAATAAATTTGGTTCGCCAACCGAATTTATCGAACATAAGGAGGAATACAGATGACATCTGATGTGAACAGTTTAGCACATACAAAATGGAATTGTAAGTATCACATTGTGTTTGCCCCAAAGTATAGACGCCAGGTGATCTATGGGAAGTTAAAACAAGATATCGGAAAAATATTGAGGCAATTATGCGAAAGAAAAAACGTAGAAATCATTGAAGCAGAGGCGTGCAAGGATCATATTCACATGTTAGTGAGTATTCCACCCAAGTTAAGCGTGTCCGCATTTATCGGATATTTAAAAGGGAAAAGTAGCTTAATGATATTTGATCGACATGCGCATTTAAAGTATCGGTATGGAAATCGGAAATTTTGGTGCAAAGGTTTTTACGTGGATACCGTCGGAAGGAACAAGAAAGTAATTGAAGAGTATATCCGAAATCAATTACAGGAAGATATCGTCGCGGAACAGATAACGATGATGGAATACATTGATCCATTTACAGGAGAAGAAACCAAAGAGAATCGAAAGAAGAAGAAATAGAAGAGCCCCTTTAGGGGTAGCCGGAAAAGTAGTGCAGTTGGCGAATCATTCTATGCCCTTTAAGGGCTGGCCAGTACCAAAGGCTTTCAGCCGCAGAGCAAACCACCCGTTATACGGGTGGTTTTGATTTAAGATAGCAGAAAGTATAAACATCGGGGAAGCGCATCCTGATATCGCAAGAAAAACATCCGCTAAAAGCGGTCTGTCTTCTTAGAGAGTACGCGATAGACGTTTTTCTTATAAGAAAGGATCAGCCTCAAGAAGCCACATCATTATATCGTAAGAAAACTCTTGCCAAACACTGGCTGCCTTTTTTGGGAGTACACCGATAGATTAAGCTATCAGGTGGAACAGAGGTTTCGAGGAAACGCCATCCCGGTGTTGCATGAGAAACATCAGATAGATGCGGTTCTGTCTTCTATGAGAGTATGCGATAGATGCTTATACCTTCTGCCAAGGGGTAAACTCAGGCTCGGTCCATCGGTGCAGGAAGCGTTCAAGAAACTTCATCGATCAGGTTTAGCTAAGAGCACGGCGTGAT